>NZ_CP026003.1:888634-1198766 GCF_003086795.1 Stenotrophomonas sp. SAU14A_NAIMI4_5 | reverse complement strand
AGCTCTCGCCCGAAGATCGACCGATGATCCACTCCGACCAAGGCTGGCATTACCAGCACGAAAAATACCGCCACACGCTCGCAAAGCACTCGCTGAAACAGAGCATGTCCCGGCGCGGCAACTGCCTGGACAATGCGGCCATGGAGAGCTTCTTCGGGACGCTGAAGTCGGAATTCTTCTACCTGAAGACCTTTGACAGCATCGAAAGGCTGGAAGCCGGGCTAATGGAGTACATCCGGTACTACAACGAAGACCGTATCCGATTGAAACTAAAGGGCCTGAGCCCGGTAAAGTACCGGCAGCAGGCCGCGTTGGCCGCCTGATCCCCCAACTGTCCAACTTTTGGGGGTCACTTCATGGATGGGTTCACGGCGTCCCCGCACGCCCACAGCGCCCCGCCTCCCCTCAGGAAGCCAGCACTTGATCTTGACGTTGCTCTAGCGGGTGCAGGGCAGCAGCCCTGCAATAAAAAACCCCACCCTCAGTACCGGGGCCGGCCTTCTTCCAGCACCTGCCGCAGGAACGGCACCGTGATCCGCCGCTTCGCCGCCAGCGACTCCCGGTCCAGCCAGTCCAGCAGCGTGATCAGCCCACCCAGCTCGCGCCCGGTATGCGACAGCAGCCACTCGATGGCTGCCTCGTCGATCGCGAGCCCACGCCGCAGCGCGCGCTCGCGAAGCACCGCCGCCCGGCCTTCCTCGTCCAGCGGCTGCAGCAGCACCCGCACGCACTGGCCCAGCCGCGAACGCAGGTCCGGCAGCACCAGGCCCAGCTCGCCCGGCGCATGCTGCGCCGTGTACAGCACCGTTATCCCCGCCGCGCGCGCACGGTTGTGGAAGTCGAACAGTGCAATCTCGTCCTCGCGGTGGCCCGCCACCGCATCCAGGCCATCCAGCGCCACCAGCTCACGCTGCTCCAGGCCATCCAGCGCCGCCGCCACCCGGCCAACCGCGCCGGCCAGCGGCACGTAGGTCGGCAGGCGCCCGGCCTGCTGCGCGCTGGAACACATCGCCAGCGCCTGGTGGGTCTTGCCCGTGCCCGCCGCACCTTCCAGGTAGACCCAGTCATGGCTGGCGCCCACCGCGATCGCACGCAGCTGCGCCAGCGCGCCGTCCGGCGCGCCGATGAAGGTCTCCAGGCGCTGGTCCCGCGGGTAATGCAGGGCCAGCGGAAGTTGCGGCACACCAATCACTTCGGGTCCGGGCCGTGCTCGTAGGGGTCGAGGATGATATGGGGTGCGTCGATCACGCCATCAAGCACGATGGCCGGCTTTTCGCCGACGTACAGCTCGCTCTGGCGGTAACGCTGGTGCGCATAGCGCAGCAGCACGTTGCTGACCGCCGCCACCGGCAGCGCCAGCAGCATGCCGAGGAAGCCGAACAGCTGGCCACCGGCCATCACCGCGAAGATCACCGCCACCGGGTGCAGGCCGATCTTGTCGCCGACGATGCGCGGGGTCAGCACGTAGCTTTCCAGCAGCTGGCCGACGGTGAACACCACGCCCACCAGCAGCAGCAGCTTCAGGTCGATGCCCTGTGCCTGCACCAGCGCCGCCACCACCGCCATCACGATGCCGGTGGTCGCGCCCAGGTACGGGATGAAGCTGATCAGTCCAGCCACCAGGCCGATCAACAGGCCCAGCTTCAGGCCGACCAGCGACAGGCCGGCGGCGTAGATCACGCCCAGCGCCACCATCACCAGGAACTGGCCACGGATGAACGCGCCCAGCACCTCGTTGGATTCGCGGGCCAGGTTGGTGATCGTGCCGATGTGGTTGCGCGGGATCACCGAGGCGACGCGCTCGACCAGCTTGTCCCAGTCACGCAGGAAGTAGAACGCCAGGATCGGCAGCAGCGCCAGGTTGACCATCCAGGTCACCACGGTGAAGCCCGAGCGCGAGACATAGCCCATGAAGGTCGTGGCGAAGCCGCCGGCCTGCTGCCAGTGGCTGCGCACCCACTCGATCAGCCGGTCCGGGTCCATCCACTGCATTACTTCCAGGCCGGTCTTCTGCTCGAACCACGGGATGCCGGTCTGCATCAGCCAGGCCTGCGCCTGCGGCACGGCGGCCATCAACGTGGTGATCTGGCGCTCGATCATCGGCACCAGCACCAGCAACAGCGCGGTCACCACCAGCACCATCGCCACGAACACCAGCACCACGCCGGTGTTGCGCGAGCGGCCGGTGGCCTCGATGCGGTCGACCAGCGGGTCGCCCAGCCAGGCCAGCGCCAGGGCCAGCACGAACGGGGTCAGGATGGGGGCCAGCAGCCACACCACCCAGCCGATCAGCAGGGCGACGGCCACGTACTTCAGCCGTCGCAGGAACTGCGCGATTTCCGCTTCCGGGGATTGGGTCATCGCAGCCAGTACTCGTTGCTGACCGGGGCCGGCTGCGGTGCGCCGGTGCTGTCATCGATCGGCGCCGGCAGGGCCGGCAGGGTCGCCGACGGCACCAGCACGCCGTTGTCGCCCAGCATCCGGTTGAAGCCGGCCAGGCCGGTGGTCATTTCAAGGTTCAGCTCCAGGCGGTCGGCCGTCGCCCGCAGCGGGGTGACGTTGCGCACCACCGGCACCTGGCGCAGGCCGGCGGCCAGGCGCAGGTACTGGTCGGTGCTGCCGATGCCGGTAACCACGATGCGGTAGGTACCGGCCGCGCCGGTCGCTGCACCGGCCTTGGCGTAGCGCTTGACCAGGGCGTCGGCGGCGCCGTCGGCACCGGCGGCCATCGCGCGCATGGCGTTGGCGTCCTTGGTGGTCCACTTGTTCAGCTCGCGGCCGTTGTCGACGAACACCCAGTCCGCCTGCCAGCCGCCATTGGCACGGTACAGCTTGCCGATCAGCTGCATCGGCGGCGAGTAGCGGGCCGATGCGCGGGACACTGCGGCGCTGTCCTGGCGCCAGATGGCCCCGGCCAGCGCCTGTTCGGCGGCACCACCGCTGGGCAGGCCCAGCTTGTAGCCACGCTCGATGGCGCGGTTCAGCAGCGGGCGGGCCGCATTGGCCTGCTGCACGCTGACCAGGCGCGGGCCGCTGCCGTCGTCCACGGCCAGCCAGACCACCGGCTTCGGACGCGGCTGCGGCCACAGCGGCAGGCCCAGGGCCGAGACCAGTGCATCGACGTCATCCTCGCGGAAGCGGGCGACCAGCAGGGTCCGGTAGCTGGGCGCGCCACTGGCGCCGACGCTCTGGTCCTGCTTGAAGTCGTAGCTGGCCACGTAATCCTTGGCGTTGCGCAGGGCCTGCACCACGCCCGGGCGCGCGGTCACGTTGCGGTCGCCGGACAACTTGCCCAGCACCACGCTCAGGGCACGGGCCAGGCCACCGTTGCGGTCGGCCTCGGCCTGGCTGTTCACAGGCACTTCGGCCTCGTAGGCACCACTGGCGGTGGCGACATCTCCCTCGGTGCGAAGGGCGCTCTGGGCCATCGTGGCCACCGGCAGGCACAACGCAAGGAGCAGGGCGGGAATAAGGCTGCGGCGCATCAGGACATCCATTGGCTCGACGTATCCGGGGGGAATTGTTGCCCGAATACGGACTTTGCGCCAATGCGGCCTGTTAAAATCGTCCGTTCAACCCCTGCCAGCGCCGACGCCCGTGACCAACACCCCGTCTTCCGCCCCCTCCCCCCTCACCTACCGTGACGCGGGTGTCGACATCGACGCCGGCAACGAGCTGGTCGAGCGGATCAAGCCCCTGGTCAAGCGCAGCTTCCGTCCGGAAGTGATGGGCGGCCTGGGTGGCTTCGGCGCCCTGTTCGACCTGTCCAACAAGTACCGCGAGCCGGTGCTGGTGTCGGGCACCGACGGCGTGGGCACCAAGCTGAAGCTGGCCCACCAGCTGAACCGCCACGATACGATCGGCATCGACCTGGTCGCCATGTGCGTCAACGACGTGCTGGTGCAGGGCGCCGAGCCGCTGTTCTTCCTGGACTACTTCGCCACCGGCAAGCTGGACATCGACACCGCCGCGGCGGTCGTGGGCGGCATCGCCAACGGCTGCACCGAGGCCGGCTGCGCGCTGATCGGCGGCGAAACCGCTGAAATGCCCGACATGTACGCCCCGGGCGAGTACGACCTGGCCGGCTTCACCGTCGCCGCGGTCGAGAAGAGCGAACTGAAGGACGGCGCCAGCGTGGCCGCCGGCGACGTGCTGATCGGCATCGCCTCCTCCGGCCCGCACTCCAACGGCTACTCGCTGGTGCGCCGCATCTACGACCGCGCCGGCCAGCCGGCCGACCTGGAGCTGGAAGACGGCGTCAAGCTGGTCGACGCGCTGATGGCGCCGACCCGCCTGTACGTCAAGCCGATCCTGTCGCTGCTGAAGTCGCACGGTGCGGCCATCCACGGCATGGCCCACATCACCGGTGGCGGCCTGACCGAGAACATCATCCGCGTGGTGCCCGACGGCCTCGGCCTGGACATCCAGGCCTCGGCCTGGCCGCTGCCGCCGGTGTTCCAGTGGCTGCAGAAGGAAGGCGCCGTGGTCGACAGCGAGATGTGGCGCACTTTCAACTGCGGCATCGGCTTCGTGCTGATCGTCGCCCCGGAGCAGGTCGCCGCGGTGTCCGAAGCCGTGCAGGCGCAGGGCCTGGACCACTGGCCGATCGGCCAGGTGGTCACCGCCAGCGGCGCCGAACGCGTCCGCATCGCCTGATCGGCACCCAAGGAGCCCGCATGGACGCTACGCCCCCGTTGTCCGCCGCACCGGTGCCGCCCCCGGCCCCGGTTGCGCCCGCACTGACCGCACAGGACATCGACCACCTGCGCCTGCTGGCGATCTTCCATTACGTGGTGGCCGGCCTGGCCGCCGTGTTCGGGCTGATCTTCTGCATGCACATCGTGATGGGCATCGCCATGCTCAGCGGCGCCCTGCCGATGAACTCCAACGGCCAGGCCACGCCGCTGCACGAGCAGCAGTTCATGGGCTGGATGTTCATCATCATGGGCGGCTGCGCGGTGTCCTTCGGGCTGGGCCTGGCAGGCTTCATCGCCTATGCCGGGCGCTGCCTGAAGCAGCGGCGCCGGCACCTGCTGTGCATGGTGGTGGCCGCCATCGCCTGCCTGTTCACCCCGTTCGGCACCGTGCTGGGCGTGTTCACCCTGGTCGTGCTGCTGCGCCCGCAGGTGAAGGCGGCCTTCGAAGCCAACGCGCCTTCCCGCCGCTGAGACACCCGATGGCCGCCGCATGACCGCACGCATCGCCGTACTGGCCTCCGGCCGTGGCAGCAACCTGCAGGCCATCCTTGATGCGATCGATGCCGGCCGCCTGCCGGCCGAGGTGGTGGGGGTCTTCTCCGACCGCCCCGACGCAGCGGCACTGCAGCGCGTGGGGCCCGGCCAGCGCTGGGCACACGCACCGAAGACCTTCAGCGACCGCGCCGCGTACGAGCAGGCGCTGGGCGATGCCGTGCAGGCGGCGGCCCCGGACTGGATCGTCTGCGCCGGCTACATGCGCATCCTCGGCGCCGACTTCGTGCAGCGCTTCAACGGCCGCCTGGTCAACATCCATCCGTCGCTGCTGCCGCTGCACAAGGGCCTGCACACCCACGCCCGTGCGCTGGAAGCCGGCGATGCGGAACACGGCGCCAGCGTGCACCTGGTGGTGCCGGAGCTGGATGCCGGCACCGTGCTGGCCCAGGTGCGCGTGCCGGTGCTGGCCGGCGATGACGCAGACAGCCTGGCGAACCGGGTGCTGGCGGTCGAACACCCGCTGCTGATCGCCACCCTGCAGCTGCTGTGCGGCGGCCGCCTGGCTGAACGGGAGGGTCAGCCGACACTCGACGGTCACCCCCTGTTTAGCCCGTTGGCTCTAGATTCCGCCGGAAACCTGAACCGGTAACGCCCGTGCACACGCCCCGCTGACTGCGGGGCTGGCATCCTGCCTCCTCCTGCGGTTCCTGCCCGCCATGAAGAACACGCCTCCGTTGCGCAAATTCCTGCTGCTGCCGTTCGCCGTGCTCGCTTTCGCCGCGTGGGCACAGACCCCGCCGTCGGCCGAACCCGCGCCCGTGGTCCAGGCACCGCCCGAACCGGCCGTGCCCGCGCTGCCGGCGATGGCCTGGGAGCCGCCGCCGCTGCAGCCGTTCAGCGCCACCTACCAGGCCTTCTACAAGGGCAAGGAGGCAGGCGATGCGACCATGCAGGTCAGCCACACCGGCGGCAACCAGTGGCGGGTGGACATGCAGGTGGTCGGCCGTCGCGGCTTCGCCAGCGTGCTCGGCCTGAACCTGGAGCAGAGCACCGTGTTCGAGGAGCGCAATGGCGTCTACGCGCCGTTGAGCCAGAGCACCGTGCGCAAGGGCCTGTTCCTGGGCAAGAAGGCAGTCGGCACCTACGACTGGGAAGCCGGTACGGCGCAGTGGACCGGCGATGTGAAGAAGGACCGCGCCCAGCCCATCCCGCTGCAGCCCGGCGACCAGAGCGCGCTGCTGCTGAACCTGTCGCTGATGCGCGATGCCCGCCCCGGCGCGGTGATGCACTACCGCTACGTCGAACTGGGCAAGGTGCGCCAGCACGATTACCAGGCCGCCGCACAGACCGAGAACGTCGAGGTCGGCGACCTGTCCTACAACGCACTGAAGGTCTACCGCACCAACGGCGGCAAGAACGAAACCATTCTCTGGATCGCCAACGGTGTCCCCACCCCGGTGCGCATCCTGCAACGCGAAGATGGCGAGGACCGTGTCGACCTGCGCCTGATCGAATACCAAGGAGTATGAGCATGACGACCCTGACCCGCCCGCTGACCTGGATCGCTGCTGCCGCACTGTCGGTGGCCAGCCTGCCGGCCATGGCCCTGCAGCCGTTCAAGGCTGATTACCTGGCCAGCTACATGGGCATGCAGGCCAACGGCACCATGACCCTGGCCAACGAAGGCACCGGCAAGTGGCGCTACAACCTGCAGGTGAAGAACCAGCTGGCCGACCTGAGCCAGAGCACCGTGTTCGAGGAAGTGCGTGGCCAGCTGCGCCCGCTGAGCAGCCAGGACCGCTCGGCACTGCTGGTGAAGAAGCGCAACGTGCAGGCCAACTACAACTGGACCAGCAACCAGGCCACCTGGACCGGCGACATCAAGCCGGACCGCGCCGGCCCGGTCGCGCTGAAGGCCGGTGACATGGACGCGCTGCTGATCAACCTGGCGATCGCCCGCGACCTGGCCGCCGGCAAGCCGCTGACCTACCGCATGGTGGACGAAGGCCGCATCAAGAACATGACCTACAAGGTCGTGGGCAAGGAAGCGGTGACCGTGGGCGGCAAGAGCTACCAGGCCACCAAGGTCTCGCGCGTGGACGGAGACAAGGAACAGATCGCCTGGATCGTGCCCGAGTTCCCGGTGCCGACCCGCATCCTGCAGCGCGAAGGCGGCCGCGACGCGCTGGACCTCACCATCAAGGCGTTGAACTGACGCGCCCGGGGTCGGATCCCTTCCGCCAGGAAGGGCTCTGACCCCATCCATGCTTCCGCGCTGCGCGCTCGCCGGGCATGGCCCGGCGCTACCGTGTTATTCGGCCGCGGCCGGCGTGAACTCGGTACGGCAGTCCACCCGGATCTGCTGGCCGCTGCTGCGCCAGACGAAGGTGCGGCAATGGCGGTTGCCTTCCTGGCTGTCGTTCACCGCAACGGCATAGAACGACTGGATGATCTCGTCACGGCTGACCGTGCCATCGCCATTCCAGTCCATGTCCTTCTGCTCGATGCCCTTGGTGATGGCCAGGTTGGCGTACCAGGCATAGCCCAGCCACGCCAGCACGATCAGCACCAGGGCCAGCAGCGCCTTGCGGCGGGGGCTGAAGCGGCCGCGCAGGATCACGGCACGCGCCGGATGGTGGCGCCGAGCGAAGACAGCTTCTCTTCGATGTTCTCGTAGCCACGGTCGAGGTGGTAGATGCGGTCGATGGTGGTGTCACCGTCGGCCATCAGGCCGGCCAGGATCAGCGACGCCGACGCGCGCAGGTCGGTGGCCATCACCGGTGCACCGCTCAGGCGCTCGTGGCCGCGGGCGATCGCCGTGTGGCCTTCCACCTGGATGTCCGCGCCCAGGCGCAGCAGTTCGTTGACGTGCATGAAACGGTTCTCGAAGATCGTTTCGTTGATCACGCCCACGCCGTCGGCCACGCAGTTGAGCGCCATGAACTGCGCCTGCATGTCGGTCGGGAACGCCGGGTACGGCGCGGTGGTCAGGTTGACCGCCTTCGGCCGCTTGCCCTGCATGTCCAGGGTGATGCTGTCTTCGGTGGTCTCGATCGTCGCACCGGCCTCGACCAGCTTGGACAGCACGGCGTCCATGGTGTTCGGGCGCGCGCGGTTCACGGTCACCTTGCCGCCGGTCATCGCCGCGGCCACCAGGAAGGTGCCGGTTTCGATGCGGTCGGGCAGCACTTCATGGCGGCCACCGGACAGGCGCTCGACGCCTTCGATGACCAGGCGGGCGGTGCCCAGGCCTTCGATCTTCGCGCCCAGTGCGATCAGGCAGTGCGCCAGGTCGGTCACTTCCGGTTCCATCGCGGCGTTGTCGAGGATGGTGGTGCCCTCGGCCAGCACGGCGGCCATCAGCACGTTCTCGGTGCCGGTGACGCTGACCATGTCGAAGGTGAAGTGGCCACCCTTCAGGCGCTTGGCGGTGGCCTTGATGAAGCCGTTCTCGACCACGATGTCCGCACCCAGCGCCTGCAGGCCCTTGATGTGCTGGTCGACCGGACGCGAACCGATGGCGCAGCCACCGGGCAGCGACACTTCGGCCGCGCCGAAGCGGGCCAGCAGCGGGCCCAGCACCAGGATCGAGGCGCGCATGGTCTTGACCAGCTCATACGGCGCCACGTGCTGGTTGACCGAGCGCGGGTCGACCACGATCGCGCTGCCGCGCGACAGGGTGCCCTGGTCGATGGTGACCTTGGCACCCAGTTCGCCCAGCAGCTTCACCGTGGTGACCACGTCGTGCAGGTGCGGCACGTTGGTGATCTCCACCGGCGCATCGGCCAGCAGGGTCGCGCAGAGGATGGGGAGGACGGCGTTCTTGGCGCCGGAGATGCTCACTTCACCGTGCAGCGCAGCGCCGCCGGTCACAACGATCTTGGCCATGTATTGGGAATCTTCTGCGGTTCAGCCGGCTTCGGCCGGGGTCACGGTTTTCAGCGCCAGCGCGTGGATCGCGCCGCCCATCAGGTCTCCCAGAGTGGCATAGACCATCCGGTGGCGGGCCAACGGCATCTTGCCGGCAAAGGCCTCACAGACCACGGTCGCTTCGAAATGCACGCCATCGTCACCGCGCACGTCGGCGCGGGCGCCCGGCAGGCCGGTTTCGATCAGGTTGCGGATGGTGTCAGCGTCCAACGGGCTTTCCTAATAAAATGAACCCTCATTCTACTTCCGCTGCGTGGCGTCCGCATGGCCGAGTCCTCCCTGCCCCCCCGTTCCGTCGATCCCGCCGCCCTGGTGGCCAGCGGCCGCCGCGTGTTCGAGATCGAGCAGCAGGCGCTGCAGGCCGTGGCCAACGGGCTGGGCGAGGCCTTCCAGCAGGCCTGCCAGGCGATCCTGGGCAGCCGCGGCCGGGTGGTCGCCACCGGCATGGGCAAGTCCGGCCACGTCGCCCGCAAGATCGCCGCCACCCTGGCCTCCACCGGCACCCCGGCCTTCTACGTGCACCCGGGCGAGGCCGGCCACGGCGACCTGGGCATGATCACCGAGGATGACGTGGTGCTGGCGCTGTCCTATTCGGGTGAATCGGACGAGGTGCTGATGCTGCTGCCGGTGCTCAAGCGCCAGGGCAACGTGTTGATTTCCATGACCGGCCGGCCGCAGTCCAGCCTGGCCAAGGCTGCCGACGTGCACCTGGACGTCAGCGTGCCGGCCGAGGCCTGCCCGCTGGCGCTGGCACCGACCTCCAGCACCACCGCCTCGCTGGCGATGGGCGATGCGCTGGCCGTGGCCCTGCTCGACGCGCGCGGCTTCACCGCCGACGATTTCGCCCGCTCGCACCCGGCCGGCAGCCTCGGCCGCCGCCTGCTGCTGCACATCACCGACGTGATGCACAGCGGCGAGGACCTGCCCAAGGTCGATGCCGAGGCCAGCCTCAGCCAGGCGCTGATGGAGATGAGTCGAAAGCGGCTGGGCATGACCGCCGTGGTCGACGCCCAGGGCGTGCTGATCGGCTTGTTCACCGACGGCGACCTGCGCCGCGCGCTGGATACCGAGCTGGACGTGCGCACGGCGAAGATCGCCGAGGTGATGACCCGCAACCCGCGCACCATCGGCGCCGACCAGCTGGCGGTGGAAGCCGCGCGGCTGATGGAGACCCACAAGATCAACGGCCTGATCGTGGTCGATGGCCAGGGCCGCGCGGTCGGCGCGCTGAACATTCATGACCTGTTGCGGGCCCGGGTGGTTTAACCGAGAGTCGGTAGACCCCATTCAGACTGTACCCGCACCCGCCCCAACCGAGCCTGATGCCCTGATGCCCTGGTCCCCCCTGCCCGCCTTCCCCGCCCACCTGCATGCCGTCGCGGCCCGTATCCGCCTGGCCTGTTTCGACGTGGACGGCACCCTCACCGACGGTCGGCTGTACTACGACAAGGACGGCAACGAGAGCAAGGCGTACTTCGTGCAGGATGGTCTGGGTCTGAAACTGCTGCAGCAGCACGGCATCCACCCCGTGCTGATCACCGCGCGCAACAGCCAGTCGGCGCTGCGCCGCGGTGCCGATCTGGGCATCGACACCCAGATCGCGGTGGGCGACAAGCTGGCCAGCGTGCAGGCGCTGTGCGCCCAGCACGGCATCGGCCTGGACCAGGTGGCGTTCATGGGCGACGACCTGCCGGACCTGGCGCCGCTGGGCGCGGTCGGCCTGGCCGTGGCCCCGGCCAACGCCCACCCGTGGATCGCCGAGCGCGTGCACTGGACCACCCGCAGCGACGGCGGCCGTGGCGCCGCCCGTGAGCTGTGCGACGTGCTGCTGGCCGCGCAGGGACACATCGATGCGGTGCTGGCGAGGTTCGGCGCATGAATGCTCCGTCGCTGAACTGGCGCACCGTGCTCGGCGTCGGCCTGCTGCTGGCGGCCCTGCTGAGCAGCTGGGCGGCCCTGCGCAACCGCGACAAGGGGCCGGTGCAGACCGGCCAGGACGTCGGCGTGGATTACATCCTGCACGACTTCCAGATCGTGGCGCTGGACGAACAGGGCAAGGAATCGACCACCCTGCGCGCACCGCTGCTGGAGCGCCAGCGCGGCGACCAGACCATCAACATCACCACCCCGCTGTTCGAGATGCCCGACAAGGACGGCCAGCACTGGACCCTGCGCGCGCAGACCGGCTGGCTCAGCGCCAAGGGCGACCAGATGAAGCTGCGCGGTGACGTTTCCGGCGACAGCCCCGCCGCCCCCGGCGTCGTACCCACCACCTTCCGCACCGACCACCTGGACGTGTTCCCGAAGGAAAGCCGCGCCCGTACCGATGCCCGGGTCATCATGACCCGCCCGGGCATGGAGCAGTCCGGCGTCGGGTTCGAGGTGGATTCGAAGAACAACACGTATCATTTCCTCAGCCAGTCCAAGGGCCGCTACACGCCCCAACGCTGATTCCGCCGCTGGCCCGCGACGTCGCCATTGCGACTGGCGCAGGGCCGCAGCCCCCACCCGCCGCCCGGCCTGACCGGGCAGCCTCACCGGTAGAACGGACCCCGATGAAGATTCCCTTTGCTGCCGTGCTCGCCCTTGGTCTGCTGGTCCCCGCCTTCGCGCAGGCCAAGTCCACCGACCGCAACGAGCCCATGAACATCGATGCCGGCGCACAGGCCGGCAACCTCACCGGCGATGGCAAGACCACGCTGTCGCAGGGGGTGGTCATCACCCAGGGCTCGCTGGACCTGCGTTCGTCCGAGGCCGAGATCTACATGAAGGACGGCGAGGCCGTGCGTGCCGTGTTCACCGGCAAGCAGGCCAAGATGAAGCAGCAGCTCGATGACGGCACCTGGATGGACGCAGTGGCCGACAAGATCGACTACGACATCAAGACCGAGATCATCACCCTCACCGGCAACTACAAGGTGACCAGCGCGCGCGGTACCAATGCCGGCCAGCGCATGGTCTACAACACCCGTACCGGCGAGATGAATTCCGGTGGCGACGGCAGCCGCGTGCGTACCGTCATTCCGCCCAAGAACAAGACGCCTGCTGCGCCGGCGGCCGGGAGCAAGAAGTAATGCTTGTCGCCAAGGGCCTGCGCAAGAAGTACAAGCAGCGCGAAGTCGTCAAGGACTTCGGGCTGACCCTCGATGCCGGTGAAGTGGTCGGCCTGCTCGGCCCCAACGGCGCCGGCAAGACCACCTGCTTCTACATGATCGTGGGCCTGGTCGAAGCCGATGCCGGCAGCATCGTGCTGGACGGCCAGGACATCACCGGCGACCCGATGTACACGCGCGCCAAGCAGGGCGTGGGCTACCTGCCGCAGGAACCGTCGGTGTTCCGCAAGCTGACCGTGGCCGACAACCTGCGCCTGGTGCTGGAGCTGCGCGACGACCTGGATTCGGCCGGCCGCGAGCGCGAACTCAGTGGCCTGCTCGACGAACTGCAGCTGGGCCACGTGGCCGACCAGCTCGGCGCCAGCCTGTCCGGCGGTGAACGCCGCCGCTGCGAGATCGCCCGTGCCCTGGCCGCCAAGCCGCGCCTGATCCTGCTCGACGAACCCTTCGCCGGCGTCGATCCGATCTCGGTCGGCGAGATCCAGCGCATCGTCACCCATCTCAAGCAGCGCGGCATCGGTGTGCTCATCACCGACCACAACGTGCGCGAAACCTTGGGAATCTGCGACCGCGCGTATATCCTCGCTGAGGGCACCGTCCTCGCCCAGGGCTCGCCGGAAGCGATCCTGGACAACGCCGACGTCCGTCGCGTCTACCTTGGAGATTCCTTCAAGCTGTGACGGCGGCCGCCGGGCCCATCCCCTCCGTTTCGGCATAGGCATGAAGACTCGGCTGCAGACATCGTTGGGACAGCAGCTGGTGCTGACACCACAGCTGCAGCAGGCGATCAAGCTGCTGCAGATGTCCACCACCGAGCTGGAGCTGGAAATCGCCCAGGCGGTGGAAAGCAACCCCCTGCTGGACTGGGCCGACAGCAGCGATGCCGGTGCCGGTGCCAGCAGCGACAGCGCCGATGACGGCGGTGCCGACGGCGATGCGCCGCCGGAACCGGCCGCGCCCAGCGGCGACGACTGGGCCCCCGCCGAGCTGGACTGGAACAATCCTGGCAGCAGCGGCAGTTTCGACGACGATGAGGACACCGGCAGCGCCGCCGAGCGCGTGGCCGAGGTCGAGACCCTGGCCGACCACCTGCTGTGGCAGCTGCACCTCTCGCACCTGTCGACGCGCGACCGCAGCATCGGCGCGGCGCTGATCGATGCGCTGGAAGAAGACGGCTACCTGCGCGAGCCGCTGGCGACCATCGCCGAAACCCTGCTGCCGGCCATCCATGCCGGCGAAGACGAGATCCTCACCGTGCTGCACCAGGTGCAGCGCTTCGACCCGGTGGGCGTGGCCGCACGCTGCCTGGGCGAATGCCTGCAGCTGCAGCTGGACGTGCTGCCCGCCGACACCCCCGGTCTGGCGCTGGCCCGGCAGGTCGCCGCCGGCCCGCTGGAGCGCCTGCCGCGCAGCGGCGTGGCCGGCCTGGCCCAGGAACTGAAGCAGCCGCTGGCCGAGGTCGAGACCGCGGTCGCCCTGCTGCGCTCGCTGGACCCGCGTCCCGGCACCCAGATCGCACCGCTGGCGCAGGACACCTACGTGGTGCCGGACGTGGTGGTGTGGCGGCAGAACGGCCTGTGGCGCGCCGCGCTGGCCGCCCACGCCGGGCCCAAGGTGATCATCCACCGCGGCTACGAACAGATGATCCGCCGCTGCGGCGACGCCGACGCCGGTTACCTGCGCGTCCAGCTGCAGGAAGCCCGCTGGCTGCTCAAGGGCCTGCAGGCGCGCGGCGAGACCCTGCTGCGGGTGGTGCGCAGCCTGATCCAGCAGCAGGCCGGCTTCCTCGAATTCGGTGAACAGGCACTGCGCCCGCTGACCCTGCGCGAGATCGCCGCCGAGCTGGGCCTGCATGAATCCACCGTCTCGCGGGCGATCGCCCGCAAGCACGTACGTACGCCGCGCGGCACCCTGCCGCTGCGCGCGTTCTTCGCATCCGGCATCGACACCGAAGGTGGTGGCGAAGCTTCCAGTACCGCCATCCAGGCGATGATCCGCCGCCTGATCGATGACGAAAACCCACGCAAGCCGCTTTCTGACGCCAAGCTGGCTGACCTGCTCAAAACGTCGGGAATCCCAGTAGCGCGGCGCACCGTGGCGAAGTATCGTGAGGCCATGAACATCTCCGCCTCGCACGAAAGGGTCAGAATCGCTTGACGCGCCGCCGCGCCCGGCGGAGAGGTTCATTGGCACATCCGAACACAGGAGAAACCCGATGCGCATCGAAACGTTTGGCAAAGATGTCGAAGTCACCCCGGCCCTGCAGTCGTATGTTGAAGAAAAGCTGGCCCGGGTCGGAAAGCACTTCGACCAGCACTGCGAAGCGCGGGTAACCCTCAAGCTGCAGAAGACCGAACACCACGTCGACGCCAGCCTCAATATTCCCGGCCAGACCCTGCACGCCGAAGCCGGCGGCCAGACCATGTATGCCGCCATCGACGTGCTGGCGGACAAGCTCGACCGTCTGGTGATCAAGCACAAGGAGAAAAAACAGCAGCACGCACCGCTGCCGGTGGGCGACAATGGCGGCTGATCGCCACCGCTCCCCGCAGACATGCCACTGACTGACCTCCTGGCGGCCGTGCAGACCCAGCTCTGCACGGCCACCGACCGCGACAGCGTCCTGCAGGCCGCCGCCGGGTTGCTGGCCTGCCGCCAGGCCAACGCCGAACAGATCTACCTCAACCTGTGCCAGCGCGAAGCCCTGGGCAGTACGGCGATCGGTTGCGGCATCGCCATTCCCCACGGCCGGGCGCCTGCCCTGGACCGTCCCCGCGGCGCCCTGCTGCGGTTGCAGACCCCGGTCGATTTCGGCGGCGATGAACCGGTGGATCTGGTGTTCGCCATGGCCGTTCCCGCCCACTACACCCACCAGCACCTGATGCTGCTGTCCGAACTGGCCGAGCTGTTCTCGACGCCGTCGATCCGCGACGCCCTGCGCGCGGCCGGCGATGCAGGGGAACTGCGCGAGGCCCTGGACCTTCCCCCATCGGCGAGCGCCGCATGAATACCAGCATCACCGCACGCGAACTGTTCGACCAGCAGCGCGAGCGGCTGGGACTGCGCTGGGCCGCTGGCAAGGCCGGCGAAAAACGCGAGCTGGAAGCCGGCAACACGGTCTCCCGCCGCCCTTCGCTGGCTGGCTACCTCAATGCGATCTACCCCAACAAGGTGCAGATCCTCGGGACCGAGGAACTGTCCTGGCTGGACGCGCTGGAACCGCGCCAGCGCTGGGAGACCATCGAGAAGATCATGCAGTCGCACCCGCTGGCGCTGGTGCTGACCCGCAACCAGGCGTGCCCGGAAGACCTGCGCGCGGCCGCCGATGAATCCGGCACGCCGCTGTGGCTGTCGCCCAAGCGCGGCCATGAACTGCTCAACCACCTGTCCTACCACCTGGCGCGCACGCTGGCGCCGCGGGTCATCCTGCATGGCGTGTTCATGGAGATCTACTCCATCGGCGTGCTGATCACCGGTGAGGCCGGGTCGGGCAAGAGCGAGCTGGCGCTGGAACTGCTCAGCCGCGGCCACCGCCTGGTGGCCGACGATGCCCCCGAATTCACCCAGATCGCCCCCGACGTGCTTGATGGCACCTGCCCCGAGCTGTTGCAGGACCTGCTGGAAGTGCGCGGCCTGGGCGTGCTGAACGTGCGCGAGATGTTCGGTGATACGGCGGTAAAGAAGAACAAGTACCTTCGGCTGATCGTCCACCTGACCAAGCCGATGACCGAACCCACCCCGCACGGTTACGAGCGCCTGACCGGCGATTCGGGCACCCGCCACGTGCTGGACCTGGACGTGCCGCTGATCACCCTGCCGGTGATGCCCGGCCGCAACCTGGCGGTCCTGACCGAGGCGGCCACCCGCCTGCACATTCTGCGTACCAAGGGTATCGACCCGGCGGCGATGTTCATCGCCCGCCACAGCAACCTGCTGGAACGGCGAACGCCCTGAGCCCCACCACCAAGAGCCTGTCCATGAGCACCCCCACCCCCACCGCCCCGACCCTGATCATCGTCAGCGGCCTGTCCGGCTCGGGTAAATCCGTCGCCCTGAAGACCTTCGAGGACCAGGACTACTACTGTTCGGACAACCTGCCGATCCAGCTGCTGCCGGCTTTCGTCCGCAGCGTGCTGGAGAACCATGACGGTGGCGCGCCGCGCCGGCTGGCGGTGGGCATCGACGTCCGCGGCCAGGCCGACCTGAGCCAGCTGGCCAACTGGCGCAAGCTGGCCACCGATGCCGGCGTGGAAACGAAGGTGCTGTACTTCGAGGCCAGCGACGAGACGATGCTCAAGCGCTATGCCGACACCCGTCGCCGGCACCCGCTGAGCCAGCTCGGGCTGTCACTGCCCGAAGCCATCGCCCGCGAGCGCGAGCTGATCGCACCGCTGCGCCGCGAGGCCGATGTGGTGATCGACACCAGTGCATTGAACGTGCACCAGCTGCGCCGGCGCATCATCACCGAGTTCGCGATGGGCCACGCCACGCGCCTGTCGCTGCTGTTCGAATCGTTTGCCTACAAGCGCGGCGTGCCGGCCGAGGCCGACTTCGTGTTCGATGCGCGCGTGCTGCCCAACCCGCACTGGGACCCGGACCTGCGTGCACTCAGCGGCCGCGAGCCCGGCGTGCGTGACTACCTGGAAGCGCAGCCGGACGTGCAGCGCTACCTGACCCAGCTGATGGATTTCCTCGACACCTGGCTGCCCAAGCTGGGCGATGGCACCCGCAGCTACGTGACGGTGGCCTTCGGCTGCACCGGCGGCAAGCATCGCTCGGTGTACCTGGCCGAGCGCATGGCACGGCACGCCCGCGAGATGGGCTGGGATGACGTGGCCACGTACCACCGCGAACAGGATTGACCTTAGAGCGAAGACGGAACAATGGGCGTAGATCCACGCCATGCGTGGAGACCGCCCGCAGGGCGGCACAAGCATCCGTAGCCGGCCGCTGCCCTCAACCACTTTCGTCCGAAGTTGAACGCCTGCCGGAGCTGCCCGGGGGCGTTTGGCTGCTCCACGCGGGGCCCATCCACGCATGGCGTGGATCTACTGGGCGGAATACATGAATACGGGACACAGTGCCCCTCTCCTGCTGCTATCGCCAATTCACCTCGACCTGTTAACGTGCAGTAATGACCTGTGGCATTCTCCTCGTAACACATCCCGGGGTCGGGACCGCCCTGCTTGACGTGGCGACCCGGCTGCTGCGGCAATTGCCGCTGAAAACCGAAGCTTTCGAAGTACCGTTCGACGCAGACCTGGATGCCCTTCTCCCGCTCGCCTCGGCTGCTCTGCGCCGGGTCGATGGCGGCGAAGGCGTGCTGATCCTGACCGACCTGTACGGCGCCAGCCCCGCCAACCTCGCCGGGCAGCTGGCCCGGTTGGGGACCCCGGTTCGCCGGGTGTCGGCGCTGAGTCTGCCGATGTTGCTGCGGGTGATGAATTATCCGGAACAGGGACTGGATCAACTGCCCGCCACAGCCGCGGCGGGCACCCGTAATGGAGCGATAGTCGACGATGCTTGAACGAGAACTCACCGTGAGCAACCGCCTGGGCCTGCATGCCCGGGCCACCGCCAAGCTGGTGCAGACGCTGGCCCCATTCCGCTGCAACGTGACCATGGCCGCCAAGGGCCGTGAGATCAACGCCAAGAGCATCATGGGCGTGATGCTGCTGGCCGCCGCCCAGGGCACCCCGGTCACCATCCGCATCAACGGCGAGGATGAAGCCGCGGCGATGGACGCCGTGGTCGACCTGTTCGAGCGCCGCTTCGACGAGGACAGCTGAGCGTGCCACGCGCACGCGCCGGCCAACCTGCCACCGGCCAACGGCCGGTACAGCTGCTGGCCGGCCACGGCGCCGCACGCGGTTCGGCGATGGGACGGGCGCGGGTGCGCCTGCCGCACGCGCTGGAAGTGGCCGAACAACGCGTCGCACCACAGCAGGTGGAGGCCGAGCTGGCCCGCCTGCACCGCGCACTGGATGCCGCTCGCGCGGAAATGCATGACCTGCGCCAGCGCCTGCACGGTGCACTGAGCCACGATGTCGGCGAATTCCTCGACCTGCACGCGCTGCTGCTGGACGACCCCGAACTGCTGTATGGCCTGGACGAACTGATCCGCAGCGGCCCCTACAGTGCCGGCTACGCGCTGCGCCTGCAGCGCGACCGCCTGGCCAAGGTCTTCGATGGCATGGACGATGCCTATCTGAAGAGCCGCATGGACGACCTGGACCATGTGATCGGCCGCATCCACGCCTTCCTGCAGCCCGACCGCCCGCCGGTGGTGAAGGGCCTGGCCGGCGAGATCCTGGTCTGCGACAACATCGCCCCGTCCGAGCTGGCCCAGCTGCAGGCGCAGGGCGTGGTCGGCATCGTCACCGCCGCCGGCAGCGCGCTGTCGCACAGCGCGATCCTTGCCCGCAGCCTGCACCTGCCGCTCATCGTCAACGTGCAGCAGGTGCTCAGCCGCATCGTCGATGGCGACGTGCTCATCATCGATGGCGCCGACGGCAGCATCACGGTCAACCCGCAGGCCGACAACCTGCGCGAATACCGCGTGCGCCTGAAGGAGCACGCGCGCGAGCAGCGCGAGCTCGGCCGCCTGCGCAGCAAACCCAGCCGTACCCGCGACCAGGTCGACATCGCCCTGCTGGCCAATGCCGAATCGCTCGAGGACGTGACCCAGGCGCATGCGCTGGGCGCTCAGGGGCTGGGCCTGTACCGCACCGAATTCCTGTTCCTGCAGCGCAACGAGCTGCCGGACGAAGAAGAACAGTTCCAGACCTACCGCGATGCCGCCCTGGGCATGAGCGGGCGACCGGTCACCATCCGCACCCTCGACCTGGGCGCGGACAAGGCCGACCGCACCGGGCTGACCCTGAGCAACGAGGAAAACCCGGCACTGGGCCTGCGCGGCGTGCGCCTGTCGCTGGCGCGGCCGAAGGTGTCCGACACCCAGCTGCGCGCGATCCTGCGCGCGTCCGCCTACGGCAAGCTGCGCGTGCTGATCCCCATGGTCAGCACCCGCGAGGAACTGCTGGCGGTACGCCGGCGCATGCTCAAGCTGACCGAACAGCTGCGCGGCGAAGGCCACGTGGTGGCCGAGCACGTGCCGTTGGGCGCGATGATCGAAGTGCCCGCCGCTGCGCTGGCGCTGGAGAGTTTCATCGACCTGGTCGACTTCCTGTCGATCGGCACCAACGACCTGGTGCAGTACCTGCTGGCCGCCGACCGCAACAACGAAGCGCTGGGCGAGCTGTATTCGCCGCTGCACCCGGCGGTGCTGCGCCTGCTGCAGATGGTCATCGACACCGGCGCACGCCATCGCATCCCGGTGGCCGTGTGTGGCGAGATGGCCGGCGACGCGCGCATGACCCCGCTGCTGCTGGCACTGGGGTTGAGCGAGTTCAGCCTGCACCCGGGCACCCTGCTGGAAGTGCGCCGCGCGATCCGCGAAGCCGACCTGGCCACACTGCGCGCGCGCGCGCCGAAGCTGCTGGCCGCGCGCGACCGCCGCGGCATCGAGCGCTGGCTGGCGCTGGTGGCCGAGACTCCCTGACTGCCGCGCTACGCGCTCGCCGGGCACGGCCCGGCGCTACCACCACAACGCATCCCCGGTAGCGCCGGGCCATGCCCGGCGGCTATGCGTTGAAACATCCGCTTGCGATAATGACGCGCTGAACACCCCTCTTGCCGCATCCTTGCCGGGATCGCGGCTTTTCTCTTCCCGCGGGAGCTGTGATGGCTGAAGCCGTACGCCACGACAAGACTGCACGCCAACTGCGGATGCTGTCCGATGCACTGGACAGCGGCCGGCTGGGGCCGGTGCGTCGGCTCGTCAACACGCTGGCGCCGGCCGAGATCGGCAACCTGCTCGAATCGCTGCCCCCGGGCAAGCGCGAAGTGGTGTGGGGGCTGGTCGATCCCGAGGACGATGGCGAGGTGCTGGTCCACGTCGGCGAGGAAGTGCGCGAGAGCCTGCTCGCGGACATGGACCCCGACGAAATCATCGCCGCGGTCGAAGACCTCGACATCGATGACCTGGCCGACCTGGTCGAGGACCTGCCCGATACGGTCATCGACGAGGTCCTCAAGTCGATGGACCGCGAGAACCGCGAGCGCCTGGAACAGGTGCTGTCGTATCCCGAGGACAGCGCCGGCCGACTGATGAACCCGGACGTGGTGACCGTGCGCGCCGACGTAAATGTCGACGTGGTGCTGCGCTACCTGCGCCTGCGCGGCGAACTGCCCGACCACACCGATCACCTGTTCGTGGTCAGCCGCCGCCACCAGTACCTGGGCCGCGTGTCGCTGGCCGCGCTGGTGACCCACGAAGACACCACGCCGATCAACCGCCTGATCGACGACGAACAGCCGGCCATCGACGTCGGCGAGAGCGACCAGGAAGTCGCCCGGCAGTTCTCCGACCATGACTGGGTGTCCGCGCCGGTGGTGGACGACAACAACATCCTGCTCGGCCGCATCACCATCGATGACGTGGTGGACATCATCCGTTCGCAGGCCGAGCACCAGGCACTGGGCGCGGCCGGCCTGGACGAAGAAGAGGATCTGTTCTCGCCGATCAAGCGTGCCGTGCGCGGCCGCGTGGTCTGGCTGGGCATCAACCTGTGCACGGCGTTCCTCGCCGCCAGCGTGATCGGCCAGTTCGAACTGACCCTGCAGAAGGTGGTGGCGCTGGCAGTGCTGATGCCGATCGTGGCCGGCGTCGGCGGCAACGCGGCGGTGCAGGTGCTGACCCTGATGGTGCGCGGCATCGCGCTGGGCCAGGTGGGCCAGAGTAATGCGCGCATCCTGCTGTGGAAGGAAGCGCGCGTGGCGCTGATCAATGGCACGCTGATCGGCCTGCTGGTCGGGCTCATCGCGTTCGTGTGGTTCCACAGCCTGCTGCTGTCGCTGGTGATCACCCTGGCGCTGATCATCAACTTCCTGGCCGCGGCGCTGGCCGGCGTGCTGCTGCCGCTGCTGCTCAAGCGCATGAACGTGGACCCGGCCGTGGCCGGCACCGTGGTGGTGACCGCGGTGACCGACGTGATGGGCTTCTTCAGCTTCCTCGGCCTGGCCACCCTCATTCTGCTGCACTGAACCTGCATGGGGTCGGATCCCGCGAAGCGGGCTCCGACCCCGACTGCATCAACTCCGGACGCCCCCATGGCCACCACGATTGAAAACTACTTCCAGCCCGGCTGGCGCGAGCAGATGCACACCTGTGCCGCCTGCGAGTGGAAAGGCAACGCGCGGGCGATGGTGATGGAGCTGGACGAGGACGCCACCGAGTACGACTGCCCGGTGTGCGAGAACCCGCTGCTGGTGGTGATGCACCCGGACATGGCGCAGGTGCAGGCCGCCGCTGCCGAGGGCAATGCCGAGGCGCAGGAGCAGCTGGACATCATCGCCAGTTTCCCGCGCCCGGACTGATCCGGCGCTGGCCGATCACCGGGCCCGCACTACGGCGGCGGCGGGCGACGCCCGGAATTCCGCAGCAGCCATGCGGCGCGCGCGCGTGCCTGGTCCAGTTCGTCCGGCGACATCGACAGCCCCAGTGCTTCGGCTACCGAACCTGCTCCGCACATCGAGCCTGTTGCGCAAAGCTGGTGGAGCAGTGGCGAGTCCGCTCCGCAAGGCAGGCCGCGGTCGCAGGCGGCCAGCATCCATGCCGCCGAGTCGGCCTGCGTGCCCGCCGGGTACGGACTGAGGGCCGCCATCGACCCATCACCGGAACAGCCCAACGCCCGCGAGAGTGCCAGATAGGCGTAGGGATCCTGCGCCGACAGCGCCAACTCGATCACGCGCTTCTGGTCTGCCGGCGAGGGCTTCGGCTCCCCATACCCCCGCGTGCCCTCGAACACGTCTTCGACCTGCGCGGCAAACGCTCCCTGGTCGGCGGCCACGCGCCGGTATCGCCCCCATGCCAGC
This sequence comes from Stenotrophomonas sp. SAU14A_NAIMI4_5, assembly GCF_003086795.1. Taxonomy (NCBI): domain Bacteria; kingdom Pseudomonadati; phylum Pseudomonadota; class Gammaproteobacteria; order Lysobacterales; family Lysobacteraceae; genus Stenotrophomonas; species Stenotrophomonas sp. SAU14A_NAIMI4_5. The sequence continues at coordinate 1,176,595 of NZ_CP026003.1, read as the reverse complement.
GCCGCTTCGTTGCCATCGATTCCCTCACAGCGTTGCCCCATCCAGGCCGTGCTGCGGTACTTGGCGGCCCGTTGCCCGGCAGGCATGGCGGAGAGGTCCAACATCTGCGGATCGAAGGACCAGATGCATTCGTTGTAGATGCGGCTGAGCAGATAGCTGGCCTCAGCATCGCCCGCCAGTGAGCGTTGCTTCAATCCATCGATCATCGGCGACAACCACTTCGCCGATGCGTAGCGGGCCTGCAGATCGGTTTCGAGCGGCTGCCCTGACGGGCGGGCAACCTGCTGCTGCCAGATGCTGCCAGCGCCCTGCGTCTCCTGCCCGGTCGCATGCAGGGACTGCCCGCCCTGCGGTGCCCCCTGCCAGTGCCACTGCACTGCCAGCACCAGCACCACAACCGCGGCCAATCCAACCGCCGCGCGCCTGCCAATACTCACGTTGGCTTCCCATTCCTTTGGTTGTGGCCATTCTGGCGAGGCACGCCGCACAGAGCAACGTGGCCTGTGCGCCGATATTGCGCTGCAGAACGCGCTGTGATCTCGGCCGCGTTACGATGAAAACGATTCCACACCCGCTGAGACGGCTCCATGATCGCTCCCTTCCGCCGCTTGCTGCCGCTGCTGTCCCTGCTGATGCTGGCCGCCTGCGCCAGCACGCCCGACAGCGCGCGTGGCCACTTCGAATCCCGTGCGGTGAAGGTGGACGGGCAGACCGCGTACTACCAGGTCTTCATTCCGGCGGTGGCAGCACGCACGCCCGGCTCGCTGCCGGTGGTGCTGTTCCTGCACGGCTCGGGTGAGCGTGGCCGCGATGGCGTCAAGCAGACCCATGCCGGACTGGGCCCGTACCTGCGCGAACATGCGACTGACTTCCCGGCGCTGGCGGTCTTCCCGCAGGTGCCCGGCGACGAGGAGTGGAGTGACCACAACAACCGTGTGGCCGTGGCCGCGCTGGATGCCACGATTGCCGAGTTCGGTGCCGACCCGGCGCGGCAGTACCTGACCGGCATGTCGATGGGCGGCTACGGCAGCTGGAACATCGCCCTGGACGAGCCGCAGCGTTTTGCCGCCATCGTGCCGGTATGCGGCGCGGTGCTGGCCCCGCGCGCGGTGCGCCCGACCCTGTTCGTCGAACAGGTCGCCCACGAGGCCGATCCCTATGCGGCGATCGCGCAGCGCCTGCGGCAGACGCCGATCTGGATCTTCCACGGTGCGCAGGACGACGTGGTGCCGCCGGGCGATGACCGCCGCCTGCACGCCGCCTTCCAGGCGGCCGGCGCGGGCGACGTGCGCTATACCGAGTACCCCGACGGCAACCACAACGCCTGGGACGCGACCTACGCCGACCCGGCGATGTGGGCATGGCTGTTCGCGCAGAAGCGCTGACGGCCGATCAACGGGCTGCTAGGCTGAGCGTCAGGCGCCAGTGGCGGCGCACCAGGGAGCGGGACGATGAAGGCAGGGATGCTGCAGGCAGCGCTATGTGTGCTGTTGGCGTGTAGTGCGCAGGTGCAGGCACAGGAAGCGGAACCCGACTTCCGGCTGACCACGCTGCAACCCTCACGAATGAACGTCGACAGTGGCCTGGGCCATCATCTGCGCGACGACGTCAGCGCGGCCACGCGCATCACCCAGAGCGGCGACCTGAAAGCGGCCGAACAGCAACTGCGGGCACCGCTGTCCTATTGCCGCGCGCAGCGCGACACCCCCGGGCGGCGCGCCCTGGCCTTCAGCAGGCGCCAGCAGTACGAGCAGTACGTGGCCGAACATGCCGATGGCATGCCCACCGAGTGGCTGGACATCACCTGTGCGTCGGCCCTTCAGCAGCTGGCCTACATCCGGGTGGAGCAACGCCGTTTCGAGGATGCCATCGTGGTGCTGGAGGAAGCCATGGCACTGGCACCGCTTGATCCGGAAAGCTTCAACGAAATGGGCGTTGCGCTGATCCAGCTGCGGCGCCCGAAGGAAGCACTGGACTTCTACGAGCGCGCGCTGGCCCTGATCGATCGCGACAGCGTATCGGCCAAAAGCCGCCCGGTGGCACTGCGGGGTATCGGCTTCACCCTGATCGAACTGGGCGAACTGAAGAAAGCGCGCGCGACCTTCGAGCACGTGCTGGAGATTCAACCGAACGACCCGAAGTCGTTGAACGAACTGGCCTACATCGACGCGATGGAAGCCCGGTAAGGCCCCGGCAGATTGGCAGGGCCTTTGGTAGGTGCCGACCGTTGGTCGGCACTGTCACACCGATTCTGGATGATCCACTGCCTGCAGCGTCCCATCCATGTTCCATCGACACCACGCATGGGGATACTCACCAAGCTGCGTGGTCAATCCCGCCCTGATCGGATTGCCCAACACGTACATCGCATGACGAAACAGCGACTCATCAGACCGGATTGCGTGATCGTGATAGCTCGATTGCCAGAAACTTCCTGATCGGCCGAGCCTGCGATTGATCTGCAATGCACTGCTCGATTTGAAGCGCTGCATGATGTAGTCCAGCGAGAATGCGCGGAGCTCCACGAGCCAATGAATGTGGTCGGGCATGACCACGTAGGCATGGGAGTGCGTCAGGCCTTCCGTGTCAATCCGATGGAGAGCGTCCATCACCGCCTGCGCGGCAGTGGGATCGTCGAAGTAGCGTCGACGCCCATGGGTGACCGTGGTCAGGATGTAGGAATGGCCGATACGGGAATGGCGGCCAAGCCGCAGGCGTGCGCGGTTCATGGACACAAGCGTGTGCCCATCACCTGTCCATTGCTATCGGGTAAGCACTTCAAGGCAGGTAAGGCAGTGCCGACCAACGGTCGGCACCCACCAAGGCACCCATCCAGGCAGTTCAGTGCCAACCAACGGTTGGCACCCACCGGCACCCACCCGGTGCGGGCGATCAGCCCAGAAGGGTTTCCAGCACGGCCATGCGCACGGCGACGCCGTTGGCGACCTGGCGCAGCACCCACGACTGCGGGCCGTCGGCCACGTCGTCGGTCACTTCCACGCCGCGGTTGATCGGGCCCGGGTGCAGCACCGCTGCATCCTTGCCGGCACGGGCCAGCCGTTCGGCGTTCAGGCCGTACTGGGCGTGGTACTGCTCCAGCGACGGCACCAGGCCCTCTTCCATGCGCTCGCGCTGCAGGCGCAGCATCATCAGCGCGTCGGCGCCTTCCAGCATCGCGTCGAAATCATCGCCGACCACGCAGCCCTTCAGCGTCTCGTCGTCGGGCAGCAGCGACTGCGGGCCGCACACGCGGATCTCGCCCACGCCCAGCGTGCGCAGTGCATGCAGGTCGGTGCGGGCCACGCGCGAGTGCTTCACGTCGCCGACGATCACGACCTTCAGCTTGGAGAAATCCGGGCCCTTGGCCTGGCGCAGGGTCAGCATGTCCAGCAGGCCCTGGGTCGGGTGTGAGCTGCGGCCGTCGCCGGCATTGACCAGCGCGGTGCCCTCGCCTGCCGCGGCGGCCAGTGCGGCCACCGCGCCGTCATCAGGGTGGCGCACCACGAAGCCGCGCACGCCCATCGCTTCCAGGTTCTTCAGCGTGTCGCAGGCGGTTTCGCCCTTGCGCGTGGAAGAGGTGGAGGCGTCGAAGTTCAGCACGTCCGCGCCCAGGCGCTGAGCGGCCAGCTGGAACGAGCTGCGGGTGCGGGTCGAGGGTTCGAAGAACAGCGTGCACACCGCCGAGCCGGCCAGCACCTGGCGCTTGTTGCCGACGCGGCCGACGGCGGCATCGCGGATCTGCCCTGCCCGGTCGAGCAGCTGCAGCAGGGTTTCGCGCGGCAGGCCCTCAAGGGTCAGCAGGTGGCGCAGGCGTCCGGAAGCATCGAGTTGCTGGGCAGTCATGGCGGGAGTCGGCAGTCAGGGAATGGGGGTGGCGTCGTCGGGGGACGACAGCCAGCGGTCGATGATCACCGCCGCGGCCACGGCATCGAGGGCGGCCGCATCACGGCGGCGCTTGCGCCCTTCGGCGCGCTCGACGGCGAAGCGGCGGGCGGCCTCGACCGAGCTGGAACGCTCGTCGATCATCGCCACCGGCAGCTTGAAGCGTTCCCGCAGCTGGCGGGCGAAGCCCTGCGCGCGCTTGCGGTTGGGCTGGTCCTGGCCATCCAGGGTGAGCGGATCGCCCACCACCAGGCCATCGGGCTTCCATTCCTTGAGCAGGCGCTCGATCGCGGCCCAGTCCGGGCCGTTGCCGTGCACATCGACCACGGCCACCGCGCGCGCATGCGCAGCGAAGGCACTGCCGATGGCCACGCCGATACGGCGCGAGCCGACGTCGAACCCAAGCACGGTGCCATCGCGGCGGATGGCCGGGGCGGCAGGAACCGGGGCGGGCGCGGACGGCTCAGACATGGCCGCTGTAATCGGTCAGCCGGAACAGGTCCACGCCGATGCGCGCGGCCGCGCCCTGCCAGCGCTGCTCCAGCGGCAGCTGGAACACCAGCTCGGCATCTGCCGGCACGGTCAGCCAGCTGTTCTCGGCCAGTTCGCTTTCCAGCTGCCCTGCCCCCCAGCCGGCACAGCCCAGGGTGACCACAGCATTGGCCGGGCCTTCACCGCGGGCCATCGCCTCGAGGATGTCGCGCGAGGTGGTCAGGTACAGCCCCTCGCTCACGCGCAGGCTGGAATCCCAGTCGCGCGCGTCGTCGTGGATGACGAAACCGCGCTCGGGATGCACCGGACCGCCGTTGAGCACCACGCGCGCCTGCAGCTCACCATCACCGGTGCTGATGTCCATCTGCGAAAGCACCTCGCCCAGCGTGTATTCGGAAGGCTGGTTGACCAGCACGCCCATGGCCCCGTTCTCGTCGTGCTGGCAGATCAGCGCGACGCTGCGGGCAAAGGTCGCGTCGATCAGCGACGGCAGCGCGACGAGCAGGTGATCGGCAAGGGAGGTAGGCGTTACAGACATGGCGCCATTCTAGCCGGTGGGCGCCTCCGGCGCCTGCACGCCGCGCATAATGGGACGCCCGCCCGCCAGGAGAACACCTTGTCCGGATACTGCCGCATCGCCCCGGGCCACCCGGTGCATGAGTTCTACCACGCCAATGAATACGGCTTCCCGCAGCGCGACGAGCGCGAGCTGTTCGAGCGGCTGGTGCTGGAAATCAACCAGGCCGGGCTGAGCTGGGAAACCATCCTGAAGAAGCGCGAGGGCTTCCGCGCGGCCTACGATGGCTTCGACGTGGACCGCGTGGCGACCTATGCCGAGCAGGACATCGAGCGCCTGCTGTCCGACGCCGGCATCATCCGCAACCGGCTGAAGGTGCTGGCCGCCATCCACAACGCACAGGTGATCCAGCAGCTGCGGGCCAGCCATGGCAGCTTCGCCGCGTGGCTGGACGCGCACCACCCGCGCAGCAAGGCCGACTGGGTGAAGCTGTTCAAGAAGACGTTCCGCTTCACCGGCGGCGAGATCACCGGCGAGTTCCTGATGAGCCTGGGCTACCTGCCCGGCGCGCATGCCGAGGATTGCCCGGTGCATGCGCAGCTGTTGAAGCTGGCCCCGCCGTGGGTGCAGGCGGCGGGCCGCTGACGCACATCCGCGGTGGGTCCGGTAGCGCCGGGCCATGCCCGGCGAACGCGGTATGTGCGGTTACACGCCCATGTAACGGCCGGGGCGATGGTTGAACATCAGCACCAGGCTGAGCACCACTGCGCCGATGGCCGAGTACATCACCTTCGACGGCGACAGCACGAAGAACGCGGCCACCATCAGGCAGGCATCGAAGGACATCTGCACCTTGCCGGCGCTCCAGCCGCGGGTGCGCTGCAGGTACACCGCCAGGATGCCGATGCCGCCGAGGCTGGCACGGTGGCGGATGAAGAACAGGATGCCCAGGCCGGACAGGGCGCCGCCGACCAGCGCCGAGTACAGCGGCGCGATATGCGCAAAATCAGCCCAGCGCGGCAGGATGTCGGTCAGCACGCCGCAGGCGGTGACCGCGGCGAAGGTCTTGAGGGTGAACTCCCAGCCCATGCGGCGCACGGCCACCCAGTAGAACGGCAGGTTGACCAGCACGAACACCAGGCCGAAGTTCCAGCCCATGGCGTAGTGCAGCAGGAAGGCCGCGCCGGCCATGCCGCCGATCATCAGCCCGCCCTTGGCGAAGATGGCCAGGCCCAGCGAGGCCACCAGCGTGGCCAGGACCATGCCCTGCACGTCCTCGGCGACCGAGTGGCGCAGCGCTTTCTCGTCGGCGGGGGTGCCGGCGCTGTCTGGGGGCGGGGTCAGCGGACCGGCGGTGACGAGGTGGCCGTCAGCGTCGTCGCACGGCGCCGGGCCATGGGATTGGAGGGACATTCGGGTGGGGACCGCAGGTGGGGAGCGGTATTAGACACGATCCGGGTGACAGTTGCAGATGAAATCGTTCAGTTGGGTTGCCCGCGAACGGCGCAGCCCCTCGTGGCTGGGCGGGTTGGCAGCAACAGCCGCGCTTGGCTGGGCGGGGTGGGTGCGCGGGGGACGCCGTGAACCCCCCTCCGGGGCCCGGCCCAGCCGCTGGCTGCTGTGCGTTCGGCGGCTGTGCGTTCGGGCGCTTGCGAAGCAGTGCTTCGCAAGCAAAGCACCCTCACCCTTGGGGGCTCGTAGGCGCCATCCATGGCGCCTGCGGTCCCGCGCCCCCACCCCGCCCGGCCTTGGACAGGTTCCGTGCTCGTCCAGCCACGTAAGAGAAAAAGAAGAGCAAGAGCAGAAGCGGGTCGCTTCGCTCGGTTGCGGTGGGTCAGCGCTGGGCGTTGAGGTGGTGGGCGACCAGGGCGTTGGCGTGGCCGTGGCCCAGGCCGTGCTCGGTCTTCAGGTAGCTGACCAGTTCCATGTGTTTCAGGCCCGGCTTCTTCGCCAGCAGGCCCAGCCAGTGCGCCACCGGCTGGCCGTAGGTCTTCTCGATGGAGGGGAAATACGAGGCCGGGCCTTTCGGCTTGGTGTCAGTGCTCATGTGCAGCTCCCGTTGAAAGTCATCCATTCGACGAACCACAGACCCAGAAATCGACATCCCACTCGTCCGACCCAGTGCCGACCAACGGTCGGCACCCACCAAAGCAGAATGCCGTTCCGACAGATCGCGGGAAATTGTCGAAGGCGGGGTGGCTCAGGTTGCGGGGGCGTGAGCGCCATGGATGGCGCGACCGAGGCTACATGGACGTACTTGCGCCGTCCCCCGCAACCTGAGCCACCCCGCCATCCCACGGAATGCACGCATTTGACGTTGATCTGGACGTTGCCGGCCAGCGGCCGGCACTACCGCAGGTGCCGGGCGCAGCCCGGCCGTATCATCCCCTCATGCCCCGCGAAAACCTCAACGACCTGCAGGCCTTCGTCCACGTTGCCCGCCAGGGCAGCTTCACCAAGGCCGCCGCCCAGCTCGGCGTCTCCCAGTCCGCCCTCAGCCACGCCATGCGCGGCCTGGAAGAACGCCTCGGCGTGCGCCTGCTCACCCGCACCACCCGCAGCGTGTCCACCACCGAAGCCGGCGCCCGCCTGCTCGATACCCTCGCCCCGCGCCTGGCCGAGATCGAGAACGAACTGGCCGCGCTGGCCGAATACCGCGAGCGCCCCGCCGGCACCATCCGCATCAACGCCACCGGCCACGCCGCCGAATACCTCGCCTGGCCACGGCTGGCGCCGCTGCTGCAGCAGTACCCCGATCTGAACGTCGAACTGACCGCCGACTACGCGCTGGCCGACATCGTTGCCGAACGCTATGACATCGGCATCCGCCTCGGCGAACGCCTGGCCCGCGACATGGTGGCGGTGCCGATAAGCCCGCCGCTGCGCATGCGCGTGGTCGGTGCACCCAGCTACTTCCGCCAGCACACCGTGCCTCAGCACCCACAGGAACTGGCCGCGCACAACTGCATCACCCTGCGCCTGCCCACGCACGGCGGGCTGATGCCGTGGGATTTCGGCCAGGACGGCAACGAACTGAGCGTGCGCGTCAGCGGCCAGTGGACCTTCAACACCATGGGCATGACCCGCGAAGCCGCGCTGGCCGGCAGCGGCCTGGCCTGGCTGCCCGAGGACCAGGTGTTGGCCCTGCTGGAACAGGGCCGCCTGCAGTCGGTGCTGGATGGCTGGTGCCCGACCTTCGACGGCTACTACGCCTATTACCCGTCGCGCCGGCATGTCAGCGTGGCCATGCGCACGGTGCTGGATGCGCTGCGCGGGCCGATGGGGGGAGCATAAGGAGTGCGGACCAACGGTCCGCACCCACCACCAACGGCCCGCACCCACCAGCAACGGCCCGCACCCACCACAGCACAGATCAGATCAGCCCTTGGCCTGCGCCGCGCGCTGCGCGTTGTAGCGCTCGCCGACGATCGACACTTCTTCCAGCACCTGGGCGATGCGCTGCAGCTCGTCCGCGGACAGCACCAGTTCGGTCGCGGCCAGGTTTTCTTCCAGGCGATGTACCTTGGTGGTGCCCGGAATCGGCACGATCCACGGTGCCTGCGCCAGCAGCCAGGCCAGTGCCACCTGCGCCGGGGTCGCGCCACGGGCCGTGGCAATCGTGCCGATGCGATCCACCAGCGCCTGGTTCGCACGGCGCGCTTCCACTTCGAAACGCGGCACGCTGTTGCGGAAATCGTTGTCGCTGAAGGTGGTATCGGCGGTGATGGTGCCGGTCAGGAAGCCGCGGCCGAGTGGACTGAACGGCACGAAGCCGATGCCCAGTTCCTGCAGGGTCGGCAGCAGTTCGCGCTCCGGTTCGCGCCACCACAGCGAGTACTCGCTCTGCACCGCGGCCACCGGCTGCACCGCATGCGCACGGCGCACCGTCGCGGCACTGGCCTCGGACAGGCCGAAGTGGCCGACCTTGCCTTCGGCGATCAGGTCGCGCACGGTGCCGGCCACGTCCTCGATCGGCACGTTCGGGTCCACGCGGTGCTGGTAGAACAGATCGATGTGGTCGGTGCGCAGGCGCTTGAGGCTGGCCTCGGCCACCGCGCGGATGTTCTCCGGGCGGCTGTCCAGACCTGTATCGGTGCGGGCATCCTTGAAGCCGAACTTGGTGGCGATCACCAGCTTGTCGCGGTACGGCGCCAGTGCCTCGCCCACCAGTGCTTCATTGGTGTACGGGCCGTAGACTTCGGCGGTATCGAAGAAGGTCACGCCGCGCTCGACGGCGGCGTGCAGCAGGGCGATGCCCTGGCCGTGCTCGACCGGCGGGCCATAGCTGTGGCTCAGGCCCATGCAGCCCAGGCCAAGGGCGGAAACCTTCAGGCCACTGCGGCCGAGTTCACGTGTCTGCATCGTCAAGCTCCAGAGGGGGAACGACGACGATACGCCCCTACCCCCGCTGGATTGAACGACCTGGATGGCAGTCGGTCATGACTGGATTTCATCAATCCACATTACCCATCGCGTAGCCCAGCACGGACAGCAGCAGCACCGCGCCGCCGGCCAGGGTCAACAGGATGTGCCAGACACCGAAGCGATCCATGCGCTGCATGTCCACTTTTTCATCATGGTGGTACTGCCGCAGCAGGCTGTTGACCGGCAGCAGCGGCACGAAGCCGAAGAGCGCGATCAGGGCGGCACCGTTGGGCAGGCGACCGGCGAGGTTGAGCACGAAGAACAGCACGCCCAGCACTGCCGGCGCGAAGGCCAGCTGCCGACGCCGCGACTGCGCCACGTCGCGCAGGTCACTGAAGCACAGGAACGACCAGAGCGGGCAGAACACCGCGCGCGCCCACGGCCACTGTGTCCCGCCGGTCTCGCGCTTGATCGCGCGCCAGTTCTGCCAGAACCAGTACATCGGATACAGGCCCATCGACGCCAGCGACAGCGCGGCGATCTTCAGGGTGGACGGCGAGTAGTACGCCGCTGCGGTGGAGACTTCGAAACTGCGCGTTGCCGCAGGCAGCAGCGGTGGCGGCGCCGGCGATGCGGCCGGCGCGCGATAGGGGTCGTGCATGTCCATGTGCGAACCTTCTGGCGTGGTGTGGTGGTGCCGGCGCGCGGCCGGCGTCCTTCAGGCGGGCGCTGCGTTCTGCAACGTCACGCAGCGGCGATGCCGCGCGATGACCGGCGCACGCGGTCGATGTCCTCGCGATGCAGCACGTAGGTGCGGGCCATCATGTCGCCCAGGCGCTGGTGGTGCCTGGACACCAGTGCGGCGATGCCGGCGGGAATGCCACCGATCAGCATCGGATTGACCTCGATCAGGCGCATCAGCGTGCGGATGATGGACTGCCACCACGAGGGCCAGCCGCCCTGCAGGTTCACCACCCGGGTACCGGTGGCCAGCTTGCCCAGCGACCCGCCCAGCTGGGTTTCCATGACCGGGTAATAGGCGACGAGCAGCAGCAGCAGAAACGGCATCACCGTCTGTGCCAGTGTCTCGCGCAGCAGGACACCCGGAACGAAGAAGACCAGCGCAAACACCATGGAATCGATGATCGTGGCGAGCCAGCGGCGTACCACCAGCGACGAGGAATAACCCGCGGCGATGGTGGCCGCAGTGAGCTGACGGCCCTCGCTGCTGAAGGTGATGGCGGTCATGTCCACCGGCCCCTGGGCAGCAGGCAGCGGCGGAGGCGCCGTCGTCGACGGCGCCCGGTACGGATCGTGCAATTCCATGTGCAACCCTGTGTGTCGCGCCGGCATGGTGCCGGCTCCCCCTGTCCCGCGAACGCGGTGACGGCGCGACTATCGCAGAGGCGCAGGAGCGGCGCCAGTGCTGCTCAGCTCACCCCATCGCCTGCAGGGCGTCGGTGCATCCGGCCAGCGCCATCATCAGTCGCCCGGCATTGCGGAAGGTCGGATCACGGGGCTCCCAACGGGTGATCAGACGCTGCTCGCCGTCGCGCAGCGACTCGAACGCCCACGTCGAACCATCCAGACCGAACCGCTCGTCCTCGCCCTGCATCGCAGCGAACGCGGCAACGACGGATGCCCATTCGCGCTCGCTCAACGCACGCGGCGGCGGACACGACCAGCGTATGGCGTCCGGGTCCTCGACACCCGGTGGAGGCGGTGGCTGCAGGTGCGGCTCCAATCCCGGGCCAGCACGGGCAATGATCCACGCCTGGCCCGCCGCATTGCGCTGCGCGCGTACGGTGATGCCGGAGAAGAACGAGGGAATCCAGGCAAAACGGTAGGCCTGCACAGGCGGGAGTCCGCAGCGGAACGAGGGCTCGGGCAGCCCCTCGACCCAGCGCAGCTGGCGCACGTAGCTGGTCGTGCTCAAAGCATGGAAACCGGGGAAAGGCAGCAGTTCCCCCGGGGGCGGCAGCAGCGCCTCGGCCGAGGGCACATACCACTGCTGTGCCTGCGGATCCGCGCAGCCCTGGGCCGCAACCGCAACCGCAGGCGCTGCGGCCGGCGACGGCGCCCGGCTGCAGGCCGGCTGCAGCAGCACGGCCGCCATCAGGATCATCACTACCATCGTACGCATGTCGCCCTCCCTGGCGTGACGGGCGCCCGATGGCGCCCGCAGCGATCAACGAACTTCGGAAATCTCCACGCCATCCAGGCCCTGCGACAGGGTGCGCGCATCGCCGCCCTGGCTGAGCTTGATGCGCAGGCGCACTTCGTTCTGCGAATCGGCGTAACGCAGCGCGTCCTCGTAGCTGATCTCGCCGGCCTGGTACAGCTCGAACAGGCTCTGGTCGAAGGTCTTCATGCCCAACTCGACCGATTCCTTCATCAGCTCCTTGAGCTTGTGGATCTCGCCGTCGCGGATGTAGTCCTGCACCAGCGGCGTGCCCAGCAGGATCTCCATCGCGACCTTGCGCGAACGGCCATCGGGCGAAGGAACGAGCTGCTGCGCGACCACGCCCTTGAGGTTCAGCGACAGATCCATCAGCAGCTGGTTGCGGCGGTCTTCCGGGAAGAAGTTGATGATGCGGTCCATCGCCTGGTTGGCGTTGTTGGCATGCAGGGTGCACAGCACCAGGTGGCCGGTTTCGGCGAAGGCGATGGCGTGGTCCATGCCCTCGCGGGTGCGCACCTCGCCGATCATGATCACGTCCGGCGCCTGGCGCAGGGTGTTCTTCAGGGCCGCTTCCCAGCTGTCGGTATCGATGCCGACTTCGCGCTGGGTGATGATGCAGCCCTCGTGCTTGTGCACGAACTCGATCGGGTCTTCGATGGTGATGATGTGGCCGGTCGAGTTCTGGTTGCGGTAACCGATCATCGCCGCCAGCGAGGTCGACTTGCCGGTACCGGTGGCACCGACGAAGAGGATGATGCCGCGCTTGGTCATCGCCAGCGTCTTGATGATCGGCGGCAGGCTCAGTTCTTCCACGGTCGGGATGCGCGTCTCGATACGACGCAGCACCATGCCGACCTGGTTGCGCTGGTAGAAGCAGCTCACGCGGAAACGACCGACACCGGCCAGGCCGATGGCGAAGTTGCACTCGTGGGTCTTCTCGAATTCCTCGCGCTGTGCCGGGGTCATCACGTTGAGGACCAGGTCGCGGCTCTGCTGCGGGGTCAGCGGCGTCTGCGTGATCGGCGAGATCTTGCCGTTGACCTTGATCGCCGGCGGCATGCCCGCGGTGATGAACAGATCCGAGGCGCGCTGGTGCGCCATCAGCTTGAGGAACGAGGTGAAATCGATGGTGCTGGCGGTACTGGCGGTGCTGTTCATGGCGGGCTCCGAATGGGCGTTTGCCAGAGATCGGTCGGTGGACAGGACATCGCGGGACGGCGGCATGCATGCGCACCGCCCCACCGTTGCCTCGCCTTACTCGAACAGACGCTTGTCCTTGGCGTACTCGCGGGCCTGGTTGCGGGTGATCAGGCTGCGCTTGACCAGGTCCTGCAGGTGCTGGTCCAGGGTCATCATTCCGTACTGCTGGCCGGTCTGGATGGCCGAGTACATCTGCGCGACCTTGTCTTCGCGGATCAGGTTGCGGATGGCCGGGGTGCCGACCATGATTTCCCACGCTGCGGTACGGCCGCCGCCGACCTTCTTCAGCAGCGCCTGCGAGATGACCGCGCGCAGCGATTCGGACAGCATCGAGCGCACCATCGGCTTTTCGCCGGCCGGGAACACGTCGATGATGCGGTCGATGGTCTTGGCCGCCGAGCTGGTGTGCAGGGTGCCGAACACCAGGTGGCCGGTTTCCGCGGCGGTCAGCGCCAGGCGGATGGTTTCCAGGTCGCGGAGTTCGCCCACCAGGATGATGTCCGGATCCTCACGCAGTGCCGAGCGCAGTGCTTCGTTGAAGCCGTGCGTATCGCGGTGCACTTCGCGCTGGTTGATCAGGCACTTCTGCGAGGTGTGCACGAATTCGATCGGATCCTCGACGGTGAGGATGTGGCCGTATTCGTTCTTGTTGATGTAGTCGATCATCGCCGCCAGCGTGGTCGACTTGCCCGAACCGGTCGGGCCGGTCACCAGGATCAGGCCCTGCGGCTGCTGGATCACCTCGCGGAACAGCGGCGGGCAGGCCAGGTCCTCAAGGGTGAGCACCTCGGACGGAATGGTACGGAACACCGCACCGGCGCCGCGGTTCTGGTTGAAGGCGTTGACACGGAAGCGCGCCAGCGACGGAATCTCGAAGGAGAAGTCGACTTCGAGGAATTCCTCGTAATCGCGCCGCTGCTTGTCGGACATGATGTCGTACACCAGCGCATGGACCTGCTTGTGGTCCAGGGCCGGGATGTTGATCCGGCGAACATCGCCGTCCACGCGGATCATCGGCGGCAGGCCTGCAGACAGGTGCAGGTCGGACGCTTTGTTCTTTACGGAAAACGCCAACAGCTCGGCGATATCCATGAGCGGCTACTCCCCAATAACGGCTTCGACTGGAAGGATCTTTCCCCTGGCGGCAGTATAGCCTCCTGTCACACTGGAACGCGTTACGTGGCCACTGCCCTGCCCGAGATCCTGAGCAACCTGCACAACGCCGCCGAGGCCGCCGGGCGGCCACCGCCGCGCCTGCTGGCGGTTTCCAAGACCCAGCCGGCCGAGGCCGTGGCCGCCCTGGCCGCGCAGGGCCAGCGCGCCTTCGGCGAGAACTACGTGCAGGAAGCCCTGGCCAAGATGCAGGCGCTGCAGGCGCTGGGGCTGGAATGGCACCTGATCGGCCATCTGCAGTCGAACAAGGCCGAGGCCGTGGCCAGCCACTTCGACTGGGTGCAGAGCGTGGACCGGCCCAAGCTGGTAGCGGCCCTGGCCCGCCATCGCCCGGCCGGGCGCTCGCCGCTGAACGTGCTCATCCAGGTCAACATCGACGATGAATCCAGCAAGCACGGCTGTGGGCCGCAGGACGTGGACGCGCTGGCCGAGGCCATCGGCGCCGAGCCCACGCTGTGCCTGCGCGGGCTGATGGCCATTCCCGCGCCGTGGCCGGAAGCCGAGCGCCGTCGCGACGCCTTCGTGCGCATGCGCACACTTTTTGACTCGCTGGCCGCGCGCCATCCGCAGGTGGACACCCTGTCGATGGGCATGAGCAGCGACTACGCCGAGGCCATCGCCGAAGGTGCCACCCTGGTGCGCATCGGCACCGCCCTGTTCGGTGCGCGCCCGCGCCCGGCCTGAACCAAGGAATTCCGCATGACAGTTGAATCGATCACCTTCATCGGCGGCGGCAACATGGCCCGCAGCCTGATTGCCGGGCTGGTCCGCCAGGGCGTGCCGGCGGCGCAGATCCACGTGGCCGAGCCGGTGGCGGCCCTGCGCGAGGCACTGGCCGCCGATTTCGGCGTGCAGATCCATGACAACGCCGCCGAGGCCGCCGCGCAGGGCCAGACCTGGCTGCTGGCGGTGAAGCCGCAGGTGCTGCGCGAGGTCTGCCAGTCGCTGCAGGCGCTGGCCCAGGCGCGGGCACCGCTGGTGGTGTCGATTGCCGCGGGCATCACCAGCGCGCAGCTGCAGCGCTGGCTGGGCGGTGCGCTGCCGGTGGTGCGCGCGATGCCCAACACCCCTGCCCTGCTCGGCGCCGGCGTGACCGGCCTGTATGCCACGGCGGCGGTGGATGCGCAGCAGCAGGCGCAGGCTGATCGCGTGCTGGCCAGCGCCGGGCGCACGGTGTGGATTGATGATGAAGCGCTGATGGATTCGGTCACCGCCGTGTCCGGCAGCGGCCCGGCGTATGTATTCCTGCTGGCCGAAGCGATGGAGGCGGCCGGCATTGCCCAGGGCCTGCCGGCCGACGCCGCCCGTGCGCTGGTGGTGCAGACCCTGCTGGGCGCATCGCGGATGCTGGACGAAGCCGGTGAGAGCCCGGCCGAACTGCGGCGCCGGGTGACCTCGCCCAACGGCACCACCCAGGCGGCGATCGAGAGCTTCCAGGCCGATGGTTTCGAGGCGCTGGTGGCCAAGGCGCTGCAGGCGGCGCAGCAGCGTGGGCGGGCGTTGTCGGCGGCGAATGATTGACCCGACCACCAGTAGATCCACGCCGTGCGTGGATGGAGCCTTCCCAGTGCACCGACACGCCGGCATCGACGCATGGCGTCGATCTACTGACCGCTTGGATCGATGCATGGCGTCGATGCAGCAGCGTGGGCGGGCGTTGTCGGCGGCGAATGATTGACCCGAACACCAGTAGATCCACGCCGTGCGTGGATGGAGCCTTCCCAGTGCACCGACACGCCGGCATCGACGCATGGCGTCGATCTACTGACCGCTTGGATCGATGCATGGCGTCGATGCAGCAGCGTGGGCGGGCGTTATCGGCGGCGAATGATTGACCCGAACACCAGTAGATCCACGCCGTGCGTGGATGGAGCCTTCCCAGTGCACCGACACGCCGGCATCGACGCATGGCGTCGATCTACTGACCGCTTGGATCGATGCATGGCGTCGATGCAGCAGCGTGGGCGGGCGTTGTCGGCGGCGAATGATTGACCCGACCACCAGTAGATCCACGCCGTGCGTGGATGGAGCCTTCCCAGTGCACCGACACGCCGGCATCGACGCATGGCGTCGATCTACTGACCGCTTGGATCGATGCATGGCGTCGATCTACCCCACGTGCTGCAGCACGTACTCCACGAAACACTGCAGCCGCGGGCGTGGCCTCCGGTCCGGCAGGTAGATCAGGTGCATCGGCCGCGGCTCGGGCACATACCCGCGCAGCAGCGGCTTCAGGCGCCCGGCCGCGATATCCGCCGCCAGCAGCGCCGTCGGCTGCAGGATCAATCCGGCACCGGCCACCGCCGCTTCACGCAGCGCGTAGCCATCGTTGCTGGTCAACCGTGCATCCCAATCGACCTGTTCGCCATTGGCCAGCTGCCAGCCATGACCACCGCGCCAGGCCAGATGGCTGAGGCAGTCATGCCCGGCCAGGTCGGCCGGCATGCGTGGCGTGCCTCGCCGCCGCAGGTAGGCCGGCGATGCGCACAGGCTCATTGCATACGGCGGCAGCGGGCGCGCCACCAGTTCCTGCGAGGGCAGCGGCCCGACCCGGATCGCCGCATCGAAGCCATCTTCGATCAGGTCCACCCGGCGGTTGCTGAGATCCAGTTCAATGTTCAACAGCGGCTGCGCGCGCAGCAGGCCCGACAACAACGGTGCCAACACGCAGCTGCCCCAGGTGGTGGGCGCACTGATACGCAGCAGGCCCTGCGGCTGCCGCTGCAGTCCGGCGACATCGGCCTCGGCCTGCTGCACCTGTTCCAGCACCTGCCGGCATCCGGCCAAGTAGGCCGCGCCCGCTTCGGTCAGCCGCTGGTGGCGGGTGTTCCGCTGCAGCAGCGCGGTGCCCAGGTGCGCCTCCAGCTGCTGGATGTATTTGCCGACCATCACCGCCGACACCTGCAGCTGCACGGCGGCCGCCGCGAAGCTGCCGTGCTCGGCCACGGCCACGAACGCCTGCATGCAGCGCAAGGTATCCATTGCTAACTCTTGGTTAGGAATATACGAATCATACGCCGCTTACCAAACCCATATCCGGCGGCGCAGACTGGAGCCCTTCCCCATGAGGACGCCACGATGAAGATCCTGCTTGTCGGTGCCAGCGGCACTCTCGGCCAGGCGGTCGCCCGCCACCTTGGCCAGCATCACGAGATTCTTGCCGCCGGCCGCCGCAGCGGCGCGCTGCGCGTGGATCTGGCCGACGATGAAAGTGTCTCGGCCCTGTTCGCGCAGACCGGCCCGGTCGATGCGGTGATCTCGACCACCGGCAACGTGCATTTCGGCCCGCTGCAGACGATGACCGCCGCGCAGTTCAACAGCGGCCTGCAGGACAAGCTGCTCGGCCAGGTGCGGCTGGCGCTGGCGGCGCAACATCACCTGACCCCGGGCGGCTCGATCACCCTCACCACCGGCATCATCAGCGCGCAGCCGATCCGCGACGGCGTCAACGCCACCGCGGTGAACCAGGCGCTGGAGGGCTTCGTGCGCGCCGCCGCGCTGGAACTGCTGCCGCGCGGCCTGCGCATCAACGCGGTCAGCCCGAACGTGCTGGCCGAATCACTGGCGTCCTACGGCCCCTACTTCCCCGGCTTCGAAGCCGTACCCGCGCAGCGTGCGGCACTGGCCTTCCAGCGCGCCGTGGAAGGCATCCAGAGCGGCGAGACCCTCACCGTCTGGTAATTGCTGCAACCGCCGCCGGGCATGGCCCGGCGCTACCGGGCGCGACTCAGCCCCAGCGCATGGGGCCGTCGCCGCGTTCGCCGAGCACGTCGTCGGGGTTGGCCAGGCGGCAGCGCCTCAGTGACAGGCAGCCGCAGCCGATGCAGCCGGTCAGTTCATCGCGCAGCAGCTGCAGCATGTGGATGCGCTCTTCCAGTTCCTGCTGCCAGCGCGCGGACAGCCGCGCCCAGTCGGCCTTGGTCGGCGCGCGGCCCTGCGGCAGGGTCTCGAATGCGCGGGCCACCGCTTCCAGTGGCATGCCCACGCGCTGCGCAACGCGGATCACCGCCAGGCGGCGCAGCACGTCGCGCGCATAGCGGCGCTGGTTGCCCGCCGTGCGCAGGCTGCTGATCAGGCCCTTGCGCTCGTAGAAGTGCAGCGCCGACACCGCGACGCCGCTGCGACGGGCCACGTCGCCCACGCTCAGTTCCGCTTCCTGCATTGCTTGACCTCAACCATGGTTCAGGTGTCATGCTGCGTCCTTCGCCGCCGGATGACAAGCGCGGCCCGAGCATCTTCCCCCGCATGAACACCCCCACCGCAGCACCAGCGACGGCCACGTCCGCACCCGATTCCATCCTTTCGCCCGCCCACCGCAGCACCACCATCGGCATGGTCGTGCTGGTCGCCCTGCTCGCCTTCGAAGCACTGGCCGTGGCCGCGGCGATGCCCACCGTGGCCGAGGCACTGGATGGCCTGCGCCTGTACGCGCTGGCCTTCGGCGGCACCCTCGCCACCAGCGTGGTCGGCATGACCGTGGCCGGGCGCTGGACCGACCGCAGCGGCCCGGCGCGACCGCTGTGGTGGGGCCTTGCGTGCTTCGTGCTGGGCCTGCTGCTGGCCGGCCTGGCCACGCGCATGGGCACGCTGGTCGCAGGGCGCCTGCTGCAGGGCCTGGGCAGCGGCGCGATCTCGGTGGCGCTGTACGTGATGGTCGGCCGCAACTATCCCGAGGCGCTGCGGCCGAAGGTCTTCGCTGCGTTTTCAGCCGGCTGGGTGGTGCCGTCGATGGTGGGGCCGGCGCTGAGCGGCCTGATCGTGCAGCACCTGGGCTGGCGCTGGGTGTTCCTGATCGTGCCACTGCTGGCGATTCCGGCGGCGTTGATGCTGCGCCCGGCGCTGGCGCGGCAGGCACCCGTTGAAGCCCGCGACGAGGACAGCAGCGGCGATGTCGTGCGCTGGGCCATCGGTGCATCGCTGGCCGCGCTGCTGCTCTATTTCGGTGGCCAGCAGCAGGGCGTGCCGGCGCTGGCCTGCATGGGCGTGGCCGTGGTCAGTCTGCTGCTGTGCGGGCACCGCCTGTTGCCGCCGGGCACGCTGCGCCTGCGCCGGGGCCTGCCCAGCGTGATTGCGTTGCGTGGTGTCGCCGCCGCGGCGTTCTTCGCCTGCGAGGCTTACCTGCCGCTGCTGCTGCAACGCGAGCGCGGCCTGTCGCCGAGCTGGGCGGGCGCCGTGCTGAGCCTGGGCGCACTGGGCTGGTTCAGTGGCTCGTGGCTCCAGGGCCACCAGCAGCGCGGCTGGTCGCGGCAGCAGCTGCTGCGCGTGGGCACGGTGCTGATGACCATCGGCATCACCGCCACCCTGGCGGTGCTGTTCAACGCGGTGCCACTGCCTGTCGCGCTGCTCGTCTGGACCATCACCGGTTTCGGCATGGGCATGATCTACGCCAGCCTGTCGGTGCTGACGCTGTCGCTGTCCGCGCCGCAGGAACAGGGCCGCAACAGTTCGGCCCTGCAGTTGAGCGAGGCGCTGTGCGTGGCTACCGCGCTGGCGTTGTCGGGTGCGTTGTTCGCGCTGTTCGTCGAGCAGGCGCCGCACACCGGTTACGTGCTGTGCCTGGCGATCACGGTGGGGCTGGCGGTGCTGGGCGCGGTGGTGGCGCGGCGGGTGTAGTCGCTGTTTGGGGTCAGAGCCCTTTTCTGCGGAAGGGATCTGACCCCGGGGTCGGATCCGTTTTCGCAGAAAACGGCTCCGACCCCCGCATGTCACGGCCGGTTACCGGTCGCCACCTCATCGATGTCACGGTGCAGGATGCGCCGCACTTCCAGCACCGCCTGCGGGCTTTCCTGCACGCTGTGCCCGGAGATGATCACTTTCTCCGACTGCGCGCCCGGCAGGTGCGCGCTCCAGTACGGCACCAGGCCATCGTCGGATTTCTCCAGCGGCAGTTCCGGTTTGCGCTGGGCGATGATCGAGTGGTACTTCAGCCCCGGCTCGATCGGCAGCTGCGCGGCGGCCTTCACGAACGGATCGCTGGCCTTGAGGTTGTCGATGCTGTTGGGGATCTTCGGCTTGGCGGTACCATCGACCTGCTGCTCGGCCTGCGCCAGCGCCAGGAACACATCCTCGAACTTGCCCAGGATGGTCAGCGGCAGGCGCACCAGCCGGCCGATCAGGCGGCCGACCTT
Source organism: Stenotrophomonas sp. SAU14A_NAIMI4_5 (assembly GCF_003086795.1). Lineage (NCBI taxonomy): Bacteria > Pseudomonadati > Pseudomonadota > Gammaproteobacteria > Lysobacterales > Lysobacteraceae > Stenotrophomonas > Stenotrophomonas sp. SAU14A_NAIMI4_5. The sequence goes on along the minus strand of NZ_CP026003.1, from coordinate 1,156,656 downwards.
GTTGCCGGCGATGTCGGTGCCCTGGTGCGGAGCGGCGATGAAGATCGCGCGCTCCACGTTCGGCTGCGCCTTGAAGTGCAGCAGCGGCCCCAGCTTGCCCTGCACGCGCTTCAGGCGCTCGCCCTTCAGGTCGTAGTTGGCCAGCAGGTCGTTCCACAGCACATCACCGGAATCGCTGACCAGCAGCCGCGCCAGCACGCCACCCATGCTGTGGCCGATGTAGACCATGTCCTTCGACGCGCGCGTGTTCCCGCTGGGGTCGAAGTGCTGCAACGTGTCATTGAAGGCGTTTGCGATCTCGTAGCGGTTCAGCGCGATGGGCGCATTGGTCGGGTAATAGACCTGCCACACCTGGAACTGCCGGCGGAGCTCGGGGTCGCCCATGATCTCGTTGGCCAGGTTCACCCAGGCCTCCGGGCTGCTGGCCAGGCCGTGCAGCATGAAGATGATGCGGCGGTTCGGGTCCCAGGGCTGCATCAGGTAGATGTGCGGCTCGCCGATGCCCTCGCTCAGGCCAAACAGCGTGCGCAGCGACTGCGTGGCGAAGCCGCTCTGTGCCAGCCACAGGCCGTAGGCCGCGGTGAAGTTGCCGGCCAGCGGCACCTGTTCGCCATGCAGAGTGATGCGCTCGGTCGCTTCCGGCGAATACGCATCGAGCTCGACCCGGCGCGTGCGCATCACATCGTCCAGACTCTCGCCCTCGAAGCGCAGCAGCGCGGTGACGTTGACCGAGGACATCTCGCTGAACTCGGGCACGCTGTCGTCATGCCGATGGCGGCGGCCGCGCGAGTCATCATCGCCCTGCGTGGTCTCGGCCTTGGGGCCGTCGGCGGCCACCACCGGCACCACCAGTTTCGGCGGGTCCATCACCATCACCAGTTCGGCACCGAAACCATCGCGACGGTAGGTGCTGCGCAGGCCGACGAAGCTGACCGAACCGGCCGGCACCAGCTGCGAAGGAATGCTTTTCAGTGCCAGCTGCTGGTAGTTGGCCGCCAGCGTCCAGCTGCCGGCAGACATCGGCCGGGTGTAATCCTCGCCGGCCAGCGCCGCCGCCCGTGCACGCGCGAACAGCACCACGGCGGCCTTTTCCGCCGCGTAGTTGTAGTAATCGCGCACCTGCGTCTGCCGGTCCTCGAACGCACGGTCCGAGGGCGAGCGACCGCTGAAGAACAGGTAGGCATAGCCGTACCGCGCGGCCTCCAGCCAGGCATCGAGTGCGGCATCGCTCATCGGCGGCTCGCCGGCGGCGTGCTTCTTCGGGGTCAGCGCCAGCGCGGCCTTCACCCATAGTTCGGACAGGGTCGACAGCCGCTGCTCGACATTCAGGTCATCGGTCATCAGCAGCGTGCTGCGGCAGACCAGGAAGTCCTTCTCGCACTGCGATTCGTCCAGGCCGGCGGCACTGAGCGTCTCGCGCGAGGCCGGGCTGAGCTTGCCGGTGTTGAGCACGTCGGCGCGCTTGTTCACCAGCGAATCGCTGGATGCCACCTGCTTGACGGTAACCATGGCGCAGCCGCTGCCACCCAGCAGGACGAACGCAGCCAGCAGCGCCGGCAGCACGCGCTGCCAGCGGATCGGGAAATCGAGGGTCATTGCTGCGGGTCCTGCTCGGTGCCGGGAATGCCGCGGCGGATCACGGTGGAATAGTTCTCGCCCGCTGCCATGTGCAGCGCGCGCTCGGTGATGCGGCCCTTGGCGTGCAGCTCGGCATACGGCACGCCGGGCACCAGCGCACCGACCTCCTGTGCGTACTCAGCCAGGTAGCCGGACAGCAGCAGGCGATAGTCCAGCGGCAGGCCGGGGGCGATATGCCGGGCCAGGTCGAAGACGATCGTGGTGCAGTTGCTGGTGGCGGTGTTGTAGAACGCCGGCGCGGCGTCCAGCTGCTTCGCCTCATCGAGGTAGGCGGCGAACAGCGCCTTCAGCTGGCCGCGGTCCAGCCCATGCAGGCGGTACAGGTAGACGTCCTCGCCACGGGCATTGGTGCGCGTGCGCAGGATATCGGTCTCTTCCGAGGCGACCAGGGTCATCTCGAAGCGACGGAAGAAGCCACCCAGCGCCGAGAACGATTCGCCCTGCTCCTTGCGGATTTCCAGCGAGAACACCAGGTGGCGGCCATCGTCGAAACCGAACGAGACCAGGGTGTGGGCGATGGCCGGGCCCATCCAGTACGACAGCACCAGATCGGCCGAGCGCAGCTGGTCCAGGTCGTATTCGCGGCGCACCCAGCGCGCGTCGTAGTCGGATTCCGTGCGCCAGGTGAAGTCACGCACGTTGTCCAGCACCACGTGGCGGCCATCGAAAGATTCAACGTGCAGGCGCTGGGCCACGTCGTCAGCCCAGTCGCGGTCCTGGCGCGGGGTCAGCAGCAGCCACCACAGGCCCGCCAGCGCCACCGACGCCACGTAGAAGCCGGACCAGCGCTTCGTGCGTTTCCCGCGCGCCACCGTCAACGCCGTCCACAGCGCGGCCAGCAGCCACAGCGCGGCCACGCCCGCCGACAGCCAGCCCGGCCCGGGCAGCTGGTAGGCGAACAAACCGGCCACCCACAGCGCGAGCAGCGCCATGGCACATCCTGTCATCCAACGTCCTGCGGCTCTCACGGGCATCCTGTCGCGTACGGGGGGCGGCATAGTTAGCCACAAGCCGGCTGACGCTGGCATCACCGACCCATTCAGCAACGGGCGCGGGCCAGCCTGTCAGCGCATACTGGCCGGGTCACCACAGCAGGGAACAGCGATGGGAATCACCTCCGTAGCCGGCGTGGCCGTGCAGCCCCGGCACCGCGCCACCTGCCATTGCGGCGCAGTGGAGCTGCTGCTGGACCTGCCCGACGGCATCGTCGACCCGCGCCGCTGCGACTGTTCGATGTGCCGGCGCCGCGGCGCCATCGCCGCCAGCGTCGCCCGCGAGGGGCTGCAGGTGGTGCGCGGCCAGGAACAGCTGCGCCTGTACCAGTTCAACACCCACGTGGCGGAGCATTACTTCTGCGGTGTCTGCGGCATCTACACCCATCATCGGCGCCGCTCCAACCCGGACCAGTACGGCTACAACGTCGCCTGCCTGGAAGGCATCGATCCCTTCGCGCTGGGCATCATCCCGGTCAATGACGGGGTCAACCACCCCGCCGACCGCACGGCCTAGTGGCGCGCGCGGCGCGTGGCCGGGGCGACCTTCTGCCACGGTGCCATGCCGCTGCGCCCGGCTCGTGCGGGGCGCTTCAGCCACGGCCTGCGCGGTGGCAACGGCGGCTCGAGGGCCATCGGCGGCGGCAACGGACGGCGGCTGGGCCAGAGATGATCAAGCAGCCACATGGCAGGTCTCCGTGGGGGACGGGGATGACCGACTCTAGGCGTGCGGCGGCATAGGCCGCGTGAGTCCTTGCCTACACGGCGATGACATCCCGCGCGACTTACGCCGAGTCGGCCACGCCTTCATGCGACGGGGCGCTGCGCCCCAGCAGCAGCTGCAGCAGCAGCGCGCAGGCAAAGGTCAGCGCAGACAGCACGCGCAGCAGGGTGGCCAATGCCTCGCCACTGGCCTGCTGCAGTTCGGCCACTGTGGCGTGCGGCAGCCACGCCTGCGCGGTCTCCAGATCACCGGTCACCAGGTACATCGATGCCGACGCCTTGGCCTCCGGCCAGGCCGACGGCAGGTGGCGTCCGATCAGCCCCGCCAGCAGCGCGGTCACCGCCGCCAGGGCAATGCCTTCGCCGGCCACGCGCACGGTGCCGAACATGCCGGCGGCCATGCCGGCACGCTGTACCGGCACCACGCTGACCGACAGGCCGTCCATCAGGCCCCACGGCAGCGCCGCGCCTGCACCGATCAGCAGCAACGGCGGAATCCACAGCATCGGCACCGGCGTGGCGGCATGCCGCGACAACCACCACAGGCCCTGCGCGCACAGCAGCAGGCCCAGCGTGCACAGCAGCGTGCTGCCGACGTGCTGCGCGCAGCGCGCGGCCAGCATCGGCAGCACCAGCAACGGCGCCGACAACGCCAGCATCTGCAGGCCGACGATGCCCGTGCCCTGCCCGTGCACGCCCAGCAGCTGCAGCGGCAGCACCACCAGCAGCACCACGTAGCCGAAGCAGGTGGCCACCGGCAGCAGCTGCACGCCGACGAAGGCACGCTGCGAGAACAGCGAGAGATCAAGCAGCGGTGCAGCCTGCCGGCGCTCGATCCAGACGAACAGCGACGCCAGCACGACGCAGGCGAGGAACGCGATCTGCACGCGCGGCATGCCGATGCCGTGCTCACCCAGCCACAGCAGCGCCAGCGTCAGGCTGGCCAGCATCAGGCTGAAGACCAGCATGCCCGCCACATCCAGGCGCACGCGATCGCCATGGCTTTCGCGCAGTACGCGCGCACCCAGCGCGCAGGCCAGCAGGGCCAGCACGCCGCTGGTGGCGAACACGCTGCGCCAGCCGGCCAGCTGCAGCAGGGCCCCGGCCAGCAGTGGTCCCAGTGCAAGGCCGGCACCGAAGTTAGTGCCGAGCAGGGCGAACGCGCGCGCACGGCCGGGCCCCTGCCAGGCGTGCGCCAATGCCGCCGTGCCCGAGGCCAGCGCGGCGGCGGCGGCAACGCCCTGCAGGCCGCGCGCGATATCCAGCCACACCAGGTCAGGCGCCAGGCAGACGCAGGCAGTGGTGGCAGCGAAGCCAGCGGTTCCGGCCAGGAACACGCGACGCCGGCCCAGCCGGTCGGCCAGCGCACCGGCCGCCAGCAGCAGGCCGCCAAAGGTCAGCATGAAGGCATTGGTCACCCAGGCCAGCGCCAGCGGCGAAGCGCCCTGCCCCAGCTGCAGCGACGGGACGACCACCGCACCTGCGGAAAAGGCCAGCGGCAGCGCGAGCGCGGCCAGGCACACGGCGAGCAGCGCACCGCGTCCAGCGGCGCGGGAATCCTGGGCACAACGGGGGGCCATGCGGTCCTCCTTTCACGAAGGGCCGTGATGATGAATGTGCGTCAGCCTTGGAAAAACACGCTGTGAGGATGTTGATTGCGTCCATACATTCCGCAATCATCCCGACATGGACTCGATTTCCGCCCTGCTCGCCTTTGTCCGCACTGCCGAGGCCGGCAGCATCGTCGGCGCCGCCCGCGTCCTCGGCCTCACCGCTTCGGCGGTCGGCAAGCGCATCGCCCGGCTGGAACAGGACCTCGGCACGCGCCTGTTCCATCGCACCACCCGCCGCCTGCACCTGACCGACGAAGGCGAACTGCTGCTGCAGCGCTGCCGGCGCGCCCTGGATGAGCTGTCCGACGCGCAGGCCGATCTCGCCCATCGGCAGCACGCGCCGCGCGGGGTGCTGCGCATCGGCCTGCCGACCATCGGCTACCGCTTCCTGCTGCCGGTGCTGCCCGGCTTCCAGCAGCGCTATCCGCAGGTGCAGCTGGAACTGGATTTCAACGACCGCCTGGTGGATGTGGTCAACGAAGGACTGGATGCGGTGATCCGCAGTGGCGAGCTGGCCGACTCCAGCCTCATGGCACGCCAGCTGGGTACGTTCCGCTTCATGGTGTGTGCATCGCCGCAGTACCTGCAGGCATGCGGCATGCCGCAGCAGCAAGCGGACCTGCAGCGGCTGGCGGCGGTGCGCTTCCGCTTTCCCAGCAGCGGCAAGCTGCAGCCGTGGACCCTGCCCGGCCATCACGGCGACGCCGCCGCCGACATGGCCACCAGCATGACCTGCAACAACATGGAGGCGATGCTGTCGGCCACCATCGGCGGCATGGGCGCGGGCTGGATGCCCGATTTCCTTGCGACCGATGCACTGGCCGATGGTCGCCTGCAGGACGTGCTGCCCGCGCTGCCACACCAGCAGGGCCAATTCTCGCTGCTGTGGCCCGGCAACCGCCAGCCCAGCGCGCGCCTGCGGGTGTTCATCGATTACATGGTCGAACACCTGTTCGGCGCTCGATAGACTGGGCGGCCACATCGGACGCGGCCGCGCATATGGCGATCAAACACCTGGACGTACTGAAACTGCTCGCCGCCGCCGGCCTGGTCGAGGCCATCGATGGCGACGTGAAGCGCTGCGCGCACTGGGCGCGCCTCGGCCCTGAGGCGGCCGCGCGCGAGCCTGCGCAGATCGGTGCAGAGGTGATCGAAAACGTGCTGCTGCGCTGGAACTGCATCCTGCAGGCCGACCCGGCCGAGGTTGCGCCGCTGTATGTGCACAAGACCGCGTTGGCGCTGGCGGTGTGCCTGCACCGGCAGGGCTTCGTCGATGTGCAGCTCACCGACGCAGCGGTTGCGGCCATTGCGGCGTTGAATGCCGCCGTCGCGTTGAACGACACCTTCCATCGCCGCAGTGCGGATATCGAGGCGCTGCTACGCAGCCCGGCAGTGATGCCGGCACGCCGCCCCCCGCTGCTGAAAGCGCACACCGCGTGGCGCGCCGGTGACGTGGTCGGCATGCAGGTGGCCGACCGCCACCATGCCTTCCATGTACTGGAGGTCAGCCAGGGTGCGCCCATCGTCGAGTTCTACGACATCGTGCAGGCCACGCTACTGGCATGGGAACACCTGCAGGGTGTCATCGCCCGTGGCCAGCGGCTCAACGATGGCCGTCACTACCTGGACCGCCACGCGCTGTACGGCCTGCAGCACCAGCCCGACCCGGCCCACCAGTTCCGCCTGCTCGCCAGCGGCATCGCGCAGGGCCCTGACAGCACCCATCTTGCGCGGCACTCCGGCCTGTACGCGGTCACCGATGTTTTCCGCATGACGCGCGACCTGTTGCCTTAGGACAGGACGCGCCGCCACACACGCGATAAATGCACCACCCGCCGCCACTCCCCAGATGAGGTGCGCCCTGCCTGGACAGGGCTGCAGCACTCACACCCACGCAATACCGTGGATGGGCGGCGGGCGATGCGGGTTGGCGTACCGGCAACTCTGGAGCGGACCGGCGGATCGCGGTGATCCCCACGCATCACCCACCACGGACCAGCGGGCCGCGTCATCCGGAAAACGCCCTCCTTGGACATCTTTCCGGACACGCGCCAGAGTTGTTTGTGGGACGCCAATCCCAGCCAGCCATGACAGCCGGCGAAGGGATGCTGACCGCCTGCACCGACGCTGGCTGTAGGGCTTACCCGCAGGCACCGATCAGGAATCTACGGATCGTCATCCCGCTGCCCTGAAACCCTTGCCTTGCGGTGCCCGCGCAGCGGCGCAGCAGCGTGCTGCAGCCCGCGTATCAAGTGCTGCGTGGCCGGCGAACGCATGCCACGATGTCGATCACGACAGATCCGGCCCGGCAGCCATCGCCAGGAAGTGCTGCAGCACCGGCCCCGCCGCGCCTGGCCGTGTGCAGAACTGCAGTTCGAAACCAGCCTCGGCGCCATCGATCACGCGGTACACCACTTCCTGCGGACGGAAGCTGGCCATGCTGGCCGGTACGATCGCCACGCCCGCGTCCACCGCCACCAGCGACAGCACCGCATGCATGCCCTGCGCTTCCTGCACCACGCGCGGGGTGAATCCAGCCGAGGTACACAGGCCCAGCACCTGCGCATGGAAGCCGATGCCCTCGCCTGCCGGCCAGGACACGAAGGGTTCGTCCACCAGCATCGCCACGCTGAGCGGCTCACATGCGGCCAAAGCGTGGCTGCGCGGCAAGGCGATGGCCAGGCGATCGTGGTCGAAGCCCTGCAACGCCAGTTCGGTGGATGGAATGGGCGGGATCAGCACGCCCAGGTCGATGCGCTCCTCGCGCAGCCATTGCTGCTGCTGCCGCGAGGTGGCCTCATGCAGGTGCAGCTGCACCTGCGGAAATGCCTGGCGGAACCGGCGGATCAGATCCGGCAGGCGACCATACAGGGCGCTGCCCACATAACCCACGCGCAGGCTGCCGATCTGCCCGGCCGCCGCTTCGCGGGTACGCTGCAGGGCCTGACCGGCCTGCTGCAGCGTGGCACGCGCTTCCACCAGCAGAGTCTGCCCGGCGGCGGTCAGCCCCAGCGTGCGGTTGCGGCGCACGATCAGGCGGGTACCGACCTCATCTTCCAGCCGCCGCATCGCCGCCGTCAGCGGTGGCTGCGACATGTGCAGGCGCGCGGCGGCGCGATGGAAATGCAGTTCTTCGGCCACCGCCACGAACTGGCGGAGCAGGCGCAGATCGATCATGTCGACACAGGCAGCGGGGGGGCTGCCTAGGGTACGCGCTCAGCCGCGTGCGTCGACACTCGGCCGGGCGATCACCGGCCACTGCAGGGCCACCGATTCGATGCTGTCCGCGACGACCGCACGCAGGTCGCGCGGGTAACCCACGTGTTCGGCTTCCTGCAGGCGCAACGCATGGAACTGCCCGTTGCTCGCACGCAGCACCCAGCCGCCTTCGCGACAGCGCGTCGATGCGAGGAACGCTACGCCGTTGGCCACCGCGTCCGGGTGCAGTTCGTCGGGTTCGCCGTCGATGCCCCACATGCGGGTCTTGGCCACCGGCGAAACCGCATTGACCACGATGCCGTGCTCGGCGCCCTCCAGCGCCAGCACGTTGGCCAGCCCCAGCGCGGCCATCTTCGCCATCGCGTAACCGGCCAGGCCCTTCTGCGCGTACTGCGGGTACAGCGCGCGGTCGGAGGTGGTCACCACGATGCGGCCACCACCGGCCTCGCGCATCGCCGGCCAGGCGGCCTGGGCCAGCCACAGCGGCGTCTTGGCCGCCACCCGCAGCATCTGCTCCAGCGCATCGTCATCCACCGCTTCGAGCAGTTCGTACGCCACCCAGCCGGCGTTGTGCACGATGAAGTCGATGCGGCCGTGGCGCTGCAGCACTTCACGGACCAGTGCGTGGCAGCACGCACGCTCGTCGATCGCGCCCGAGGCCGCCTCCACCGACAGGCCCTGCGCCTGCAGTGCGGCCACCGCGTCGCCGATGCGGCTGGCGTCGCTGCCGCGACCATCCAGGCCGGCACCCACGTCATGCATCACCACGTGCGCGCCGCGCTGGGCCAGCAAGCGGCTGTAGGCCAGGCCGAGACCGCCGGCCGCGCCGGTCACCAGGCCGATCTGGCCTGCAAAGGAAATGGGGGAAGGTTTCATCCGCCGCAGCATGGGCGATGCGCCCACGCTACGGCCAATACCGATTTCCCCCGCGCACGATAGCCGCTGCGTATCGCCCATGGATTCAGGCATCCCAATCGCTGCGGCTGATACGTGAAATGCGCCAGCCACCATGCGAGGTGAAGCGCCCGCTGTCCCCCCATACCGCAAAACGCACCCCGACCAGCGATGCACGCAGGCGTGAGCAGTGCCATTCCCGTGCCTTGCCGTAGGCCTTGGCAAAGCGGTGCAGCACCCCGCCGTTCCGCTTTTCCGGGCGGTGGACCGGTTGATCATCGTGCATGTTGCGTTTCCCCTGTTATTCCAGCAGTGCGTATGCCTGTCATGGAACAACCGGAGAAACCGCACGCAACCTATCGCGCCCCGGCCACCTTCGCATTGCCCAGCTGCGCATCCAGGGCCGCCGCGCGCAGCAGGAACTCCGATTGCGGCGAAAGACCGACCAGCTGCGGACGCGCGCGCTGCAGCTGGGCCGTTGCCGATGCCGCATCGCCGGCCTGCAGCAGGCTCTCCGCGTAGGGAATGCGCCACTTGGCCGTGGCCGTGGAATCGGCGCCGTAGAAACTCTCGAAGGTAGCCACCACCGTCGCCCAGCGCGCGGCGGCATCACTGTCGCCACCGCGCTGGGCCAGCAGCGCGGCCTGCATCTGCTGGCGCAGCGCCAGGCTCGGCACCGGCGAGGGATTGCGGCGATCGAACGCGGCCAGCGCTTCGCGCGCTTCGGCGATGCGACCGGCGCGGGTCAGCCACTCCAGTTCCACCAGTTCCAGCGTCACCAGCTGCTGTGAATCTGCCGCCAGGGTCCTCCGCCACACCTCGCCCACTTCGCGCAGCAGCGGCTCGGCATCGTCGGTGCGGTCGGCACGCATCAGCAGCCGTGCCAGCACCATCTGCACGTCCAGGCTGCGCGGATGCTGGTTGCCCAGCAGGCGCTGGTGCAGGGCCAGCGTCTGCCGGTACCCCCGCTCGGCCGTGGCGAGGTCACCGCGCGCCTCCTCCATGATGGCCCGGCCGTAGATCATGCCGGCGTAGGCCAGGCTGTCGGCACCGTCCACGCGGACGCTGGTGGCGATGGCCGCATCGAAATGCTGCTGCGATTCGCTGTAGCGGCCCAGATCGAGGTACTGGCCGGCCAGCGCTGCTTCGGCCGCAGCCGTGTAGCTGCTGCCGGTGCCGAACAGCTGGCGGGTGATGGCGAAGGTCTCTTCGGCCAGGCGCATCGCCTCGTCGGCACGCCCCTGCGCCAGCAGCGTGTAGACCAGCGAGCGCAGCACGCGCAGGCGGGCCGGCCCGTGCAGGGGCGACGCATCGCCACCGATGGCGGCGGCTTCGCGCAGCGTCTGCTCGGACAGCGGCAGCTTGCCCTGCGACCGGTACAGCGTGCCCAGGTTGGACAGCGTGGTCATCAGGCCAGCGTCGGCTGCCACGCCGGTGCCGTGACGGGCGAGCGCCAGCGCCTCCGCATAGGCGGCGGCGGCTTCGTCGAAATCCTCTCGGCTGGCGTGTGCGCGTCCCACGGCATTGAGCAGGTCGATACGCACGCCGGGGTCATCGTCGTCCTCCAGCAGCGCCAGCCCGCGGCGTGCTCCCTGCAGGGCGGCATCCTGCTGGCCGTCCTCCACCTGCAGCAGGGCGCGGGCGGCCTCTGCCGCGGCAATCTCGTGCGGTGGCGCAGCGGCGTCACGCAGGCCCAGCACGGCGCTCTGCAGCAGTGCGCCGGCTTCGCGCGGCTGGCCCAGGTTTCGATAGGCGCGACCGAGCGCGGCCTGCAGGCGCGCACGCACCAGCGGCGAGGCGGACATGTCCTGGTCGATCCGCAGCGCACCGAGATCGAGGACCTCACGCGCCGTCATCGGACGGTCACCGCGGATGCCCGGTTCCGCCGAGTCGAATGCCGCCACCAGCAGGTCGGCGATGCCGGAGGCGGCCGCCGCGTTCTCTTCGGCGCGGGCGCGGGCATCGCCGATGCGCTGCACGAAACCCACCGCCATCAGCAGCGCACAGGCTGCCACGGCGCAGGCCCGCCATTGCCGGCGCACGAACAGGCGTGCGCGCCGCACGCGGCTGGGGCGCAGCGCACGCACCGGGCGATGCTGCTGGAAACGGATCACGTCTTCGGCCAGCGCATCCACCGATGCGTAGCGATCGGCGGCGACCGGGGCGCGGGCGCGCGCGGCCACGGCCATCAGGTCGCCATCCAGGCGCACGGCCGGACCACCCAGCGCCAGCAGTTCGTCGAGCATCACCCCGAGGCTGTAGATGTCATCGGCCACCGCCGCCGGCCGTCCCGAGCGCCGCTCCGGACTGGTGTAGCGCGGCGTGGCGTAGGCGCCCACCTCGCTGCTGCCATCACTCATCAACCGCGAGATGCCGAAGTCCAGCAGCACCGGTTCGTCATCGCTGCGCACCAGCACGTTGGCCGGCTTGATGTCGCAGTGGATCACGCCCTGCGCGTGCGCGGCCTGCACCGCGCGGCAGACCTTGCAGAACAGGCCCAGCACCCCCGTCAGGGTGATGTCCGGCGAGCGGCAGGCTTCATCCAGGCGCTGCCCATCGATGAATTCCATCACCAGGTAGGGCTGGTCGGCGCGCGCACGGCCCACGTCGTAGAGGTGGGCGATATTGGGGTGCTGCAGGTCGGCCAGGATCTGGCTCTCCGCCTGCAGCCGCTCCGCCAGCGCGGGATCCAGGCTGCGGCGCATCACCTTGATCGCCACCTGGCGGCGATACAGCTGGTCGGCACGCTCGGCCAGGAAGACCCGGCCCATGCCCCCGGCCGCCAGCAGCCGTACCAGCCGCCACGGCCCGATCAGCTGCCCCACCTGGATGTCATCTGCATCCAGCGAAGCGAGCACCTTGTCAATCGAACCCTGCATGCCGCCCAGTGCCTGGGTCTGTGCGCGCAGCAGGGCCAGTGTCTCGTGCACCAGCGCAGGGTCGCCGGTCAGGGCATGCAGCTCGCTCTCCCACAGGGGCTCAGGCAGTTCGCAGACCGAATCGAACAGCGCGCGGACCGCGCCCCAGTCCACTGCGTCGTTCATGCACCGTCATCCCGTGAAGGCATGCCACCCAGGTGGCGCTTGAGCCAGGCCTTGGCGAAGCGCAGGTCGCGATCGACAGTCGGCACCGAGACGCCCTGTGCCGCGGCGATTTCCTCGCGGCGCATGCCGCCGAAATACATCCACTCGACCGTGGAACTGGCGCGTGCATCGACATCGGCCAAGGCCAGCAGTGCGGCATCCAGGGCCAGCACGTCCACGGCATCCTGGTCGTCCACGCCTTCGCGGTCCGCGTGTTCCAGAGTGAGATGCAGCTGGTCGCCGCCACGCTTGGCCGCACCCATCGCACGTGCATGGTCGACCATGACGCTGCGCATCTTCAGCGCCGCCAGGGCCAGGAAGTGCACGCGATCGTTGTAGGCCGTACCGGGGTCGAGCATGCGCATCAGCGCCTCGTTCACCAGCATGGTCGGCTGCAGCAGGCCGGGCGAATCACCGCTCAGTCGCACCGCGGCCATGCCACGCAGCTGTGCGTACAGCATCTGCAGCAGGCGATCGCGCGCGGACAGATCGTTGCCCGTGCTCCAGCGCTTCAGCAGCGTGGTGACGCCATCGTCGGCAGGCGATCCGGAAACCGTCATCTACATCGCGATCCATGCCCTGGTAGAGATCGCATTATTGCCCATGGCGGGCCAAAATCGACATCGCAGGCCGACACACAGCGTGCCACGGGACCGCCGCGGTCATCGACTGAAGCGGCGCGCTCCCGCCACGCAGGCCACCGCGGCCAGGGTCACCAGCAGCATGCCGGCGCTGACCGTTTCATGCAGCAGCAGCGCCGCCAGCGCCAGGCCGAAGAACGGCTGCAGCAGCTGCAGCTGCCCCACCGCTGCGATGCCGCCCTGGGCCAGCCCGCGGTACCAGAACAGGAAGCCGACCAGCATGCTGAACACCGCCACGTAGCCCAGCGCCCACCAGGCCGGTGCACCGATGGCCCCCAGCGAAGCCGGGCGCATCACCACCATCAGCGGCAGCATCACCGGCAATGCCAGCAGCAGCGCCCAGCTAATCACCTGCCAGCCGCCCAGGTGCCGGGCCAAGCGCCCGCCCTCGGCGTAACCGAGTCCGCAGACCACGATGGCTGCCAGCATCAGCAGATCGGCCTGCAGCGAGGCCTCGATGCCGTTGCGTGCCGCGTAGCCGACCACGCAGGCACTGCCCAACAGCGAGAACAGCCAGAACGCCGGCCGTGGCCGCTCACCACCGCGCAGCACGCCGAACAGCGCGGTGCTGAGCGGCAGCAGGCCGACGAAGACGATGGTGTGGGCCGACGAAGCATGGCGCAGCGCCAGCGCGGTCAGCAGCGGGAAACCCACCACCACGCCCAGGCTGACCATCGCCAGGCCGGGCAGGTCCGCGCGCGCCGGCCGTGGCTGCCGCAGGGCCAGCAGCAGGACCAGGCCGAGCACGGCGGCGATGCTGGCGCGCGCGGCGGTGACGAAGCCGGCATCCAGCTCCAGCACGGCCAGGCGCGTGGCCGGCAGCGATCCGGCAAAGATCACCACACCGATGAAGCCGTTGATCCACCCACGTGCCGACCGTTCCACGCTGATATCCGTTGCGATGGGCACCGCTGGCCCGGGCAACCATTGGGCCATTGCCGCGCGCCTGCACCCAGCTACAATCCAGTACAATCGCAAGTAACTGTACTGGCCACACTTCCCGCACAGTCGCCCCATGTCCCGATCCCCCAGCCGTATCGACAGCGTCATGCAGGCCGTGCGCACGCGAATCGCTGCACGCCAGGATGGTCCCGGCGCGCGCCTGCCCTCGGTGCGCGCACAGGCGGCGACCATGGGCGTTTCGGTGTCCACGGTGGTCGAGGCCTACGAGCGGCTGGCCGCCGAAGGCGTGATCGCCGCGCGCGCCGGCTCGGGGTTCTACGTGGCCGGGCCGCTGCCGCCACTGGCCCTGGCGGCGATCGAGCCACGCCAGGATCGCGCGGTGGATCCGCTATGGGTGTCGCGGCAATCTCTGGAAACCCCGGCCGAACACCTCAAGCCCGGCTGCGGCTGGATGCCCAGCGAGTGGCTGTACCAGGACGGCCTGCGCCGCGGCCTGCGTCGGATGGCGCGTGCCGAGCCTTCAGCACTCACCGACTACGCCAGCCCGCTCGGGCTGCCGTCGCTGCGCCAGTCGCTGCAGCGGCGCGCGGCCGGGCTCGGCATCGAGGTGCCGCTGGACCAGGTGCTGCTGGCCGAATCGGGCACGCATGCGGTGGACCTGGTCTGCCGCCTGCTGCTGAAGCCGGGCGACAGCGTGCTGGTCGACGATCCCAGCTACTTCAACTACCACGCGTTGCTGAAGGCGCACCAGGTGCAGGCCATCGGCGTGCCGTACACGCACAGCGGGCCGGATCTGCACGCGTTCGCGGCGGCCCTGCAGGCGCACGCGCCGCGGCTGTACATCACCAATTCCGGCCTGCACAACCCGACCGGCGCGGTGCTGTCGGCGGCCACCGCCCACCGGCTGCTGGGCCTGGCCGAACGCAGCGGGATGACCATCGTCGAGGACGACATCTTCGCCGACTTCGAGCTGCGCCCTGCCCCGCGCCTGGCTGCACTGGACGGGCTGTCACGGGTGATCCACGTCGGCAGCTTCTCCAAGACCGTCTCGGCCGCGTCGCGCTGTGGCTACATCGCTGCGCGCGCGGACTGGATCGACGCGCTGGTCGACCTGAAGCTGGCCACCAGCTTCGGCGGCGGCCATCTGGCCGCGCACCTGATGCAGATCGCGCTGACCGACAGCGGCTACCGCCGGCACATGCAGGCCATCCGCGCGCGCCTGGCCGATGCCCGCAAGCACACCCTGCGGCAGGTGCAGCGCCTGGGCATCACGCCGTGGCTGGTGCCTGAAGCCGGCTTGTTCCTGTGGTGCCAGCTGCCCGATGGCCGCGACGCCGCGGCGCTGGCCCGGCACTGCCTGCGCGAAGGCGTGGTGGTGGCGCCGGGCAATGCCTTCAGCCAATCGCAGCGCGTGGCCGACTATGTGCGCTTCAACGTGTCGCAGTGCCAGGACCCGCGTATCTGGCAGGTGCTGGCGCGGGCGCTGCGCTGAAGCAGCGCTTGACGAGCGCGCTACAGTGGAATGTCACCACTGCCGCAGGAACGCACGCCATGTCGACCTTCGAAGACCCGCAGGCCGTCGCCCGCTACGCCGAGGGCCCGCTGCGGCAGGTGCCGGGCTTCCTGGCACTGCAGCAGATGAGCCAGCTGCTGCTGGCCGA
The DNA here is from genome assembly GCF_003086795.1 of Stenotrophomonas sp. SAU14A_NAIMI4_5. Lineage (NCBI taxonomy): Bacteria > Pseudomonadati > Pseudomonadota > Gammaproteobacteria > Lysobacterales > Lysobacteraceae > Stenotrophomonas > Stenotrophomonas sp. SAU14A_NAIMI4_5. Next base: position 1,141,289 of record NZ_CP026003.1, on the reverse strand, counting down.
ACATGTGCCGCTCGAAGGACGTGTGCTGGTGCTGGGCGCCGGTGGCGGGCTGGAGCTGAAGGCCTTCGCCGAAGCGCATCCAGGCTGGCGCCTGCTGGGCGTGGATCCGGCCGCACCGATGCTGGCGCTTGCGGAACAGACGCTGGGGCCGCTGATGGCGCAGGTGGAGCTGCTGGAGGGCTACATCGACGATGCGCCGGACGTTCGTTTCGACGGTGCCAGCTGCCTGCTGACCCTGCACTTCCTCGATGCCAGCCGGCGCCTGCACACGCTGCGCGAGCTGCACCGCCGCCTGCGCCCGGGTGCACCGCTGGTGGTGGCCCACCACAGCGTACCGGCCGACGATGCGGGCAAGCGTCGCTGGCTGCAGCGCTACGTCGCCTTTGCCGAGGCGTCGGGTGTGGCGCACGCCGATGCCCAGCGCACCATCGAGGTCATGATCGAGCGGTTGCCGCTGCAGTCGCCCGAACAGGACGTCGCGCTGCTGCAGCAGGCCGGTTTCGAGGGCGTGGAGCTGTTCTACGCCGGCTTCAGTTTCAAGGGGTGGGTGGCGTACGCATCGTAGAGTCGAGCTTGCTCGACTGCTGTTCGCGGATCAGTCGAGCAAGCTCGACTCTACGGGCTCTTGGCAGTCGAGCAAGCTCGACTCTACGGCACCACGGTGATGCCGATGCGTTGCATCAGCAGCGCCACCTGCTGAACATCCAGCCGTGCGCCGCGCAGGTTGACCACGCGCAGGTCCAGGTCGCCCAGCTCCGAGCCGGTCAGGTCGCAGTCGGTGAAGTTCGCACTGCTCCAGTCGATGCCCTCGAACTGGCCGGACGACAGATCCGAACCGGCGAAACTGGCGCCGCTGACGTTGGCGCCGTCCCAGCGGTTCTCCCACAGCTCGCACTTCTCCAGCGTCACCCGCGAGAAATTGGCGTAGCGCAGGTTCGATTTCTTGATGAAGGCACTGCAGAACCAGGTGCGCGTGGTGATCTGGTTCATGAAACTGGCGTTGCTGAAATCGGCGCCCTGCGCGCGGCACTCGCTGATTTCCAGGCCCAGCGCCTTGATGAAGTTGAAGTGGCACATGCTGACGTCGCAGCTGCGGAAGCTGGCTTCCTTCAGGGTGGCGCCATTGAAGCGACAGCCGGTGCGGCTTTCGGCGTCATAGAAACTGCAGTTCACGAACTCGGTGGCGGTCAGGTCGGCGCCGGAAAAATCACATCCGTGGAACTGCTGGTCGACCACTTTCTGGCCGGCGTACTGGTCGCCGGCGATGCGCAGCGCGCGGTGGATGCTGGGGGACATCTGGATTTCCATGTCACGGTTGCCCGACATGATGCCGGGCAAACGGGGGCTTCCGTAAGCGGCCGCGCCGTGAGGTTCACCGGCAGTCCAGCCGTGATGTGTACAAAGCACACCCGGCGTCAGTGCCGACGGCGCCGCACCTTCATCCGCAGGCGACGGTAGCCGATCACCACGCCCGTGGCACACAGGCCCGCACCCGCCACGCTCAACAGCAGCAGCACGCCCAACCGCGTGTTCTCCTGCCGCAGGATGCCCGGCAGGTCCCAGCTGTGCAGGAAGTAGAACAGCCAGCGGCCGACCCGCTCGCGATGGCCCAGGGTCAGCAGCGGATCGCCGGTCGCCAGATCGAAGTACACACGCGTGGCATGCGCATCGCCGAAGTCGGCCACTGCCACCGGGAAACGTCGCACCGCCGCCCCGTTCATCGCCTCGGGGGCACGCGGGTAGAAGTACGCGTCGGGCGTGCGCAGGATCGAGAACGCGCGCAACGGTGCGGTACCCATCGCCTGCGCGTGCTGCTGCAGCCATGCAGACGGCAGGGTCTGGGCAACGTGCAGCTGCCCCTCTGCCTGCGAAACGATGCGGGTACCACCCTGCCCGTCCAGCAGCACCGCGAACAGTTCGCCACCGATGCGCCGCCACTGGATCTCCACCGGCGCGAAGCCTTCCTTCGACGCTGCGGCGAGCAAGGCCTGCGGCTGCGCCACGGCGGTATCCAGCGCCACCGTCGCACCGCGATAGCGCGCGGCATCCACGGCACCTGCCGTAGTGCTGAACACCTGCAGCGGATTCATCGACATCAGCCCGCTGAAGATCCAGGTGAACACGAAGGCGCAGGCCATCAGGCCGACCAGATGGTGCCAGCGCATCCATGGCTCCACGTAGGGCGTCTTCGCACCCGACCGGTAGCGGCCGCGGAAACGCCAGCGCCACACGCCCACCACGATGCCGCTGATGGCCGCCACCGTGCACAGCGCGGACAGCACGATCACCACCCACGTCCACACCGGGTCCACCGACTGCATGCGCAGGAAGTACAGCCAGTGCAGCCACGCACCGACGTAGTTCCAGCGCTGCTGATGGTACGGCGCATCCAGCACCACCTCGCCGGTGCGCGAGGAAACGTACAGACTGCCCGGCTGGTGGCCGCCCACTTCCACCTTGTACAGCGGCCGATGTGCGTCCAGCCCGCGCGAATGCGTCCAGCGATCCTCGTCCGCGCGCACGGCACCGGGGAACGCCGGGCCACCAGCAAACGCCGCCGCCGACAGTTCGGCGCGCTGCGCAGACACCGGCAGCAGCGCGTGGCCGGTCTCTGCCGACCACGCGCCAACGTGGGCACCGCTGCGCACCACATAGGCCGGTTCGCCGCGCAGCGTGGTCAGCGCCACGCTTTCCGGTTCGGCCTGCACCGCGTCGGGCAGCACCGGCAGGCCCTGCGGCACGCGTGTGCCATCAAGCACCGGCAACGCGGCCAGCCGCTCGCCCGGGGTCAACTTCGGGTAGCCGATGAACAGCATCACCATGCCGCTGACGAACCACAGCAGCATCAGCAGGCAGCCACCGATGCCCAGCCATCGGTGCAGCAGGTAGGTCCAGCGCTTGGCGGTGGATCGCAGCGACATCAGCTACATCCTCAGAAGCGATGGTCGACGGTGAACTCGACGCGGCGGTCCGCGCCCAGCAGCCACTGCGTGCTGGTGTAGTACGCCGTCGCGTAGTACGCCTTGTCGAACACATTGAACACGCGCGCGCTCACCCGCGTGCGCGGCGCCGCCTGCCAGGTCAGGGCCAGATCGGTGGTGCTGTAGCCCGGCAGTTCCAGCGTGTTGGCGTTGTCCGCGTACCGCTTGCCGACATAGCGCGCGCCACCGGCCACGGTCCAGTCCGGCAGGAACTGCCAGCTCAGCCACACGTTCGCCATCCGCTCGGCCACGTTCGGCGGCACGTTGCCATCGCGCGAGACCACCACCGCCGGCGAGCCGGTGGTTTCCAGGAAGTCCTCGAATTCGGCCTTCAGCACCGTGGCATTCGCATCCAGCGACCAGTGCGGTGCGAACGCCCAGTTCAACGACGCCTCGATACCACGCGAGGTCTGCGCGCCCACCTGCACGCGGCGATCGGGCTGCAGCGGATCACGGCTGAGCAGGCCGGTCTTGCGGATGCGGTACGCCGCCAGCGTCCACTCGCCGCCATCGAACGCCTGCTTCATGCCGACCTCGAACTGCCGGCCCTTGGCCAGGTCGAATGCACCGTTGGCCGGGCTGATCATCAGCAGGCCACTGACCGGATCGGCCGCCTGCGAATACTGCGCATAAAGGCTCAAGGTCGGCCGCAGCGCGAACACCGTACCCGCGCGCCAGCCGGTGCTGCTGTACGTCTTCGAAAACGCTGCCGCGCCACTGATCAGATCGGTGCGGTCGATGGTCGCGCGGTCATGGCGCAGCCCACCCAACACCGACCAGCGTTCACTCAGCGTCAGGTGGTCTTCGGCAAACAGCGCGTACTGTTCGGCACTGTTGCGGTAGCGCGGCAGGTTCGGTGCATCGCTGGCGAATTCACCCGGCACCGGACGGAACGGATCGACCGGCCCGGAGCTGCCAGCGTAGGTGTTGTTGGTGTGCTTGAAGTGCGCGCGGTTGGCATCCAGGCCCACCGCGAAGCTGTTGGCCAGCCCGCCCACCTGCCCCTGCACGCGCAGCGTCGAGGTCAGCCCGGTCTGGTCCTGGTTGTGGGTGATCTGCGTGTTGTCCGAGCGATCGATCAGCCCCGTGGCATCGTTGTAGACGTAGGCCTCGGCATTGCGCCAGTCGCGCTGGCTGTCGATCTGATAGACACGCGTGCGCCATTCGACGTTCGCGGTCGGCGTCCACAGCGCATCCAGCTGGGTCCAGCGGTCGCGGAAGCGGATCTCGCTGTCGGCCACGTTGTAGTTGCGATGACGCAGCGCATCCAGCTGGCGGCCATCCACCAGCGGCGTGCCGAAGTAGCGCATCGGCTGCTGGTAGCCCTGCGCATGGGTCAGGGTCAACTGCAGGTCCGTACGCGGCTGCCACAGCAGCGCGCCGGAGAACGTCGCATCGTTGTTGCGGCCGCGGTCGACCCAGCCACCGCTGTAGTTGCCGCTCACATCCACACGGTAGGCCAGCTCCGGCGTCAGCGCGCCACCGCTGCCGAAGCCCAGGCGCGCGGTGTCCTCGCTGCCCACGGTCACGCTGATCTCGTTCTCGATGGCACCGCGCGTCGGCTTCTTCGGCACGATGTTGATGACCCCGCCGATGGCACCGTCGCCATGGATGACCGAGGCCGGGCCGCGAAGCACTTCGATGCGCTCGATGGACCAGGTATCGAACGGGAAGGTGACGCCCACCCCGCCGTACTGGCGCAGGCCGTCGTACAGGCGCATCACCGACGCGCCATCGGTGGAGCCGCGGCTGCACAGCGCACTGAGGCCATTGCCGGGATGCGGCATCGCACTGATCGCACCCGCGCGGCTGATCGCATCGTTGAGGTTGCTGTCGCCACGCTGTTCCAGCTGGTCGCGGTCGATGACGGTGAGCGCGGCCGGCGTCTGCAGCACGCTCAGGCCAAGGGCGGAGCCCGCGCTGGGCACGGCCGACAGTTCGCCATGGCGGGTATCGACCACGCGCACGGTATCCAGGGTGGTGGGGTCTGCGGCATCGGCGCGGGCCGGTGCGGTGTACAGGGCGCAGGCGCACAGCGCCGGCAGCGTCGCCCAGCGCAGGGCAACGACGTTCGGATTCGTTTTCATGTTTCCACGGCATGCAATGCCGCCCCATCAACGAGGGCAGCAGAAAGAAAGTCGCACGCGGGTGCACCGGGTCATGACCCGGCGGCTTCAATCAGCTCGACAACGCCGGGCGATGCCCAGCAGCTTCAAGAAAATCGGTAGCGCCGGGCCATGCCCGACGGCTTTCGCGTGCGCGGCTCAGCCAGCGAACGCCAGCGGCGGCCCACGCGCGCCCAGGGTTCCGCGCAGCCGCGAGGGCAGCGCTCTGACAGATCCTGCCAATGCCCGGCATACCGGCGCCAACGGCACCAGCAGCAGGAATGCCGCCACCAGCAAGGTGATCAAGCGTGCCGCGATCAGGCAGTACTCGCAGTCCACGCCCATTTCATGCTCGGCGTGTGGATCGACCGCCGGTTTGGCGACGGTCTCGTCGTGCGCCATCGTCATCGCGTGGTGGTCGTGGTGACCTTCCATCGCGTGCTGCGCGTGTTCGGCATGCGCGCTGTGGTCCATCGCGCTGTGGTCCATGGCGCCGTGATCCATCGCACCATGATCCATACCCGCCATCACCGGCGCGACGGCCGGCGCCGGCCCATGGGCCATCCAGCGGCTTACCAGCGGGGCAAGCAGCACCAGCAGCATGGCAAGCCATGCCAGGATCTGGAACCGGCGGTGGAATCGGGGGCGACGCACCCGCCCATTCTACGGCGCGTCGGCCAACCCTGGACCACGTTCAGGGTTTTGCCCCTGCGACACGGTGACGCAGGGGCAAAACCCGGACCATACCGATGACTCCGCCCTCTCGCAGTAGATCCACGCCATGCGTGGATGCTCCTGCTCCTGGGCCATCAACTCACGTACTGCGCCACCCCATTCCCGAACGACCAGTTCTCCGGCTTCACTTCCACCAGATTGATGAACACGTCCTCGCGGCGGACGCCCACCGCCTCATGCAGGCCATTGGCAATGCCCAGGTAGAGCGCTTTCTCCTGCTCCTGCGTGCGCCCCTCGCTCCAGGTGATCTGCACGCAGATGAAGTCATCGGTGCGCGCCACGCCGAGGTAGCCGGGGTCGAAGACGAGGGTGCCGGCCTCGTGTTCCTGAAAAACCTGGAAGCGATCGTTTTCCGGAACACCCACCGCGCGCAGGGCCTGGTAGATGGCCTCCCCCACGCGCTGCAGATAATCAGCGGATTTACCTTTGCGAAGATCGATACGGGCGAGCGGCATGGTGGGACTCCAGAGCCAGAGGGGACAACGTGAGCCGAGACTACGCCTGCCGGGGTCGGCGACACAGCGCATGGATGGAACGTCTGCTTTCATCCATGGCACGTTCGCGCGGGGCTGCGCCGGGTGACGTGATTGCCACCTGCCGGGGCTGTGTAACGGCACGCCTTGGTTCAGGTAACGCGGCGGGCTACGCCATGGGTGCTGGTACACCGTCGTGGCTGGCGTTGTTGCAACTTTCCTCACTGACTTCCGTGTTTGTGCGAATCGATGATCGCCTCGCCGAGGCAGGTCGCCTTGGTCGGGATTGGCGTCTCGAATAAACGAATGAACTTCCAATCGCTACGGTTTACGCCGCAGCAGAGAAAATGCACCGATTGCCTTCAATGGCGGCCGGTGCGTGGGGATCGACAGATCCGCCAGGCCTTCTTCTCGTTGGGAGTTCGTTTGCCTAGGTACGCCAACCCGCACCGTCCGCCACCTTCATTACGGAAGGTGGCTCTACGCCAGTGAGGGTTTCGCCATGAGCAATCGAACCGCATCCCACCCACGCCTGCACGCGCTGATCGGCGACATCGCCAACGAAATGCCCGAAGACCTCGCGCGTGAGATCGAGTGCGCATTGAACGAACAAAATCTGCCCGTGCAGGCACCCACGTTCTTCGCCTGTCTCGATGCCATCCGCCAAGGTGATGGTGCAGATGGTCAGCCGTGCAACGCCCGCAGGATCGGCGCCGACCATCACGCATCACTCAGTCGCTCGCTGGCAGGGCTCACCGCGCTGCTGGATCTTCTCCAAGCCGCCGACCGCGCGCGTGTCGAAGGCATGCCCCAAGAACAGCTGGGCAGTTTCCACACCGATGGTTTGATCGTCGCGGCGCGACAACTGGTGCGCGAAGCCACCCATTGCTTGGAGCGCGGAACGCCCTGAACGCCTTGGCTACAATCGCGAAGGGAATCGCAGGAAACCGCAATGGACGCCGAACACCTGGAGTACTTCAAGGCCGCACTGGAAGGCCGTGCAACCGTAGGCTGGAACGCGTGGTTTGCCGCCAACCAGCAGGCGCTGTCACAGCAGTTGAGCCGCCCTGCCCTGCTGCGGTTGAAGTTCAATCAGCTGGATGAAGCCGAACGCCTGCTGGCCGAGGCAGGCATCGTGCCCACCAGCACGGCGGGCAAGCGCTACGAGATGTACTGCGCGCAGTTCGCACTGGACGTGCTGGATGAAAAAGGCCGACCGCTGCCGGCCATCTGGCGCGCGGCGCACGGCGGTGCCATCGGCCTGCTTGCCGATGGCGAACACGCGGCGGGCCAGGCGAAGCTGCTTGCGGAATTCCGCGGCGTCCGCAAGCGCGGACTGACGCAGGCGCACGAATGGCTGGGCGATCTGTGCTTCGAGGGAGAGGTGGAGCTGCGCGACGGCAATACCGAGGTGGGCCGCCAACTGCTGGCGGTGGTGGTGCAGGCCGGTAGCGGTCACGACCTGCTGGACGGGACCGCGATGATCGCGCGCGAGCTGCTGGGGGATCAAAACTGAAAAAGCCGCGCAGGAGTTCTCTGGAACTACGCAACCCTTCAGGCAAGAAAGACGCTGACAGCTTTTCCCGCACCCGCAAGTGCTGCCACAGCACCGGTGAACAGAAACGCGGCGGGCACACAGCACCCCAGTGCTCTGCCCATCTTGCGCTGGCGACCTGATCGGGTAAGAGGTATGCCGATCTGGCGCGACAGCTTGCTCTTGGCGGCAGACAAGCCGGAAGCCCTCTTCCAGGAGAACCCGGGGATACCTCGCTTACGAGCCATCTCGTTTCCTTGCATGCACTGAGGGACAGTGGCGCCGTGCCAAGCCTATCGCTGCTGCCGGCTACCCTCAATGCGCTATCGCGTCGCACGCACGGGTGCGCGAAGTCACAGGCAACAAAAAAGCCCCCATTGCTGGAGGCTTTTTTCGTTCTGCAACATGGTGGGCGGTACAGGGATCGAACCTGTGACCCTTGCCGTGTGAAGGCAATGCTCTACCGCTGAGCTAACCGCCCGGTGTGTTGCTGAGCCGCTCATTATAGGGGCTTTTCAGAGGCCGTCAACAGTTTTTCACATTTGTGTTCACGGCTGTTTCGAAGGCGTCGCCGGGCATGGCCCGGCGCTACCTCACATCGTGTGCGTCGGCTTGTCCGAACTGGTCAGGCCGGCCAGCAGGGTCTCGATCTTGTGGCGCACGTTCTCGCCTTCCTGGCCGTCGGCCAGCTGCACGCCGATGCCGGCCACGCGGTTGCCCTGTGCACCGGCCGGGGTCACCCAGATCACCTTGCCGGCCACCGGCAGGCGCTCGCTGGAATCGGGCAGGGTCAGCAGCAGGAACACTTCGTCGCCCAGGAAGTAACGCTTGGGCGTGGGCACGAAGATGCCGCCATTCTTCACGAACGGCATGTACGCGCTGTACAGCGCGGCTTTGTCCTTTACAGCCAGGGACAGGATGCCCTGGCGGGCGTTGCTGGCACTCATCGATTTCCCCTTGCGGCAGGCCGCTCGTTCACCTTGTTCCAGGCCAGCAGCAACTCGACCACCGCAAGGTCTGCACGCACGGTGGTGCGCAGCAGGTCGCGGGTGCGGTTGGCAGCATCGAACCAGGCTGCCAGCTTGTGCAATCGGTCCGGCGCGGTCAAGGCATCGGTGCTGGCCTGGGCCAGCGCCAGATCGGCGGCAAAGCGCAGGCGCAGGGCCGCGTTCTCATCACCGCACCACTTCTGCGCCAGTTCCACTGCGCCGGTCTTGCCGGCGGCCAGCTGTTCCAGCTCGCGGCCGACGTCGCGGCGCAGGCTCAGGCCGTCTTCGCGCAGCCAGTTGTCGGCCTGGCCGGGATGGCCGCGCGCCGCGTCCAGCGCTTCGCGTGCGGAGGCTTCGCTGTGGCCCTGCTGCTGCAGCCAGGCCATCGCTTCATCGCGCGGCGGCAGCTTGAATTCCAGGCGCTGGCAGCGGCTGCGCACGGTCTGCGGCAAACGCGCCGGGTCGCTGCTGATCAGCCACAGGTAGCGGCCGGGCTGCGGTTCTTCCAGGGTCTTCAGCAGGGCGTTGGCGGCCGAGCGGTTGATGGCATCGGCCGGGTCGACGATCACCACCTGGGCCACGCCGTACTGCGGGGTCAGCGCCAGCTTGTTGGTGATCTCGCGCACCTGCTCGATGACGATCTCAGTGCGCAGCTTGTCGCCGCTCTTGTTCGGAATGAAGCTGACCAGCTGCAGGTCCGGATGGGTACCGGCGGCGATCAGCTGGCGCGTGCGCGTGGCGTGCGCGGCATCGCCGCGGGCCAGCACGTGGTCGGCCAAGGCCAGCGCGACCTCACGCTTGCCCAGCCCGGCCGGGCCGCAGATCAGCAGGCCATGGCCCAGCCGGTCGGCATCCAGTGCAGCGACGGTCTGGTCGAAGGCGCGCTGCTGCCAGGGCGAGAAGCTGCTCATGCGCCCTCCCCGGCCTGCAGCCAGCGCTCGACGCTGGCCACCACATCGGCGGCCACGCGTTCCTGCACCTGGCCGGCATCGATCAGGGCGAAGCGCTGCGGATCCTGCTGGGCACGGCTGCGGAAGACCTGGCGCACTCGTTCGAAGAAATCGTCCTGCTCGCTTTCGATGCGGTCCGGCCACAGGTCGCGGCCATTGGCGCGGGCGCGGCCCACGGCCACGTCCACATCCAGCAGCAGGGTCAGGCCCGGCAGCAGGCCGACGGCGCGGCGCTCCAGGTCGGCAATCCACTGCGGGTCGAGGCCGCGGCCACCGCCCTGGTAGGCGTAGCTGGAATCGGTGAAGCGATCACTCAGCACATAGGCGCCGCGCTGCAGTGCCGGCTGGATGACCTGGCGCACGTGCTGGGCGCGTGCGGCGAACACCAGCAGCAGCTCGGCTTCGGCGCTGAGCGGCTCGGCAGCGATCTCGGCGTCGGGCTTCAGCACCAGGCCGCGGATGCGCTCGGCCAGCGGCGTACCGCCCGGCTCGCGGGTCAGCACGACCTCGTGGCCGTGGCTGCGCAGGCAATCGCGGATGGCGTTGATGGCGGTGGTCTTGCCCGCGCCCTCGCCGCCTTCCAGGCTGACGAAACGCGGGTGGCGAAGCAGCGCGGAACTCATTGCGCCGGGGTCTCCTTGATACGTTGCTGGCGCAGCTGCTGCAGGTAGCGGGCTACGGCGGCGTTGTGCTGGTCCAGGCTGGGCGAGAACACGTGCGCGCCACTGCCGTCGCCCACGGCGACGAAGTACAGCGCATCGCCGGCGGCCGGCTGTGCGGCGGCCATCAGCGCATCGCGGCTGGGCATGGCGATCGGGGTCGGGGTCAGGCCCGCACGGGTGTAGGTGTTGTAGGGCGTATCGGTGGTCAGGTCGCGGCGGCGGATGTTGCCGTCGTAGGCCGTGCCGATGCCGTAGATGACGGTGGGATCGGTCTGCAGGCGCATGCCGATCTTCAGGCGGCGCATGAACACCCCGGCAATCTGCGGGCGCTCGCTGGCCAGCGCGGTTTCCTTTTCGATGATCGAGGCCATCGTCAGCAGTTCATACGGGCTGTTGATCGGCAGGTCGGCGGCGCGGCTTTCCCAGGCCTCGTCCAGCGCTTTTTCCATCGCGGCATGGGCGCGCTTGAGCACGTCCATGTCACTGTCGCCGCGCTGGTAGACGTAGGTCTCCGGCAGGAAGCGGCCTTCCGGATGCTGGCCGCCAAAGCCAAGGCGCTGCATCAGCGCGGCGTCATCCAGGGTGTCGGTGGTGTGCAGCAGCGGCTCGGCGCGCTTCAGCGCGGCACGCACCTGGCGGATGTTCCAGCCTTCCACGATGGTGACGCGGTGCTGCAGCACCTTGCCGGCACGCATGCGCAGCAGCAGCTCGCGCGGGGTCAGGCTGTTGTCCAGCGCGTACTCGCCCACCTTCAGCTTGCCGGCGGCATCGAGCTGGCGGGCCAGCAGTTGCCACTGGGTGTCCTGGCCTTCGTCCACGCCGGCCTCGCGCAGCTTGCGCAGCACGCTGTTCATGCCATCGCCGCTGGCGATGACCACGCTCTCGGCGGACGGGGTGATGTGGCGGTCTGCGAACTGGCCCTGCTGGTAGAAGAACCACGCGCCCGCGCCGGCGAGGACGGCGCCCAGCACCACCACCAGCGTGACCACGAACAGACACCCGCGCTTGGCTCCCGCCATGGACTACCTCTGAATGCGATTCCGCCGTGCAGGATACCGTGCCGGGTGGTGTGGGGTCATGACCGGGGTGGCGTCTGCGTGCCGACCAACGGTCGGCACCCACCAGTAGAGCCACGCCATGCGTGGATGACCGGCCGTGGAGGCGTCCGTGCCGACCAACGGTCGGCACCTACCAGTAGAGCCACGCCATGCGTGGATGACCGGCCGTGGGGGCGTCCGTGCCGACCAACGGTCGGCACCTACCAGTAGAGCCACGCCATGCGTGGATGACCGGCCATGGAGGCGTCCGCGCCGACCAACGGTCGGCACCTACCAGTAGAGCCACGCCATGCGTGGATGACGGGCCGTCGAGGCGTCCGTGCCGACCAACGGTCGGCACCCACCAGTAGAGCCACGCCATGCGTGGATGACCGGCCGTGGAGGCGTCCGTGCCGACCAACGGTCGGCACCCACCACAATCCATGACCGGCCCCACCGGGGATCCGGTTACCCCTGCTGGCCCAGCGCCCGCAGCAGGCCGCGGGCCTTGGCGCGGGTCTCGTCCAGTTCCTTGTCCGGGTCCGAGTCGACCACGATGCCGGCGCCGGTGCGGAAGCTCACTTCGTGCCCGTCCACTTCGGCGGTGCGGATGAGGATGTTCAGGTCCAGGTCGCCATCGCGGTTCAGCCAGCCGAAGGCGCCGGTGTAGGCGCCGCGCGGCACCTGTTCCAGCTCGCTGATGATCTGCATGCAGCGCACCTTGGGGCAGCCGGTGATGGTGCCGCCCGGGAAGGTCGCGGCGATCACCTCGCCCGGGGTGACCTCGGGGCGCAGGTGGCCGCTGACGTTGCTGACGATGTGGTGCACGTGGGCATAGCTTTCCACGGTCATCAGTTCGTCGACGACCACGGTGCCGGGCAGGCAGATGCGGCCCAGGTCGTTGCGCTCCAGGTCGATCAGCATCACGTGCTCGGCGCGCTCCTTGGGGTGGCCGACCAGTTCCTGGATGCGCGCGGCATCGTCGTCGCCTTCGAAGCGCGGGCGGGTGCCGGCAATCGGCCGGGTCTGCGCGTGGCCGGCATGCACCGACACCAGCCGTTCGGGCGAGGAGCTGACCACGTGGCGGCCGTGCGCGGTGAACAGGCCGGCGAACGGCGCGGGATTGGCGCGGCGCAGCTGTGCGTACAGCGCCTGCGGGCTGACCGGCGCGGCGAACTGCGCGCTCCAGCGCCGCGACAGGTTCACCTGGAACACGTCACCGGCACGCAAGTACTCGATCACCCGGCGCACACCATCGGTGAAGCGCTGCGGCGCGTCCTCGCCCACCGACTGCGGCGGCTGCCAGCCCTGCCCTGCTTCGGGCAGCGCGGCCGAGGCCTGCGCCACCAGCGCGTCCAGCAGGGCCTGCTCGCCGGCTTCGGCGATGACGAAGCTGGCGTCGTTCTCGTGGTCGTGCAGGAGCGCCGCCGGGCAGCGCAGGGCCAGCGCGGTTGGGCGGCCGTCATCGCGCGCACGCGCCGGCAGCACGGTTTCAATCTGGCTGGCCACTTCGTAATCGAGCATCAGCGCCCAGCCACCGCGGAACGGCAGGCTGTGGCTGCCGTCATGCGGCAGGCGCGCGGCCTGCCAGGCGCGGTCCAGCACCTGCAGGAAGCTGCCCGGCTGCGCGACGTCGTGCTGGTCGCGCACCTGGCCGTCAGCGTCCAGCCGCAGGCAGTCGCCCTGCGCGGCCAGCAGCAGGCTCCAGCGGCCCTGGGCGGTGCCCGAGGCGGTGGATTCCATCAGCAGCGGGAAGCGCGCCGGGTCGTGCTGCTGCAGGGCCAGCAGGTCGATCGGGTGCGGCAGCGGGTGGATCAGCGGGGCGTGGGTCATGGCGGCCAGTTCGGGGGTTCAGATGCACGGAAGCCGCCTTGCGGCGGCTCCGTGTTGCTCCGGATGCCGACAGGTAGAGTCGACTGTCAGTCGACTGCTTTCCCATCAGCGATCATTGCGGCGGATCGAAAGGCAGTCGACCAACGGTCGACTCTACCTCACCGGTCAGACGCGCTTGAAGATCAGCGTGCCGTTGGTGCCACCGAAGCCAAAACCATTCGACATCACCACGTCGACCTTGGCCTGGCGTGCTTCGTTGGGCACGTAATCCAGGTCGCAGCCTTCGCCCGGCTGTTCCAGGTTGATGGTCGGCGGAATGACGTTGTCCTGCAGCGCCATCACCGAGAAGATCGCTTCCACGCCGCCGGCGGCACCCAGCAGGTGGCCGGTCATCGACTTGGTGGAGCTGACCATCATCTTGTAGGCGTGGTCGCCGAAGGCGGCCTTCATGGCCATGGTTTCGCCCAGGTCGCCCAGCGGCGTGGAGGTGCCGTGTGCATTGAGGTAACCGACCTGATCCGGGGTCACGCCGGCATCGCGCATGGCCATGGCCATGCAACGGGCAGCGCCTTCGCCGTTCTCGCTCGGGGCGGTCATGTGGTACGCGTCGGAGCTGGCGCCGAAGCCGGCCAGTTCGCAGTAGATCTTCGCGCCGCGGGCCTTGGCGTGTTCATACTCTTCCAGCACCAGGATGCCGGCACCGTCACCCAGCACGAAGCCGTCGCGGTCCTTGTCCCACGGGCGCGAGGCCTGTTCCGGGGCATCGTTGCGGGTGCTCATGGCCTTCATCGCGCAGAAGCCGCCCAGCGCGGTCGGCGAGGAGCCACGCTCGGCGCCACCGGCCACCATCACGTCGGCATCGCCGTACTGGATCATGCGCATCGCGGTACCGATCGAATGGTTCGAGGTCGCGCACGCCGAGACCGCCGAGAACGACGGACCCTTCAGGCCGGTGATGATGCTCAGCTGGCCCGGCAGCATGTTGATGATGGTCTTGGGCACGTAGAAGGGCGAGATCTTCTTGCCCTCGTGGAAATCGATGGTCTGCTCTTCGATGCCCAGCAGGCCGCCGATGCCGGCGCCGACGATGGCGCCGATGCGCTCGGCATTGGCTTCGGTGATGTCCAGGCCCGCATCGTGCAGGGCCATGAAGGAGGCACCGAGGCCGTAATGGATGAACGGGTCCATCTTCTTGGCATCCTTGCCGCTGACCCGGTACTTGCCGAACAGTTCGTTGTCGGCGGTGATGTCAAAGCCTTTGACCTCACCTGCAATCTTGGTGGTGAACCGATCCAGGTAGGCATCAGAAACGTTGGTCAGCGGACCGATGCCCGAACGACCATGGGTGATGCCTTCCCAGCTGCTGGCCAGATCATTGCCCAACGGCGAGACGATACCCAGGCCGGTTACGACGACGCGACGCTTCATTGCTGATTCTCCTGACCCGATGATGTCAACGGGCAACTCGGTTTGCTTCGATGTGATGCTCAAACACACGGGGCCGCAACTGCGGCCCCATGGGGTGCGGTGCGCGGCGAGCGGAACCCGCGCGCGCACTGCCGTCTGACATCAGGCCTTGACGTGGGCCTTGATGTAGTCGATGGCGGCCTGCACGGTGCTGATCTTCTCGGCTTCTTCGTCCGGGATCTCGCACTCGAACTCTTCTTCCAGGGCCATCACCAGCTCAACGGTGTCCAGCGAGTCAGCGCCCAGGTCATCGACGAACGATGCGCTGTTGGTGACTTCTTCTTCCTTGACGCCAAGCTGTTCGACGACGATTTTCTTGACGCGTTCTTCGATGGTGCTCATGGGGTATCGCTCCAGATGGAGTAGTGGTTCAAAAGTGATCGCCATCGGATGGCGATGGCCGTGGGATAGTGTAGTGGAAACCGGCGGGGCCTTGCATGCATGCAAAAAACCTCGCAGATCAACCACTTGCGGCGCAATCCATGCGCCCCTTGCTTACGGCATGTACATGCCGCCGTTCACATGGAGGGTTTCGCCGGTGATGTAGCCGGCCGCCGGGCTGGCCAGGAAGGCCACCGCATGGGCGATGTCTTCCGGCGAACCGAGGCGTTCGAGGGCGATATCGTTGATCAGGGCGGTGCGGGCTTCTTCCGGCAGCGCCTTGGTCATGTCGGTATCGATGAAGCCGGGGGCGACGACATTGACGGTGACGCCGCGCGAGCCGATTTCCTTGGCCAGCGACTTGCTGAAACCGATGATGCCGGCCTTGGCAGCGGCGTAGTTGGCCTGGCCGGCATTGCCGGTCACGCCCACCACCGATGCGATGTTGATGATGCGGCCCTTGCGTGCCTTCATCATGCCGCGCATGACCGCCTTGCTGGTGCGGAACACGCTGGTCAGGTTGGTGTCGATGATCGACGCCCAATCGTCTTCCTTCATGCGCATCAGCAGGTTGTCGCGGGTGATGCCGGCGTTGTTGACCAGGATCGAGATCGCGCCGAATTCCTTGGCGATGCCGTCCAGCACGCTGTCCAGCGCGGCGGCGTCGGTGACGTTCAGCGCGCGGCCGTGGCCGCCGTGGGCCGCCAGGCGTTCGCCGATCGCGGCAGCGCCGGATTCGGTGGTGGCGGTGCCGATGACGGTGGCGCCCTGGGCGGCCAGCAGATCGGCAATGGCGGCACCAATGCCACGGCTGGCGCCAGTGACCAGTGCGATTTCACCCTGCAGGGGCTTGCTCATGATGTTGTCCTCAGACGTGGGCAGCGACCGCGCCCGTGCCGCTTGCAGCGGCCACCGGCACGGTCGGCAGGAACAGGGGGATCAGGCCGACCACGCCTCGCGGGCGCCTTCGAAGTCGCCCGGGGTGGCCAGGGGACGGCCGTCGATTGCCTTGTCGATGCGCTTGACCAGGCCGGTGAGCACCTTGCCCGGACCGCATTCGGCGATCTGGGTGATGCCACGGGCGGCCAGGGCCTGCACGCAACCGGTCCACTGCACCGGCTGGTACAGCTGCTGCACCAGCGCGGTACGGATGGCGTCGACGCCGTCGTGCACCTTGGCATCGACGTTCTGCACCACCGGCAGCTGCGGCGCCTGCCAGGACAGGCCGGCCATCACTTCGGCCAGGCGGTTGGCGGCTTCGCGCATCAACGGGGTGTGCGAGGGCACGCTGACGGCCAGCTTCACCGCCTTGCGCACGCCCTTTTCGGCCAACAGCGCCAGCGCACGGTCGACCGCGGCGGCGTCGCCACCGATGACGATCTGGCCCGGCGAGTTGAAGTTGGCCGGCACCACCACCTGGCTGCCAGCGGCTTCGGCGCAGACGTCCAGCACCAGCTGGTCTTCGGCACCGAGCACGGCGGCCATGGCACCGACGCCGGCCGGCGCGGCTTCCTGCATCAGCTGGCCGCGCAGGCGCACCAGGTGCGCACCGTCATGCAGGCTCAGCGCGCCAGCAGCGACCAGGGCGGTGTATTCGCCCAGGCTGTGGCCGGCCAGCACCGACGGGCGCGGACCGCCGACGGCGTTCCAGGCGCGCCACGCGCCGAT
Source organism: Stenotrophomonas sp. SAU14A_NAIMI4_5 (assembly GCF_003086795.1). Taxonomy (NCBI): domain Bacteria; kingdom Pseudomonadati; phylum Pseudomonadota; class Gammaproteobacteria; order Lysobacterales; family Lysobacteraceae; genus Stenotrophomonas; species Stenotrophomonas sp. SAU14A_NAIMI4_5. The sequence goes on along the minus strand of NZ_CP026003.1, from coordinate 1,124,474 downwards.
GCTCGCCGCCAGCAGGGCCGGCTGGGTGTATTCGGTACGGTTGAGCATTTCCTCCGGGCCACCCTGGGACAGCGCCCACAGGTCGACGCCGGCACCATCGGATGCTTCGGTGAAGGCTTCACGCACCTGCGGGTGCAGCTCGGCCAGCTCGGCCAGCATGCCCACGGACTGCGAGCCCTGACCGGGGAAGACAAATGCGAGGGTGGATACGGTCACGCGGTCATCCGCTTGTTGCAATCGAAGCGGGCCATGATAAGGGCGAATCCCCCGTGTCGTCTGTACGTGCGCGTATGCAGGGCGTATGGACCCACGACGGGGTCGGATCCCTTTTCCCATGGAAAAGGGCTCTGACCCCTGCCCCGATCAGCAGAACAGCTGCAGGATGTCGAGCTCGCCATCGGCGAACCAGTCCACGCACAGCCCCACCACCATGATCAGGCCCAGCGTGGTGGCGCCATGGGTGATGAAGATCGATTGCGCCAGCGCGCGCGCCGAGCGGCCCAGCTTCATGCACACGCGGGCCAGGCCCTGCAGCCGGCCACTGACCGAATGCACGTGCGCGCGTACCGGCGCCTGCACACCATCCATGGCCTCGGCCATCATCGCCTGCAGGTGCTGCGGGCGGTCGGCGTAATACTTGGCCACGCCATAGCCGAACATCAGCCAGTCACGTGCCTGCGCTTCGGCCAGGTCCATCACTTCCAGCGGGTCTTCCTCGAAATCGATGAAGCCCACGTTCTGGCCGTCCCAGGTGAGGTTGCGCGGCACCGGCTGGCCGAAATAGGCGCCACGGGCATGGGCTTCGGCGAGGGCCTTCATTGCGGCGGCCACCAGCCGGTCACGACCGGCGTCATCGGCTTCGCGCAGACAGGTATTGAAGGAACCGCCGTTGTCGCCGATCACCAGCGCGGCGTGGCCGCTGCCGATCACTTCGGGCACGTTCACGCCCTGCGCATGCAGCTCGCCCAGGCGACGCGCTTCGGTCTCGCGCGCGGCATCGCCCCCGCGGTGCGGCGGCGGACGCAGGGCATCGAGGTGGAAGCGGCGGGCAATGAAATTGAGCAGGCCCAAGGCGAATGCGCGGCTTCCCTTGCCGTACTGCTTCAGCCAGGCGCGCTGCCCTTCGATGACGATGGGCTCAACCATGACGGATCTCCTGAACGCGTTACGGCCCCAGAGGGGCCGTAACGACAGACTTCACTTTGTCGTAACTACGCTATCAATAGCGCAGCAGGGCCGAACCCCACGTGAAGCCGCCACCGAAGGCTTCCAGCAGCAGCAGCTGGCCGCGCTCGACCTTGCCCGAACGCACCGCGGCGTCCAGCGCCAGCGGCACCGAGCCGGAGGAGGTGTTGCCGTGGCGGTCGACGGTGACCACGACCTGGTCCATCGACATGTCCAGCCGCTTGGCGGTGGCTTCGATGATGCGCAGGTTGGCCTGGTGCGGGATCAGCCAATCCAGGTCGGACTTGCCCAGGCCGTTGGCCTCCAGGGTTTCGTCCACGACCGAGTCCAGCGCCTTGACGGCGTACTTGAACACGTCGTTGCCCTTCATGTTGATGGTGCCGCCGCCATTGCCGCTGCCATCCTTGAAACCGACCGACACGCCGACCGGGTTCCACAGCAGCTCTTTCTTGCTGCCATCGGAATGCAGGTGGGTGCTGAGGATGCCGGTTTCTTCGTCGGCCTTGAGCACGACCGCGCCGGCACCGTCGCCGAACAGCACGCAGGTGGTGCGGTCTTCCCAGTCGACGATGCGGGTGAGCGTTTCGGCGCCGATGACCAGCACGTAGCGGGCATCACCGGAACGGATGAACTTGTCGGCCACGCTGAGCGCGAACACGAAGCCCGAGCAGGCCGCGTTGACGTCGAAGGCGGGGCAGCCCGACGCACCGAGCTTGGCCTGGATCAGGCACGCGGTGGACGGGAAAATAAGGTCAGGCGTGGTCGTACCGACCACGATCATGTCGAGCTGCGAAGCGTCGATACCGGCCGCTTCAAGCGCACGCACCGCGGCGTGGTAGCCGAGGTCGCTGGTGGTTTCGCCTTCGGCCGCGATGTGCCGTTCACGAATACCGGTGCGCGACTGGATCCACTCGTCCGAGGTTTCGACCATTTTTTCCAGGTCGGCGTTGGTCAGGACTTTTTCCGGCAAATAGCTACCGGTGCCCGCGATCCTCGAGTAGATCCGCTTGCTCATCATGTTTCCTGTTGCGCAGGCTGCCGATCACCGGCATGCCCGGGGAAGAAGGCAAAGGCCGCTGCCCTGGGGCAGCGGCCTTCCGGCACATCAATCTTCTTCGACGGCCGAGGTCTTGGTCTGGATGACCTTCTTGCCGCGGTAGAAACCGTCAGCAGTGATGTGGTGACGCAGGTGCACTTCGCCGGTGGTCGGGTCGGTCGACAGCTGCTTGGCGCTCAGGGCGTCATGCGCACGGCGCATACCGCGGCGGGACGGGGTGACACGGGATTTCTGGACAGCCATGGGATTGCTCCAAACTCGGTTCGATTTGCTTCGTCGTATCGTCGCGCAGGACGCCAGCGCCCAGCACACTTTCGCTTTCGCCGCAGCCGCCGACGACAATCCGGCTGCTAATGCTTTTACTCTTTCTTCAGTGCCGCCAACGCCGCAAACGGGTTGGCCTGCTTCGTTTCTTCTTCGGTCGGTGCCCAGTCCCTGTTGACTGCCTCACCGTCCGGCGACAGCGGTACCACGGGTACCGCCAGCACCAATTCATCTTCGACCAGGTCCAGCGGACGCAGCTGCCCATCTTCCGGCACCAGCAACGCCTCGTACTCCTCGGGCAGGGACGATTCCTCGTCCTCGTCGCGGATCAGGCCAAGCCTCTGGGTCATCTTCACCGGCAACAGGAATCGCTGCATGCTGCGCTGACAGGTCAGCGGCAACGCGGTATCGATGGTCAGTTCCACATAGGATACCCGCAAGACGTCGTCGCGACCGAATTCAAGCGAGTAATTGCACTCACCGTCGGTATCGGCGACCAACCCTTGCAGGCGAGTCAAATCAGCCAAAGAGACCTGGCCGTCGAAGCGCCTTCGCGCTACGACCATCCGCCAAGCATCCAGCGTTTCGGGCACGTTCGCGGACATAAGCCGCTGAATACTAAGGATCGGGACCGCCGCTGTCAAATGCCCGCCATACAGGGGCTTGCTGGCAGCCTCGGCGCCGGGCCAGACTGCCGCGCCCTGCCCCGGAATTGTCGCATGACTGCCCTGCTTCTGGCCTCCACCTCCCGCTACCGGCGCGAGCTGCTGCAGCGCCTCGGCCTGCCCTTCGACTGCGCAAGCCCGGCGGTGGACGAGACCCCGCAGGCCGGCGAAGCCCCGCTGGCCCTGGCCGGGAGGCTGGCGGCTGCCAAGGCCGCCGAGGTCGCCGCGCGCCACCCCGGCGCCTGGGTGATCGGCTCGGACCAGGTTGCGGACCTGAACGGCCAGCCGCTGGGCAAGCCAGGCACGGTCGAGGCCGCCTGCGCCCAGCTGGCGGCAATGGCCGGGCAGACGGTGCGCTTCCATACCGCGATCAGTCTCACGCGCGATGGAGAATCGTTCGCGGCCATGGACCTGACCGAAGTGCGCTTCCGCCCGCTGCAGGCGCAGGAGATCGCCCGCTACGTGGCCGCAGAGCAGCCGCTGGACTGCGCCGGCAGCTTCAAGTGCGAAGGCCTGGGCATCAGCCTGTTCGAAGCCATCGACAACCGCGACCCCACTGCCCTGGTCGGGCTGCCGCTGATCGCGCTGTGCGGACTGCTGCGCCGGGCCGGCTTCGCCGTGCCGTAAGCCACCACGCTCGGCTGCGCTGCTGTTTTGTAGAGTCGAGCCATGCTCGACTGCTTCTGCTCTGTAGAGCCGAGCCCACGCTCGGCTACACCAAGAGCGAAGAGCAGTCGAGCATGGCTCGACTCTACATGGACGGCTTACCGCTCCACCTCGAACGGCTGCTCCTGCCAGTCTTCCACGCTGCCATCGCGGCCATGCAACCGCAGGCCCAGCCAATGCCGGCCGGGTGACAGCGCCTGCATATCGACGCTGGCATCAAAGCCGGCATTCGGGTGCTGCGGATCATTGGACATCGGCCACAACGGGCGGATGTCGAGCTCGCGACCGTACTCCGCATCGCCCACCGGCTTGCCGTCCACCAGCACTTCCACGCGCGCCAGGCCGATGCCGTCCTTGAACGCCCAGCCCTTCACCGCCAGCATGCCCGACACCGCTTCGCCATTGCCTGGCGAATCGAGATAGGCGACGGCCGGCGTCACGCACTCGCCTTCGGCGCGCTGCGCAGGCAGGCGGAACAACAGGAAGCGCTGGAAACCATGATCGTTGCTGACCACCTTCGGCGGCGGCAGCGGTCCCACCTGCGCGCACACCGCGTGGTAGCGCGGCACCAGGTCACGGAAACGCTGATCGCTGGGCGACAGCACCAGCAGCATCGGTCCGCTGCGCTCGCCCTCGTGTACTAGGCCCCACTGCGCCAGCTGCGCGGTGCGCCCGTGCTTGTCGTTGAGCGGGTGCGGCAGCACCGTGATGTTGCCGTCGCCGAGCTGGAAGCCGAGCTCGGCACCCACCTTGAAGTTGCCGGCCAGCACGCGTGTGCCTTCCGGCATCTGCTGCAGTTCGTCGCGTACGGCGGCCGCCAGCGGTTCCCAGCCGGCGAAGTTGCGCGGGTAGTACTTGTCACCGGCCAGCTGTTCGCGCAGCGACGGCGTCGACGCCACCAGGTAATAGCCGAACGCCAGTGTCATGCCGATGCCGGCCAGCCACCAGCCGGTGCGGCGCAGCCAGCGCGGCCAGCCGTTGAGCACCACCGGCACCGCCACCAGCAGCGCCAGGTAGCCCGGCAGCGGCCAGTGGAAGCTGATGCGCTCGACATCGGTGAAGAAGCCCAGCAGGAAAATGCTCAGCGTTGACACGCCGCCGACCAGGCCGAAGTAGCGCCACTGCGTGCGCGCGCCACCGCCGCTGCGCGTACCGGCCAACGCCACCTTCCACATCGCGATGCACAGGATGGGCGTGACCAGCATCGGCTGGATCACCAGGAACCACATCCCGCGCCATTCAAACGCCCAGGGATGGCGCTCGACCACCTGGAATTTCAGGCCGGCATCATGGTTGTCGGCATTCCACGCCAGCAGCGGCAACCACGCCAATACACCCACTGCCAGCGCCACCCACACGCGCGGATCAGCCAGCATGCGCCGTCCCTGCGGCAACACCAGCAGCGCGATGAAGCCGACACCGATCACGCCGATGAAGCGGTAGTGGCTGAGCGCACCGATCAGCAGGCCCAGGCCCAGCTTGATCGCGGACGACGCATCGACGCTGCGCAGCAGGCGTGCACCGGCATCGAGGCACAGCACCGCGGCCAGTGCCATCGGCACATCGGGCACGGCCAACAGGCCCAGCGTGGCCGACAACGGCATCAGCAGGGTCAGGCTGCCCGCCTGCCAGCCGGCCACGTTGCCGAACCAGCGCGTGGCGACACGCGCGACCAGCAACGGCAGCAGTGCGCCGATGGCCAGGAACGGCAGACGCAGTGCCAGCACGTGCTGGCCGCCGATTTCCACGCCCACGCGCGCCAGCCACGCGGTCAATCCCGGCAGGTCGGAGTACGCCGCCGCCAGGTGCTGGCCTTCCTGCCAATAGAACGCCTCGTCCACGAACAGGGGCAGACGCGCGGCCACGAGCAGCTTGGCCGCTGTGACCAGCGTCCATAACCAGAGAAAAATCGTACGTGCGCGCTGTTCGCCCTGCATTGCTCTATGGATAGAATCGAATGGTTCCCGAACGTGAGACGAACATGCCAGCTCCGTCCCCCATGCCCAGCATGCTAACCGATCAACTGCGCCAGGCCCTGCGGGAGGCACAGGATCAGGTCAATGCCCTGGTGCTCGGCAAGGTGCCGGAAGTCAGGCTGGCTTTCGTCGCCCTGCTGTCCGGTGGCCATCTGCTCATCGAAGATCTGCCAGGCCTGGGCAAGACCACGCTGGCCCATGCACTGGCCAGCAGCCTGGGGCTGAGCTTCCAGCGCGTGCAGTTCACCTCCGACCTGCTGCCGGCCGATGTGCTCGGCGTATCGGTGTATGACGCCGGCACGCGCCAGTTCCAGTTCCATCCCGGCCCGGTGTTCTCGCACGTGCTGCTGGCCGATGAGATCAACCGCGCACCGCCACGCACGCAGAGCGCCTTGCTGGAAGCGATGGCCGAACAGCAGGTGACGCTGGACGGGCAGACCCATCCGCTGCCCGACCCGTTCTTCGTGATCGCCACGCAGAATCCGGTCGATCTGTCCGGTACGTTCCCGCTGCCCGATTCGCAGCTGGACCGCTTCCTGCTGCGGCTGGCGATGGGCTACCCCAGCCCGCAGGCCGAACGCGAGCTGCTGCGCGGCACCGACCGCCGCGATCTGATCGCGCGCGCCGTGCCGCAGCTGGATGACAACCAGGTGCGTCAGCTGCGTGAAGCGGTCGGCCAGATCCACGTCAGCGACGCGCTCGTGGACTACGTGCAGGCCCTGCTGACCCGCAGCCGCCAGCATGCCGGCGTGCGCGTGGGTCTGTCGCCACGTGCCGGCCTGGCCCTGCTGCGCGCAGCCAAGGCCCACGCGCTGCTGCTCGGCCGCGGCCACGTGGTACCCGAAGACGTGCAGACCCTGTTCGTCGCCGTGGCCGGCCACCGTCTGGTGGGCGAGTCCGAATCGAGCACGGGTCCGGCGCTGGCGCGCGCCATCCTGCAGACCGTCGCGGTGGATTGAGGATGCCCGCACGCGGCTCACGCCTGCTTCGCCTGGCGCGTCCGCGCACGCCCGAAGCCCTGCCGCAGCGGCTCGACCGCCGGCGCATCTACGTGCTGCCCACGCGCTTCGGCCTGTTCGTGGCCCTGCTGCTGTCGGCGATGCTGCTGGGCGCGCTGAACTACAACAACAACCCGGCCATGCTGCTGGCCCTGCTGCTGGCGGCGGCCGCCATCGCCAGCGCCATCGCCGCCCACCTGCAGCTGTCGGGCGTGCAGATCGACGCCATCTCGGCCGAGCCGGTGCCGGCGGGCCAGCCGCTGCGCCTGCGCGTCGACCTGTCGCTGCGCGACCCGCGGCCACGCCACGGTCTGGAACTGCAGGTCGGCGACAGCCAGGCCTGGACCGACCTGCCCGCACAGGGCCGTGGTGAAGTGGAGCTGGACGTGCCCACCGAGCGGCGCGGCTGGCTCGACCTTCCGCGCATCCGCCTGTCCAGCACCCAGCCGCTGGGCCTGGTGCGCGCGTGGTCCTGGGTGTGGCCGGAACAACCGCTGCTGGTGCACCCGGTGGCCGAGGCTGTGGCGCCGTCATTGCCCGAACAGGGCAGCGACCTGCTGCACACCCGCGCCCACGCCAGCGGCGAGGAGCTGCACCAGCTGCGCCCCTATCGCGCAGGCGACCCGCCGCGCAGCATCGCATGGAAGCATTCGGCACGCCGCGACACGCTGCTGGTGCGCGAATACGAAAAGCCGGTCGGCATCGAAGTGGTGCTGGATTGGCGCGCGCTCTCCACCCTGCCGACGGAAGCGCGCATCTCGCGCCTGGCGCGCTGGGTCGACAGCGCCGAGCGCGAAGGCCGACGCTACACCCTGCTGCTGCCCTTGCAGCCCGCGCTCGGCCCCGGTCAAGGCGCGAGCCACCATCATGCGTGCCTGCGCGCACTGGCGCTGATGCCCCATGACTGAGCCCGCCCCCCTGCTGGACCGCAACGCGCGCAACTGGACCCTGGCCAGCGCCGCGCTGGCGCTGCTGCCGCTGCTGCTGCAGCTGCCCAGCGCGCTGGCCGCGCTGATCGCGGTGGCCGGCCTGGCGACCGCTGCGTTGTCGCTGCGAGGCGTGCTGCCGATGCCGGTGCGCCTGCTGCTGGTGCTGGCCATGCTGGGCGCCATCGTCTGGCAGATGGGCGCGGTGCGGCCCGGGCGCGATACCGGCTGCGCACTGCTGGCAGCGATGCTGGCGATCAAATCCAGCGAACTGCGCAGCGTGCGTGATGCACGCAGCCTGCTCGGCTTCGCCCTGTTCGGCCCGTTTGCCGCCTTCCTGCTCGACCAGGGGCCCCTGACCACGCTGCTGGCCGCACTGGCCGGCATCAGCAGCCTGCTCGCCCTGCAGCGGCTGGCCCACAACGAAGGCCGCAGCGCGGCGCTGCCCCTGCCCGGCCAGCTGCGCGGCGTCGGCCGCCTGCTGTTGATCGGCCTGCCCCTGGCCCTGGCCTGCTTCTGGCTGTTCCCGCGGCTGTCCTCGCCGCTGTGGGGCGTGCCCGAACGCGCGGTCGGTACCCCCGGCCTGTCCGACTCGATGGAGCCGGACAAGTGGCTGGACCTGATGGCCGATGACACCCCGGCACTGCGCGTGCAGTTCTTCGGCCCCGTGCCGCAGCCGGAGCAGCGCTACTGGCGTGGTCCGGTGCTGACCCGCTTCGATGGCCACGTCTGGACGCGTGACCGCAACACCGACTACCGCCGACCAGCGCAGGTGACCCACGAAGGCCCGGGCTGGGACTACCAGATCGACTACGAGCCCACCGACCGCCGCCTGCTGGTGGCGCTGGACCTGCCCACGGCTGCCCCGGAAGGCACCGCGCTCAACTCTGAGATGAGCCTGGCCAGCCAGCGCCCGCTCTCCGCACTGACCCGCTGGCGCCTGCACTCGGCACCGGCGACGCGCTTCGATGCCGAGCTCTCGCCCTACCAGCGGCGTGCGGCGCTGCAGCTGCCGGCCAACTTCAACCCGCGCACGGCAGCGCTGGCCCGGCAATGGCGGCAGGAAGCCGGCGACGACGATGCCGCCGTCGTCCGCCGCGCCCTGGACTGGATCACCGCGGATTTCTCCTACACGCTGGACACCCCAGCGGCCGGGCGCGACCCGGTGGACGCGTTCCTGTTCGACTACAAGGCCGGCTTCTGCCAGCACTTCAGTTCGGCCTTCGTGGTGCTGATGCGCAACGCCGGCATCCCCGCGCGCGTGGTGACCGGCTTTGCCGGCGGCACCCGCAACCGGCTCGGCAACTACTGGGTCGTGCGGCGCATGGACGCCCACGCCTGGGCCGAAGTCTGGCTGCCCCAGCGTGGCTGGGTGCGGGTGGACCCGACCGCGGCAGTGGCACCCGAGCGCATCCTCGACACGCTGGAAGACCGGCTGCCGGCCGGCGCCGACCTCGACCTGCAGCAGCGCTGGCTGCAGGCCGGTCAGATCGGCGATTGGCTGCGCCGTGGCTGGAACGACCTGGTGCTGTCCTTCGACGCGCGCCGCCAGCAGCAGCTGCTGCAGCCGCTGGGCCTGGATGAGCTGAAGCCCGGCCAGCTGCTGGCCGGCTTCGTGGCCACCGCCCTGCTGGCGATGGGCTGGATGGCCTGGCTGCTGGCCCGTGGCGAACGCGAGCGCGACCCGCTGCTGCGCGCCTGGCACCGGCTGGGCCGCCGCTACGCACGGCTGGGGCTGGCCCGCGAGCCGCACGAACCCGCCCTGGCCTGGGCCCAGCGGGTCCATGCCCAGCGCCCCGATCCTGCCCTCATCGCACTCAGCCAGCGTTTCGCCGAAGCGCGCTACGCTGGCACTCGTACCGAGCTCGCCCCATTATTGCGGGACCTGCGCAGGCATCGCCCGACTTCCGGAGCTACTTCATGAACACCAAGTTCCTTCTCACCGCCGTGGCCGCCCTGGCCCTGTCGGCCTGCGCCACGGCCCCCAAGCCGCTGCAGGGTCAGTTCAGCGTGGTTTCCCCGCGCGACTCGGTTGCCACCCAGCAGGTGGGCACCCCCGTTCGCTGGGGTGGCCGCATCATCGAAACCCAGCCCGGCCAGGGCGAGACCTGCTTCCAGATCATCTCGCGCCCGCTCAATGGCAGTGGCCGCCCGAACCAGACCTCGTCCGACGCCAGCGACGGCCGCTTCATCGCCTGCCGTGCCGGCTTCTATGATCCGGCGGTGTTCGAGGCCGGTCGCGACGTGACCTTCATCGGCAAGATCGACGGCTACGCCAACACCCGCATTGGCGAGTACGACTACCGCCTGCCCAAGCTGGCGGCCGACGTCATCTACCTGTGGCCGGAACAGCGCCAGGTCGATGTCGTGCCCTACCCGTACAGCCCGTGGGGCCCGGGTCCGTGGGGCCCGTACTGGGGCGGTTACCGCGGCTGGGGCTGGTGGTAAACCTGCCACGTCCCGCGTGACGCAAAAGGCCGCCCTCGGGCGGCCTTTTTGCTGGTGCACCATCCAAGGTGGGTGCCGACCACCACCCACGGTGGGTGCCGACCGCCATCCACGGTGGGTGCCGACCGTTGGTCGGCACGGAAGCCATGGCTGCCGTTGCCTCAACGCCCCGGCGTACCGAAATGGCCCAGCGGCGCACCGGCCAACAGATGCATGTGGATGTGGAACACGGTCTGCCCGGCATCTTCGCGGCAGTTCATCACGATGCGGTAGCCATCCTCGGCGAAGCCTTCGCTGCGCGCATACGCGGCTGCCGCCAGGGCCAGCTTGCCGATCAGGTGCGCCTGCGACGGCTGCAGGTCGTCCAGGGTCGGGATGATCTCGTTCTTTGGAATGAACAGCACGTGCACCGGCGCCTGCGGTGCGATGTCCTTGAAGCCCAGCACCTCGTCATCCTCGTAGACGATGGTGGCCGGGATCTCGCGACGGATGATCTTGCTGAAGAGGGTTTCGGTGGTCATGGTCGGCCTCGGCGGGATGTCTTCCGCATTGTAGGCCGGCCACGCCACGCGCGGCCGCGGTCAGTCGCGGAATTCGCTGCGCGTTCCGAAGGCATGCGACAGCGTGCCGCGATCGACATACTCCAGTTCACCGCCCAGCGGCAGGCCCTGCGCCAGACGGCTCGGCTGCACCTGGCGCGCACGCGCCAGCTGGGCCAGGTAGTGCGCAGTCGCTTCGCCTTCAACGGTGGCGCTGGTGGCGATGATCAGTTCCTGCACTTCGCCCTGCGCCAGCCGCTGTTCCAGCTGCTCCAGGCCCAGTTCGCGCGGGCCCACGCCATCGAGCGGCGACAGACGGCCCTGCAGCACGAAGTAGACGCCGCGGAAGCCGGTGGCATTTTCGATGGCCAGGCGATCAGCCGGTGACTCGACCACGCACAGCTGGCTGCGCTCGCGACTGTTGTTGGCACAGGTCGGGCACAGCTCGGTTTCGCTGAAATCGCGGCACTGCGCGCAATGGCCGATGCGTTCGACCGCCAGCGCCAGCGCCTCGGCCAACCGCTGCCCACCTTCACGCTCGCGTTCGAGCAGGTGGTAGGCCATGCGCTGCGCGGTCTTCTGGCCAACGCCAGGCAGCACCCGCAGTGCATCGATCAATTGTTCAAGCAGGGGTGCGGACACGGCGGCAGGCTTTGTAGCGTCGAGCCATGCTCGACGATTATTTGTAGAGTCGAGCCATGCTCGACTGAAGGCTGGAACAGTCGAGCAAGCTCGACTCTACGCAGTCGATGGCACCCGCTTGCGCGGGCGCCACGCTGGACATCAGAACGGCAGCTTCATGCCCGGCGGCAGCTGCATGCCGGCGGTGGCCGAACCCATCTTCGACTTCGACTCGGCATCGATCTTGTTCGAGGCGTCGTTGAAGGCCGCGGCGATCAGGTCTTCCAGCATTTCCGGGTCGCTGATCAGCGACGGATCGATGCGCACCTTGCGGCATTCCTTGGCGCCGGTCAGGGTCACGCTGACCATGCCGCCACCGGCGCTGCCGGTCACTTCGATCTTGGCGATTTCTTCCTGGGCCTTCTGCAGGTTTTCCTGCATCTTCTGGGCCTGCTGCATCAGTTGGGCGATGTTGCCGCGCATAGTGTCTTACTCGTCAAAAGAACGGATGGAGTCGGAAACAACCCGGGCGCCATGCTGCTGGATCAGCAGCTGCACTTCCGGATCGTCCATGAAAATGGCCTCGGCGGCCTGTTGCCGCTCGCCACGCTGGCGGTCGGCACGCTGGTGCAGGGTCTCGGCCGGGACCTGCTCGGTTTCCACGGTCTCGACCACGATCCTCGGCGCCTGGCCCAGGGCCTTTTCCAGCATCTCGCCCAGGGCGGACAGCGCGCGTTCGGAACGCAGGTACTCAAATCCGGGCGAAAGGCCCAGTTTCAAGGTGCCGCCCTGGCAGCTGATGAAGGCCGCGTTGGCCGCCAGCTGCCGCGAAGGACCGCTGAGGCCGCTGTTGGCCACCAGGTCCAGCCAGTCTTCGGCACTGGCCAGGTCGGAGATGCTGCCCTGATGCGCTGCCGGCGCCGGTCCTGCCACCGGCGCGGCCGGGGCGATCTCGATGCCCTCGGCATGGAACGCGCGCTCCGGCTCGGCCGCCACGGCCACCGGGGCCGGCGGTTCCTGCCACGGGGCGACCATGGCCGCCTCCGGCGTCGCCATCGCGACCGGCACGTCCATTTCCGCCGCCAGCGCCTGATCACGCGCGTCGGCTTCGTCGGTGGCCCACGGCGGCAGATCATCCGCCTCGGCCACCTGCGGCGCCGCTTCGGCCTTCACCGGCGGCGGCGACACGGGTTCTTCCACCGGAACCGGTTCAGGCTCCGGGGTCGGCTCCGGCTCCGGTTGCGGGGCCGGCTCAGGCTCAGGTTCGGGCTCTCGCGGCGCAGCCTGCATCGGGGCAGCCACGTCGGCCACCGCCGACGGACTCGCCGCCGCGGCTGCAGCCACAGGTGCGGCGTCGTTGCTGCCGGCACCGGCGGCATGGCCACCGCCGGCGTTGCCGCCCGCAGCACCACCACCCGTCGCACCTTCGACCGACTTCGGCACCGGCGGCACCGCCGCGGCCGGGCGGAACGCCAGCATGCGCAGCACCGCCATTTCGAAGCCGGCACGCGGGCTCGGCGCCAGCGGCAGGTCGCGACGGCCGTTCAGGGCCATCTGGTACCAGAGCTGCACCACTTCCGCGCGCAGGCGCTCGGCAAACGCGGCAGCGTCCAGGCCATCGACCGGGGCGGCGGCGCCGGGCACCAGCTGCTGCACCTGGATGCGGTGCAGGCCTTCGGCCAGCGCTTCCAGCACGCCACTCCAGTCCGGCGAGAACTCGGCCAGCGCGGCCACGACCTGCAGCAGGCGCGGGCCATCGCCCTCGGCCAACGCGTCGAGCATGGCCGCCACCTGGGTACGGTCGACCGTGCCCAGCATGGTGCGCACCACGTCCTCGCGCAGCGCGCCGCCGGCATAGGCGATCGCCTGGTCCAGCAGCGACAGGCCGTCGCGCAGGCTGCCGTCGGCGGCCTTGGCCAGCTGCACGATGGCGCTGCCGTCGGCCTCGATCTCCTCGGCGGCGAGGATGCGGGTCATCTGCCCCTGGATCTGGTCCTCGTCCAGGCGCTTGAGGTTGAACTGCAGGCAGCGGCTGAGCACGGTGACCGGCAGCTTCTGCGGGTCGGTGGTGGCCAGCAGGAACTTCACGTGCTCCGGCGGCTCTTCCAGCGTCTTCAGCAGCGCATTGAACGCCGCCTTGGAGAGCATGTGCACTTCGTCGATCAGGTAGACCTTGTACTTGCCACGCGAGGGCATGTACTGCGCGTTCTCGATCACCTCGCGCACGTCATCCACGCCGGTGTTGGACGCGGCATCGATTTCCAGCAGGTCGATGTAGCGGCCGGCGTCGATGTCCAGGCAGGCCGCACACTGGCCGCACGGGTCGGCGCTGGTGCCCTGCTCGCAGTTCAGCGATTTGGCGAAGATGCGCGCGATGGTGGTCTTGCCCACGCCGCGGGTACCGGTGAACAGGAACGCGTGGTGGACCCGGCCGCTGTCCAGCGCGTTGCTGAGCGCACGGACCACGTGTTCCTGGCCCACCAGCTCGGCAAAACGCTTCGGACGCCACTTGCGGGCAAGCACGAGATAGGACATCAGGCCACCGTCTTCCATCGGATGTTCCATTGTGCCATGCCTGTCCAGCCCCCTCGCCTCCGACACACCCGCTGCACATCGATGACTGGGGGTGCTTGTGTACTGCCGCGCCGCCCGCTAGAATCTGCGCCCCTGCTGAGGCGTTTGCCGATGGCAGGGATCCGGAGAGGTGTCCGAGTGGTTGAAGGAGCACGCCTGGAAAGTGTGTAAGCGTCTAAACCGCGCTTCGGGGGTTCGAATCCCCCTCTCTCCGCCAGACAAATAAAAAAGGCCGCCCTTCGGGTGGCCTTTTTTATTTATCTGGCGCAGCAACGCATGGGCCCCTCCCTTTGCCTGCCTCTCCCCGGAAAGTTCAGTAGATCCACGCCATGCGTGGATGGCGTGCCGCCCGAGCCCCCTCCCCTGCCGGCCCCATGCGCTATGGTCACCCCATGAGGACCCGGCCCTACCACCTCAACGATCTGGCCGCCTGCCTGGCGATCTTTGACAGCAATCTGCCGACCTATTTCGCCCCGGAGGAACGCCCGGACTTCGAATCGTTCCTGCGCGAGCTGGCGGAAGATCACGCCTACCAGGTCATCGAACTCGACGGCAGCGTCGTCGCCTGCGGAGGGCTGTCTCCTCCCACGAACGGAACCGCCGGGTTCTGCTGGGGGATGGTCGAGAAATCCCGGCACGGACAAGGACTTGGCCGCCATCTTGCACGGGTACGCCTGCAGCAGGCCGCCACCGACCCCCGCGTGGAGCGCGTTGCGTTGAGCACCAGCCAGCACACCGAGGGCTTCTACGCCGGGCTGGGCTTCCGCGTCACCCAGCGGGTAACGGACGGTCACGGCCCGGGAATCCACGCCGTGCACATGGAAGTACGCCTGCAGTAGATCCACGCCATGCGTGGATGGCATGCCACGCCCGCGCCCCAAAAACGCCCCTGCTCCAAAAGCTGAACGAAACCTGAAAAATCGCTATCGTAGGCGCCTTCACCCTACGCACGGCCTTTTGCCCCGATGAGCTCGATCGACCGCGTGCACGCCGCCTTGCCCGACGCCGATCCATCGGCGCACGGCACCTGCGAGAACTGCGACACCGCCCTGCAGGGCCACTACTGCCATCACTGCGGGCAGTCCGCGCACAACCCGCTCAAGCATGTCGGCCACGCCATCGAGGAAGTCTTCGAATCGTTCTGGCACCTGGACGGGCGCATCTTCCGCACGCTGCGCGACCTGTGGGTGCCCGGCCGCATTGCACTGAACTATCTCAAGGGCCGCCGGGTGGGCTACGTGCAGCCGCTGCGGCTGTTCGTCATCCTCACCCTGTTCACCTTCTTCATCGGCAAGATGTTCGTGCACGTCGACGACTTCAGCGTGGGCGCCAGCGGCAATTCGCTGTTCGGCAAGGCCACCACCGCCGAACAGGTCGAAGCCGTACGCGCGCAGCAGATGGCACTGATCGACCAGCAGGCCAGCACCACGAATACCGGCAACCCCGGTTTCGCCATTGCCCGGGCTGCCGTCAATGCCGCCGCCGCGCAGCGCAGGGCCGAGCTCGGCGCACCCACTGACACCCCCGCGCCGCCGGCCGACGACAATCACGGCACGTTCTTCAACTACAGCATCAATGGCAAGCCCTGGGATGCGGACACCAATCCCATCGTGCTCGCCGGCCTGCCGCACTTCGCCAACAACTGGCTCAACCGGCGCCTGCAGAACGGCAACGCCAACATCCAGCGCATGGGCGGCAAGACCGATCTGTACATGCAGGCGATCCTGACCGCACTGCCCGGCGCGCTGTTCTTCCTGATGCCGGTGTTCGCGCTGGTCCTGCGCATTGCCTACATCCCGCGATCGATGGGCTACCTGGAACATCTGGTGGTGGCGCTGTACAGCCACTGCTGGCTGATGACGGTGGTGCTGGCGACCTTCCTGGTCGCCAGCATCAGCAATGCACTCGCCTCGCCGCTGGTCGCCACGCTCGGCCTGTGGATCACGGCACTGCTGTGGCTGGCGGTGCCGGTCTACCTGCTGTGGATGCAGCATCGCGTGTACGGCGGCAACAAGCTGCTGACCGTGCTGCGCTACACCCTCATCGGCGGCGTCTACTTCTTCCTGGTCAACGTGGTGGTGATGTACGCGGCGCTGGCCTGATCGCGCAGCCTCAGCTGCTGGAGAGCTTCATCAGCACCAGGCCACAGACGATCAGCACGGCCGCGCCGATGCGCATCGCACTGACCTGCTCGCCGAGGAACACGATGCCGACCACGAAGGCGCCCACGGCGCCGATGCCGGTCCAGATCGTGTAGGCGGTACCCAGCGGCAGCGTGCGCATGGCCACGGCCAGCAGCCAGAAGCTGGCGATCATGCCGAGGATGGTGACCACGGTGGGGGTGAGCCTGCTGAAGCCTTCGGACTGCTTCATGGACACGGCCCAGACAATTTCCAGCAGGCCGGCGAACAACAGATAGATCCAGGCCATGACGGCCCTCCTATTGGTAGGGCCAGGCCGTCCTGGTCATTGATTCCCGATGCGGGGGAGGTCGTTCCTCCTGCGGCCGCATTCTAGCAACGGGGGAACGCGCCGGCCGTACTGCCCGTGTACGGGTTACAGCCGATTCATCGCATGAAGCTGGCGTCGAAGCCCACGCCTGCGCTAGAATGCGCGCCTGCCATCGGCCAGCCGATGTGCAGTCCGGCTGTGGTCTCCGGCGCGCGACGCGCTGCTTCCCCTGATCCGTGAACCGGCCGCCCTTGGGCGGCCAACGTCTCTATGGTGGCCCCGTCGGCCCCTCGCGACGCTAGGTCGAAAATCCCGCCAGGGCCGGAAGGCAGCAACGGTATCGATCGACGCGGGCGCCGAGGTCAGCCGGCGGGGCCACCGCCTTTTTGGGCCGTGCCCCGCTCTGGTAGCTGCCAACCTTGGTTGGCGCCCTTCGCCGGGCATGGCCCGGCGCTACCGTGCTTCGGGCGTTCCTTGATGGAACACCACCCGCCATCCCTGCGCATGCCGGCGCCACAGCGAACTGCGCAGCACCCAGCGCTGCGGCTGGCCGTCGAGGTGGTAGCGGCTGCGGTAACGCACCTGGGCCAGGTCCTGCGTCAGCAGCGAGACTGCGTATTGCTCCGATTCGATCTGCACCTGCGCCCGTTCCAGCGGAATCTCGGCCAGCGCCGCCGTACGGCCGTAGCACTGGCCGGAGCTGCCGATCTCGCTGAAATCCTCATCCAGCAGTTCCGCCAGCCGCGCGCGATCGCCGCGCACCTGCGGGGTGTGCAGCGCGCGTTCCAGATGTTCCAGTTCGGCAGCCAGCGCTGCATCAGCAGGCTGGCCAGCGGTGTTCACGGCGGATCCTGCGCCAGCACGTGCGGCGCCGTCGGCGGCGCCAGCGGCACGCACTGCCCCGGCTGCGCGACGCGGTGTCCTCGCGCAGCAAGCGCCTGGCCATCGGCCGCGCTGGCGTAGTGGTAGAGCATCATCCGCGACTGCAGCTCGGCGCTGTATTCGCGCTCCAGGTCGTCCACGCCGGTGTGCGACGGGTTGCCATGCAGGCCGCAGTCGTGGGCGATCAGTTCGTTGTCATTGGCGAAGCGTGCCAGCATCTCCGGGATCGGCCGCGTATCGCCGCTCCAGGTCAGCGCGCCCTGCAGGCGCAGCCCGTAGGCCGTCTCCGGCCAGTGGTGGCGCGCCGGGAACACTTCCAGGCGCACACCCTCGTGCCAGAACGCATCGCCCACCACGATCAGCTGGAACGCATCCCAGAAGTTCGCGCCGCCCTCGGCCAGCACGTTGGGGTAATCGGCCACGCGCTTGTGCAGCAGCGGCACCAGGGTGGCCGGCACGTACAGGCGCACCTTGCCGCGCCGGTGCGTGTTGAAGAAGGTATCCACGAACAGCCGCTCGAAGCCGGCGACATGGTCCAGGTGCACGTGGGTGACGAACATCGCCTGCGGCAGGTGCCCGTAGTGCGCCTTGAACGCGGTCAGCCCTTCGCCGCCGCAATCGATGGTCAGCCACGGCCGGCCATCGCGCTCGATCACCGACATGGGCGAGCCCAGCTCGACCGCCGACGCATTGCCGACGCCGAGGAAACGCAATGACCAGTCCATCAGGTGCCCCGGTTCCAGGCCATGTCGTAGGCGCGACGCAGGCGCGCGTAATCCTTCTGCACGTCTTCCACGCTGCGCTCGCCGCGCAGCTTGACCAGCGAGCGCAGCAGGCGCTTGAGGTTGCGCTCGCGCCAGGCGGTGGCCGGGATGCGGATCACCCCGCGGTCGAAGTCGATCAGCCAGCCATGGCCGTTGCCATCGAACAGGATGTTGTGGGCGTTGAGGTCGGCGTGGTCCAGGCCGGCACGATGGAAGCGCGCGATCAGTCGGCCCGCCTCTTCCCACGGCGCGCCACGGCCGGCCACCAGCGCGCGGTCGGCCAGCGAACGTACGCCCTCGATGCGCTCCATCAGGATGGCCGCGCGGTAGCGCATGCCTTCACGCATGTAGAACGCGGCGATCGGCCGGGGCACCGGCAGCTTCTGCGCGCGCAGGGCACGCATCAGCCGGAATTCGGCGAAACTGCGGGTGCGATCCGCGCCGCGCCAGATGTACTGGTCCCGGCTGAGCTTGGCTGCCAGGCCACCGCGCAGGTAGTGCCGCAGCACGCCGGGGCCGAAGGACGCATCGACGAACCAGGCACTGCCGCGCCCGCCTTCCGCCACCGGCCGGGCCCTACTGCCCCAGTGCTGGGGCGAGAACAGGCCGACCTCGGCTTGCCGCAGCCGCTCGCGGTCGAACAGAATGGCCCCGATGCCGCGACCCTCGCGGCATGGCGTCAGCGCTTCATTGGCGTCAAATACGACCATTCCATTGAGTCTAACAACACATGGCATCAGCGTCCTCATCCTTGTGCCTCCTGCGCCTGTCTGCCCTGGGGGATGTCACCCACGTTGTGCCCCTGGTGCGCACCCTGCAGGCCGCGCGCCCGGACACGCCGATCCACTGGATCATCGACAAGGTCGGCCACAAGCTGCTTGATGGCCTGCCTGGCGTGGTCTTCCATGCGTACGACAAGAAGACCGGCATGGCCGGCGTCAAGGAACTGCGCAAGCAGCTGCCGCCGCGGCGCTTCGATGCGCTGCTGCAGATGCAGGTGGCGTTCCGCGCGAACCTGCTGTCGGCCTTCATTCCGGCCGAACGCCGCATCGGCTACGACCGCAGCCGCTCCAAGGACCTGCATGGGTTGTTCATCAACGAACGCATCCCCGATCGGCCGGGCATCCACGTGCTCGATGCCATCGGCAGCTTCTGCGAGCCGCTGGGCCTGCGCCAGACCGAAGTGAGCTGGGACCTGGCAGTGCCGCCGTCGGCCTACGAGTGGGCCGCTGCGCAGTGGCCCGATGATGGCCGCCCGGTGCTGATGATCTCGCCGTGCTCCAGCCACGTGATGCGCAACTGGTACGCCGACCGCTATGCAGCGGTGGCCAACCATGCCAGCGCGCGTGGCTGGCAGGTGGTGCTGTGCGGTGGCCGCAGCGAGCTGGAGCGCAGCATGGCCGATGCCATCCTCACCCAGCTGGCGACGCCGGCACTGGACCTGGTGGGCCGGGACACGCTGAAGCAGCTGCCGGCCCTGCTGGCCCGCGCCAACCTGGTGATGACTCCGGATTCGGGCCCGATGCACATCGCCAATGCGATGGGCACCAAGGTGCTGGGCCTGCATGCGGCCAGCAACCCGCACCGCAGCGGCCCATACTCCGACCGGCGCTACTGCGTGGACCGCTACGACGATGCCGCGCGCAAGTACCTGGGCAAGCAGGCGGCCGACCTCAAGTGGGGCACCAAGATCGAGTTCGATGATGTGATGGAACTGATCACCGTCGAGGACGGCATCGCCGCCTTCGAGCGCTACGTCGCCGATCACCTCGGCTGAGCGACCGGTGCGGGCCGCATGTGGCCCGCACCCTCCACGCAGGGCGTGGGGTTATTTGTACGACTTCTCTTCCACGTACGCCGAGCCCAGCGCCAGGTTGATCGCCTTCTTGATGCGCGCGCGCTCGTCGTTGCGCAGGTAGACGCTGCGGGCCAGGTCGACGAAGGCCTGGTCGAAGGCCTGCGCCTTCTCCTTCAGGCGGACCTCGTCCTCGATGTCCCACAGCTGCTCGTTGACCGCCTTCAGTTCGGCACGCAGCTTGGCGATGTCCTTCACCGCCGCCGGATGGCCCATCCAGGTGGTCTCCAGCGCGGACAGCTCGCGGCGCACGTTGGCCAGCTTGCCTTCATCGCTGATGCGCTCGGACTTGATCTGCAGGATCGAGATCTTGTCCAGCAGCTCGCCGAAAGAAACAGGCACAAGGATTTCAGCGGTCATGGCAGCGCTCCAGCAATTGATGCGCACATGGTAACCGCAGCGAAGACGCTGTTCCCGCGTGACAGCAACCCGATGGCGCGTCGGGTGGAACAAGCCCCTCTGTTGAGGGGCTGCCCCGACAGGGGCGGGTAGAGGCAGGCAAAGGGAGGGGCCCATTCGTTGCGCAGCAACGCATGGGGCGAAGCGCGCAAAGCGCGCATCGCATCCCGCGCCAGATTAAAAAAGAAGGGCTGCCTTTCGGCAGCCCTTCTTTTTTAATCTGGCGGAGAGGGGGGGATTCGAACCCCCGAGGCGCTATAAACGCCTGCCTGATTTCGAGTCAGGTACATTCAACCGCTCTGCCACCTCTCCAAGTGTTCCCCGGCGAACCGGGGACGCGCATCATACGAGGAAGCGCGGCAGACCACAAGCCATTGCAGCCCATCATGTGAAATATTTCTGACTGAACGCCTTGCCGGATGTCCGCTTGGCCGTGATGATGCCGTTCTCCCCGGCATTACCCCGCCCAGCAACCACCATGATCGAATTCGGACACCTCACCCACCCTGGCCTGCGCCGCGAGCTCAACGAGGACACCTACTACGGTGACAGCGAGCTGGCCCTGTGGCTGGTGGCCGACGGCATGGGCGGGCACGCCTGCGGCGAGGTGGCCAGTGCCCTGGCACGCGAGACCATCGTCCGCGAGATCCGCCGTGGCGCCCCGCTGGCCCACGCCATCCGCACCGCCGACGAGGAGATCATCCGTGCCTCGCGGCGGCGCAACGACACCCTGCCGATGGGCACCACCGTGGTCGCCGCACGCGTGCAGGGCAACCGCTATGAAGTGGCCTGGGTCGGCGACAGCCGCGCCTACATGTGGCGCGACGGCCAGCTGGCCCAGCTCAGCCAGGACCACAGCGTGGTGCAGGAACTGGTCGCGCAGGGCAACCTGACCGCCGAACAGGCGCGTGCCCACCCGCACCGCAACGTGGTCACCCAGGCACTGGGCGTGACCGACCCGAACCATCTGAACGTGGCCACCACCAGTGGCGAACTGCGCCCGGGCATGCAGCTGCTGCTGTGCAGTGACGGCCTGACCGAGGAAGTCGACGACCGCGACATCGCCCGCACCCTCGCCTACGACGACGCCAGCGCCCAGGAATGCGTGGACAGCCTGGTCGCCTCGGCCCTGGACGGCGGCGGCTCGGACAACATCACCGTAATTCTGGTGCGCTGCCATTAACCGGTAGATCCACGCCATGCGTGGATGGGAGACGGTAGTGCCGGCCGCTGGCCGGCATCGCCCCAACCGCGCTTACGCGCTCGCGACCTCTTCCACCTTCGGGCCATCCCACAAGGCGTGGCCGGCCTTCTTGCGCAGGCGCTCCAGCCGCGCGGTGTGCGCTTCCAGCTCCGAGGACGTGGCCACCACGCGCGGGCGCGGCAGCAGCTTGCTGGTGTCGAAGGCCAGCAGCGCGGCGCCATCGGCCCCGCTGTCGTCCTCCAGGCCGAAGCCGATCTCTTCCTGCCCCGAGGTCAGCGCGATGTAGACATCGCCCAGGATCTGCGCATCGAGCAGGCCGCCGTGCAGCGCACGGTGCGAGTTGTCCACGCCCAGGCGCCGGCACAGGGCATCCAGCGAATTGCGCTGGCCGGGGAAGCGCTCGCGCGCCATCGCCAGGGTATCGATCACCGTGCAGCGGTCGGTGATCTTGCCGTACTGCGGCCCCAGCAGGGACAGCTCGTAATCGAGGAAGCCCAGATCGAATGCCGCGTTGTGGATGATCAGCTCGGCGCCATCGATGAACGCCAGGAACTCCTCGGCAATCTGCGCGAACTCCGGCTTGTCGGCGAGGAAGTCCAGGCTCAGGCCGGTGACTTCCTGCGCACCCTGCTCGAAGTCGACGTCGGGCCTGATGTACTGGTGGTAGTTGTTGTTGGTCGGGCGGCGCTTGAACAGCTCCACGCAGCCGATTTCAACGATGCGGTTGCCCTTCTTCCATTCCAGGCCGGTGGTTTCGGTATCGAGGATGATCTGACGCATGGGCTCAGTTTACCGGGCTGCCGTCGCGGATCTGGATCGCGGCATTGCGCGCCAGGGTGTCGACCCGCTCGTTGTCGGGGTCACCGGAGTGGCCCTTCACCCAGCGCCAGTCGATCTGGTGCCGCAACGTGGCCGCATGCAGGCGCTCCCACAGCTCGCGGTTCTTCACCGGGTCGCCGCCGGCGGTCTTCCAGTTCTTGCGGATCCACCCCGCCATCCACTGGGTCAGGCCCTGCCGCACATACTGCGAATCGGTATAGAGCACGATCTCGCAGGCTTCGGTAAGGCTTTCCAGCGCGGAAATGGCCGCCATCAGCTCCATCCGGTTGTTGGTGGTGTGCGCTTCGCCGCCACTCAGTTCGCGCTCGTGGCCCTTGTAGCGCAGCAGTGCGGCCCAGCCACCCGGGCCGGGATTGCCGAGGCAGGAACCGTCGGTGTGGATTTCGATGGTTTTCAATACAACTCCAGATCAGGTAGCAACGGTGCCGTACCAGCGCACCGGCAGCGGGGTCGGCCCGGGCAGGGCCAGCGTACGTTTTTCGGCATGGAACAGGCAGGCCGCGCGCAGCGGCGCCCAGCCCGCCCGACGGCGGCTGCCGGCGCCCTGCCACAGCGGCCCCAGGTAGCGGGTGTCATCGCATTCCAGGCCATGGCGGGCCAGCAGCAGGCGCAGCCGCTGCGGCGTGCGCACCACCAGCCCATGCTGGCGCCAGCGGGTACGGAAGGGGCTGAACGGGTTGAGGCTGCTCAGCCACAACTGGCCGCCGGGCATCAGCACGCGCGAGCACTCATCCAGCAGGTAGTCGGCATCGGCGGCGGTGACATGCTGCAGCACGATGGCGTTGACGCTTTCATTGGCCAGCGGCAGCGGCAGCGCGCAGCGGGTATCACCGGCATAGCCGGCGCCCTCGCGGTACAGGCGCAGGCCGCGGCCGCCCAGCTGCGCATCCTCCAGCCAGGAGGCCGTGGGTGCGATCCACAACCAGGGCTGGGACGGCAGGCCGGCCAGCCGTGGCAGCAGCAGCTGGCGCTCAAGCAGGCGCAGGGCTGCCGCCGGCTCGCTGTCGAACCACGGCACCAGGCTCGCTTGACGGTGGCTCTGCAGCAGGGGCATGGTCCAATTCTATGCGACTGACTGCCCTGACCGCATTTGCGGACAACTACATCTGGATGCTGATCGCCGACGATGGCGCCGCCGTGGTCGTCGACCCCGGCGATGCCGCGCCGGTGCTGGCGCTTGCCGATCAAGGCCTGCGCGTGGACACCATCCTGCTGACCCACCACCACGACGACCACATCGGCGGCGTGCCCGCGCTGCAGGCGCGTTTTCCCGGCGCGCGGGTGATCGCGCCGGTCGACGAGCGCATCCCGACCGCCACCGAACGGGTGGGCGAAGGTGAACGCGTTCAGGCACTGGGCCGGATGTTCCACGTACTATCCGTGCCCGGGCATACCCGCAGCCACATCGCGTTTCACACTGCTGAACATCTTTTCAGCGGAGATTCGTTGTTCAGCCTGGGCTGTGGGCGCCTGTTCGAAGGTACGCCGTCCCAGCTGCTGGCGTCGATGCGCAAGCTGGGTACCTTGCCTGTGCAACTGCTGCTTTGTTGCGCCCACGAGTACACCGTGTCAAATGCCGTCTTCGCGCGGCATGTCGACCCCGCCAACGCTGCCCTGTGGCAGCGCCAAGAGGAGGCTTTGGCCATGCGCCGCGATGACCGTTCCACCCTGCCGGTAACCCTGGCCAACGAGCTGGACTGCAATCCGTTCCTGCGTGTGCACACCGCGCCGATCCGCGCGGCGGTGTCAGCGCACCTGGGGCGCGATGTCGTGGACGACGTCGATGTCATGGCCGGTCTCCGGCACTGGAAAGACGGCTTCCGCGCATGATGCGCCGAAGTCTGCCGCTGGCCCTGGGCCTTGTCCTGGGGCTGGCCGGAAACGCGGGCGCGCAGTCGCTGGGCGCCGGCATCAGCCAGAACCTGACCGCCGCGTCGGCCGTGCCGATGGATCCGTCCCTGTTGCCGGCCGCCTCGGTCCGCAACGGCCAGGAGATCTTCGCCAGCTTCCGCGAGGGCCTGGCTGAACCGACCTGCGAGGCCGAGGCCACCAGCCCGCGCTGGCAGAAGCAGTTCGCCCATGCCCCCTCGCGCCTGGCCAACCAGGATGACGATGCGCTGGTGCTGTTCGGCTACGTGGTCGAAGAACTGCGCAAGGCCAGCCTGCCCACCGAATTCGCGCTCATCCCGTTCGTGGAGAGCGGCTACCGCCCCAACGCCCGCAACGGCAGCGGCCCGACCGGCCTGTGGCAGTTCATCGCCACCACCGCGCGCAACCACCGCGTGCCGATGGCCAACGGCTACGACGGCCGCCTGTCGGCCGTGGATTCCACCCAGGCCGCGGTGCGTTACCTGAAGACCCTGCACGGCATGTTCGGCGGCGACTGGCGCCTGGCCACCATGGCCTACAACGCCGGCGAGTACCGCGTGCTGCAGTCGATGCGCAAGGCGGGAATGAACGCGCAGAACGCCAAGCCGGCCGCCCTGCCCGGCCTGTCGCCGGTCACCCACGCCTACGTCGAGAAGCTGCATGCCCTGGCCTGTGTGCTGGAGGATGCCGAAGACGAACCCGGCGTGATGGCCTCGCTGGACCGCACCGTGCCGGTGCTGAAAGGCCACACCCTGCCAGCGGGCACCAGCGTGCAGCAGTGGGCGGCGCAGCGTGCGCTGGACCCGAACCGCATTGCCCGCCTGAACCCAGCCCTGGCCGGCAGCAGCCGCCCGTCAGGCACCACCCGCGTGCTGGCCCCGGTGGCCGCCGCCTCTGCGCCGGTTGACGATGTCGCCACGGTTGCGACCGCAGCGACCTTCGTTGCCCCCAGCGCAAGCCTGCAGCCGGCCCCGCAGGTCGCCAGGACCGTGGCCAGCGCGGCCGACCGCCCGCGCAACCGCCGCCACACCGTACGCAACGGTGAATCAGCCTGGACCATCGCCCGCCGCTACGGCATGCCGGTGAAGGCCCTGCTCTCGTTGAACGGCCTGAGCGGCAGCAGCGTGCTGAAGCCCGGCGCCGTGCTGCGCATCGAAGACTGACAGCCGCAGCCGGCGGCTGCCCCCGCTGTTCGTAGAGGTCGAGCTTGCTCGACCGCTCTTCCGCTCTTCCGCCCTTTGTAGAGTCGAGCCATGCTCGACTGCTTCTTCACGTCTCCACAAAAGCAGTCGAGCATGGCTCGACTCTACATACAGCGGACGCGCCAACAAAAAAGGCCCGGCATTGCCGGGCCTTCTTCGTCCTGCTCGCCTGGCGGCTTACAGGTTCGCTTCGGTGGTCTGCACCACGAACTTCTTGCGCATCGCGTCGATGTAGGCCTTGGCTGCCGCCATGCCGTCGATCTGGCTCAGCTGGTCCTTCAGCTGCTTCTGCTGTTCCGGCGTCACTTCCTTGATGTTGCCCGGGGTGACCTTGTTCACCACGAACACCAGCGCGTGGCCGTTGACGTCGACCTTGCCGAAGCTCGGCTTGCCTTCGGCCGGCACCGGCGCACTGAAGATGGCGCGGTTGATTTCCGGGGTCGGCACCGGCTGGCTGCGCGGCAGGCCCGGCATCGGGCTGACCTGCAGCTTGTCGCTGGCCACCAGCGACTGCAGGCTGGCACCGCCCTTCAGCTTGGCCAGCACGGCGTCAGCCGCCTTGTCGCTGGCCTGGCGCTGGCGGTCGGCACGGATCGCGGCGATGACCTGCTCACGGGCCTTGTCCAGCGGCAGTGCCTGTTCCGGGGTGTGCGCGGCCACGCGGATC
The DNA here is from genome assembly GCF_003086795.1 of Stenotrophomonas sp. SAU14A_NAIMI4_5. Lineage (NCBI taxonomy): Bacteria > Pseudomonadati > Pseudomonadota > Gammaproteobacteria > Lysobacterales > Lysobacteraceae > Stenotrophomonas > Stenotrophomonas sp. SAU14A_NAIMI4_5. The sequence continues at coordinate 1,098,422 of NZ_CP026003.1, read as the reverse complement.
ACGACACTGTGGTTGGTGCTGCCGCCCAGGGCGATCGGATCGCTGGCGGTACCGTCCTGCACCATCACGTCGGAGAACGCCGAGCGCAGCACGGCCGGATCGGCGGCGATACCGCTGGCGGTGGCACGGGTGATCGGGCCCAGGGTCTGCACCGGCAGGTCGACCGACTTGGCTGCAGCAACGAGGTCGCTCGGGCTCTTGTTGATGGCATCGACCAGACGGCCGGCCAGATCGTTGAAGCCACGCTCGCCGTCGGCCTTCAGCTGCTCGGCGGCCAGCACGTCACGCACTTCCTCGAACGACTTGCCTTCGCCACCGCGCACGGCCGCGACCTTGATGATGTGGTAACCGAAGTCGGTCTTGACCGGACCGATCACGTCACCAGCCTTGGCGGCGAACAGCGCGTCCTCGAACGGCTTCACCATCGCGCCACGCTCGACCCAGCCCAGGTCACCGCCCTGGTCCTTGGAACCCGGGTCTTCCGAGTTGGCCTTGGCCAGCGCGGCGAAGTCGGCACCGGCCGCCTTGGCTTCGGTGGCCAGCTTGGCGGCCTTGGCTTCGGCACCGTCGCCGGTGATCAGGATGTGCGAGGCCTGGCGCTGTTCCGGGGTCGCGAACTTGGCCTTCTCTTCTTCATAGCGCTTGCGCAGGGTGGCCTCATCGGCCGGCACCGGCGCCGGCAGGTTGGCACCGTTGAGCTCGACGTATTCCAGCGAGACCGATTCGGCCTGGCGGAAATCCTTGCCGTGGCTGTCATACCACTGCTTGATCTGCGCGTCGGTGACCGGCGCGGTATCGGCCGGGACTTCCGGCAGCGCGACCAGCTCGACGTCACGGGTTTCACCCAGCAGCTTCAGCAGGCGCTCGGTCTCGGCCTGGGTGACGAAGCCGGAGTTCTGCAGGCCGGCCGGGATCACCGACTGCTGCAGGCTGGCACGCACTTCTTCCTGGAACTGCGACGGGGTACGCGGCGGATTGCCACCGCCCAGCGCCAGCCGGTAGTTGTTCTCGTTGAACTTGCCATCGCTGCCGAGGAAGGCCGGGATGGTCATGATGTAGTCGCGCACGGCGCCGTCACCGACGACCACGCCGGCCTGTTCGCCCACCAGGCGCACGACCTGCTCGTCGATCAGCTGGTCCAGCACGGCCAGCTTGTTCTCGGTGCTCTCGAACGCGCGCGGGTCGAAGTTCTCGCCCTGCTGCTGGCGCTCACGCATGCGCTCCTGCTCGAAGCGGGTGCGGAAATCCTGCGCGCTGATCTCGTGGTGCTGCCACAGCATGCGCACCGGCCACCACGACGGCGCCGAGCGCCACCAGGTCGGCGGTGCCGAAACCTTGGCCACGTTCTGTGCGCCGACACCACCGAGGTAGCTGTTGTCGATCACGAACAGGAACGGAATCATCAGCAGCCCCAGGATCACGGTGACGATCCAGCCTGAGGTCTTGTCGCGGAGTTTCTGCAGCATGGTGAGGAATCACATGGCCTGATTGGCGAGCCCGGCAGTGTAACCCGCTTCGCGGCCCGCACCAAAAACGGCGCGGAGGCAGGCGGGACAAGGATCTGCGCCGCATGCGCAGCCGCCACGCCCATGCCAGCGCTGGGCGCAGACGCGGCAGCCGGCGCATACTGGCCGGTCAGATGGGCGGCATGCCCCGGCTGCGGCGCGTCACAGGCACAAGGAGGACCCCGTCCATGCGCATCCTGGTCACCGGCGCCTCCGGCTTCGTGGGGGGTGCCCTGCTGCGCCGCCTTGCCGACGTGCCCGGCGTGCAGGCCTTCGGTGTCGCCCGCCGCCCGCTGCCCCTGCCCAACTACGCCGCGCGCGACCTGTCGCAGCCGTTCGAGCTGCCGTTCCGGCCCGACGTGGTGGTACATGCCGCCGCCCGCGTCGCCCCCTGGGGTACCCCGGCGCAGTTCCGCCAGCAGAACGTGGACACCACCGCACAGGTGATCGAGTTCTGCCGCCGCGCCGGCCATCCGCGCCTGCTGCTGGTGTCCAGCACCGCGGTGTTCTACCGCGAGGCGCACCAGCATGATCTGGACGAGGACAGCCCGATCGGTCCCGCTTTCCTGAATGAATACGCGCGCAGCAAGGCCGAGGCCGAGCGCCTGCTGGCCCGCTACGACGGCCCGTCCTGCATCCTGCGCCCGCGCGCGGTGTTCGGCCCCGGTGACACCGTGCTGCTGCCCCGCCTGCTGGCGGCCGCGCGCCGCGGCAGCGTGCCGCTGCTGGTCAGCCCCGGTGGCCCGCCGAAGATCGACCTGATCCACATCGACACGCTGGTGGAGTACCTGCTGCGCGCCGCCCAGGCCCCGCAGCTGGGCGCGGCCTACAACCTGACCAATGCCGCCCCGGTGGACCTGCACGCCCTGCTGAAGCGATTGCTGGCCGCCCTGCAACTGCCAGCCCCACGCCGCCGCGTGCCGACCGCGCTGGCCCTGCGCGCGGCCAGCGTGATCGAAGCCGCTTGGCGCGTCCTGCGCCTGCGCAGCGAACCGCCGATCACCCGCTTCGGCGTGGCCGCCTTCGCCTATTCAAAAACCTTCAATCCGCAGCGCATGCTGGCAGACCTAGGGCCACCACAGGTTTCGCTGGAGGACGGTATCGAACGCTTCATCAGCGAGCAGCGTGCGCAATGGTCGGCCTGAGCCTGAACGGGATCGCCCTGGCCAGCCTGCTGCTGGCGGCCCTGTACCTGCTGCTGATGGGCCTCAAGGCGGTCGGCGCGCTGCGCATCCTCGGCCAGTGTCCGCCCCGGCCGCAGGCGCCCGCCGGCCATGACGTCCGCGGCATCGCCATCCTGCAGCCCATCCTCGGCGGCGACCCGCTGCTGGCGCAGGTGCTGCAGCACAACCTGCAGGCGCTGCCCGGCGCGCATTTCCACTGGCTGCTGGATGATGCCGATGCCATCGGACGCGCTACTGCGGATGCGCTGTGCGCTGCACACCCCGGCCACCAGATCACCTGCCTGCTCTACCCGGCCGCACCGGAAGGGACCAACCCGAAGACCTTCAAGCTGGACGCGGTGCTGCCGCAGGTGCGCGAACCGGTGCTGCTGGTGCTGGACGACGATGCGCGCCTGTCGGCGGCGGCGCTGGCGCAGCTGGTCGATGAACTGGGCGCCGCCGACGCCGACCTGGTCACCGCCCTGCCCTGCTACCGCGACGACGGCGCGCGCGGCGCACGCCTGATGGCGCAGTTCGTCAATAACAATGCGGTGCTGACCTACCTCGGCCTGCTGCCGTGGCTGCCGCCGCTGTCGATCAACGGCATGTGCTACGCGCTGCGCAGCGAACGCCTGCGTGAGCTGGGCGGATTCACCCCGCTGCTGCGTATGCTGGCCGACGACCTGGCCCTGGCCCGTGCGCTGCGCCGACAGGGGGCGCGCCTGTTCCAGTCCACCGCGCCGGTGGAAGTGCAGACCCACGTGCCGACGCTGCAGCGCTACCGCCAGCAGATGCACCGCTGGATGCTGTTCGCGGTGCTGCTGCTGCGCGATGAATCACCGCGCCTGCGCCTGTTGATCGGCGTGCTGCATGGCCTGCCACCGCTGCTGCTGTGGGCGCTGCTGGTGCTGGCGGTGCTGCCGCCGATCGGGCCGCCAGCGCTCGTTGCCGCGCTGGTGCTGGTGCTGCGCGCAGGCCTGCTGGTGCACCTGCAGCGCTGCGCCGGCGGCCGCGCCCGGCATCGTCCGCTGGCCTCGCTGCTGGCCGAACTGCTGCAGCCGCTGCATCTGCTGCATGCGGCCTGCGTGCGGCGCATCCGCTGGCGCACGCGGCTGTACCAGGTGCGGGCGAATGATGATTTCCAGGGCGGCTGAGCCGATGCCCACGGCCGCACCGCAACTGCAACTGGCCTTCCTCACCGGGCAGAGCGATCCGGCGCGCTGTGCGCTGAGCCCGCTCCAGCGCGCATTCGGCGATGCTCTGCTGGCACCGGGGCGGGTGCTGCATCCCTGCAATTTCCCTTACGACGCCGCCACGCCCGATCACCAGCCCGCCGCGCTACTGGCAGCCAGCTGGCACAACAGCCGCCACTACCTGCGCTCGCGCCAGCCGGGTTTCGCCGCAGCACACGCGCCAGCACTGGCCCAGCTGCTGCACGCCGCACCGCACACCCTGCTGCTGGTGGGCAGCTGCGGGCTGGAGCTGCTGGCCAACCTCACCCTGCCGCCGGCCCTGGCGCAGCGCTGCAGCGTGCTGGCCTACGGGCCGGTCGCACGCCGCGCACCTGCGGTCGCCCACCTCCAGATCCTGGTGGGCCGCCAGGACTGGATCTCGCGGCTGGGCTGGCGCGGCGCACGGCAGTGGGTCGACAGCGGTCACATGGATTATCTGCAGCAGCCGGACGTGCTCTCCATCGCCCGCGACCTGGCCGCGCGCCTGCAGCAGGAATACGCATGAAGATCGAACTGCTCGCCCCGCCCTACAGCGGCCATCTGCACCCGATCCTCGCCATCGCGCGGCAACTGCAGCCACAGCACGACGTAACCGTGCTGAGCACACCCGGTGCGCAGGCGGCAATCTCGGCCAGCGGACTCAACGGTGGCGTGCTGCTGTCGGCAGACCAGGAATCAGCGCTGTGGCAGATCGCCAACCCGCCCAAGCCGGTCAAGGCCAATCCACTGCGCCTGCACGCGCAGCTGACCCAGGCGCTGCGGCTGATGGAACAGATGCGGGAATCGCTGCAGCAGCGCTGGCAGCACGCACGCCCGGATCTGGCCATCGTCGATTTCACCCTGCCCCCGGCCGGATTGCTGGCCGCCGAGCTCGGCATCCGCTGGTGGACCAGCCTGCCCTCGCCCTGCGTGCTGGACTGCATGGACGGCCCGCCGCCGTATCTGGGCGGCCAGCGCCCGGCGCGCACGGGCTGGCAGGCGCTGCAGCATGCTGGTGGCCGCCAGCTGACCCGGCTGTTCAAGCGCGGCGTGCACGCGTGGCAGCGCCCGGCGATGCAGCGGCTGGGCGTGCCGTCGATCTATCGCGCCGATGGCAGCGAACGCGTGTATTCAGATGAATGCATCCTCGCCCTGGGCGTGCCGGAGCTGGAATTCCCGCGTACCTGGCCACGCGCACTGCAGTTCATCGGGCCGATGCTGCATACACCGCCCAGCACGCACGCAGCACCGCCGTTCGTGGATGGCGCGCGGCATCTGCTGGTCACCGCCGGCACCCACCAGGACTGGATCAAACCGCGCCTGGCCGAGGCGGCGACGACGCTGGCGGCGCTGCACCCGCAGTGGCAGATCCACGTCAGCGACGGCCACCAGCATGAAACAAGCGATGCATTGCAGCCGCTGCCGAACCTGCACCGGCTGCCATTCGTCGATTACGCGCGCCACCTGCACCGCTATGACCGCGTGCTGCACCACGGTGGCGCCGGCGTGATGTACCACGCACTGCGCGCCGGCGTGCCATCGCTGGTCCATCCACTGGATTACGACCAGTTCGACCACGCCGCGAGACTGCAGGACGCAGGCGCAGGGCTGTGGCTGCGCGATCTGGATCAGCTGCCAGCGCTGTTCGCACGCGCACTGCAGGCCGATGCGTTCCCGGGGCTGGCCGCGCTGCAGGCATCGGTGCAGCGGCATATGGCCATCGAGGCGGTGCTGGACCGCGCCGCATCGCTCGAGCGGTAGCGCCGGGCCACGCCCGGCGTAGATCGACCCCGAAAAAGCAAAATGCCCGCAGGTCCAGGACCGACGGGCATCTTCGTTGACACTTCAAACTCTGCTGGCGGAGCGGACGGGACTCGAACCCGCGACCTCCGGCGTGACAGGCCAGCATTCTAACCAGCTGAACTACCGCTCCACATGGGCAGAACTTGTTGGGATCCGGGATGGCGGAGCGGACGGGACTCGAACCCGCGACCTCCGGCGTGACAGGCCAGCATTCTAACCAGCTGAACTACCGCTCCACAGCACTTCCAGATACCCCTGCTTGCAACTTGGCGGAGCGGACGGGACTCGAACCCGCGACCTCCGGCGTGACAGGCCAGCATTCTAACCAGCTGAACTACCGCTCCACGTTTGCTGCAAACCTTTCTGTCTCCCCCGGCCGAGGCCGGTTGAAACAAGGCGCCCGGTTGCCCGGGAGCCCTTGAAACTGGCGGAGCGGACGGGACTCGAACCCGCGACCTCCGGCGTGACAGGCCAGCATTCTAACCAGCTGAACTACCGCTCCAGTTGTGTTGCTGTTTTCCCGAAGGGCGAACCCTTGAAGAAAACAAAGCCCCCAGTTGCCCGGGGGCCTCGCGTCAAAGTGGCGGAGCGGACGGGACTCGAACCCGCGACCTCCGGCGTGACAGGCCAGCATTCTAACCAGCTGAACTACCGCTCCACACTTGAACTTTTACTGCGGTGCTGTGGTGGGTGCTGAGGGTTTCGAACCCCCGACCCTCTCCGTGTAAAGGAGACGCTCTACCGCTGAGCTAAGCACCCCAGCGAGCCGCTTAGTTTACAGCATCCTTCAGGGCCTTACCAGCCTTGAACGACGGATTCTTCGAAGCAGCGATCTTGATGGTGTCGCCGGTCTTCGGGTTGCGGCCGGTGCGGGCAGCACGGTCGCGGACCTGGAAGGTACCGAAGCCAACCAGGGTGACCGCATCGCCGTCCTTCAGCGCCTTGGTGACGGCAGCAACGACGGCATCGACAGCGCGGCTGGACTCGGCCTTGGTCAGGTCGGCGGCTTCAGCAACGGCATCGATCAATTCGGTCTTGTTCATTCTGTACAACTCCTTTGGCGGTGGGTTCCGCTTATTCGACAGGGAAGCAACCGCACGCGATGCGCGCACGGCCGCCATGTGGAAACTGTTCGCCGAATTCAGCGATCGCCAGACTGCGATCACTCATTCGCGGGTGCTGCTTTTATACCAGCGCCCCTACCCCCACGCAAGGTGGAAAGCCAGCAACGACGCGGGTTTCAGGCATTTCGACAGCGCGCGTCAATGCTTGACGCGCGCGTTTCCACTCGGTTTGGCCTTGCTGCGCACCGTGACGCGCTGCGCACTCTTGCGCGCCTTCTTCGGTGCCAGCGGACGCTCCAGCGCCAGGTCGAGCACTTCCTCGATGTACTTCACCGGCACGATCTGCAGGTCGCGGGTGACGTTGGCCGGGATGTCGGCCAGGTCCTTGCGGTTCTCCTCGGGGATGATGACCGTGCGGATACCGCCACGCAGTGCCGCCAGCAGCTTTTCCTTCAGGCCACCGATGGCGGTGACGCGACCGCGCAGGGTGATCTCACCGGTCATCGCCACGTCGGCACGCACCGGCACCTTGCTCAGCATCGACACCAGCGAGGTGACCATCGCCGCGCCGGCACTGGGGCCGTCCTTCGGCGTGGCGCCATCGGGCACGTGCACGTGCACGTCGTGCTTCTGCAGGAAGTCCGCATCGATGCCGAAACCGACGGCGCGCGAACGCACCACCGACAGCGCCGCCGATGCCGATTCCTTCATCACGTTGCCGAGCTGGCCGGTCAGGATCAGCTGGCCCTTGCCCGGCACCAGGGTCGATTCGATCTGCAGCAGGTCGCCGCCCACTTCGGTCCAGGCCAGGCCGGTGACCAGGCCGATTTCGTTGGCTTCCTCGGCGCGGCCGAAGTCGAAGCGACGCACGCCCAGGTACTTGTCCAGGTTCTTGCTGGTGACGCTGACCAGGGCCTTGGACTTCTTCGCGCCCTTCTTCGCCTTCACCGGCTGCGGGCCGGCCAGCGCGATTTCCTTCACCACCTTGCGGCAGATCTTGGCGATCTCGCGTTCCAGGTTGCGCACGCCGGATTCGCGCGTGTAGTAACGCACGATGTCCTGGATGGCATCGCTGCCGATTTCCAGTTCTTCCGGCTTCAGGCCATTGGCCTTGATCTGCTTCGGCGACAGGTAACGGGTGGCGATGTTGAGCTTCTCATCCTCGGTGTAGCCGGGGATGCGGATCACTTCCATGCGGTCCAGCAGCGGGCCCGGGATGTTGAGCGAGTTGGAGGTCGCCACGAACATCACTTCGGACAGGTCCAGGTCCACTTCCAGGTAGTGGTCGTTGAACGCGTTGTTCTGCTCCGGGTCGAGCACTTCCAGCAGCGCCGAGGACGGATCGCCACGGAAGTCCATCGACATCTTGTCGATCTCATCGAGCACGAACAGCGCGTTCTTGCTGCCGACCTTGTTGAGGTTCTGCACGATGCGGCCCGGCATCGAACCGACGTAGGTACGGCGGTGGCCACGGATCTCGGCCTCGTCGCGCACGCCGCCCAGCGACATGCGCACGAACTTGCGGTTGGTGGCCTTGGCGATGGACTGACCCAGCGAGGTCTTGCCCACGCCCGGCGGACCGACCAGGCACAGGATCGGGCCCTTCATCTGCTTCACGCGCGACTGCACCGCCAGGTATTCCAGGATGCGGTCCTTGACCTTGTCCAGGCCGTAGTGGTCGGCGTCCAGGGTGTCCTGCGCGGCCTTCAGGTCCTTGCGCACCTTGGTGCGCTTCTTCCACGGCACGCCCAGCAGCCACTCCAGGTAGTTGCGCACGACTGCGGCTTCGGCCGACATCGGCGACATCTGCTTGAGCTTGTTCAGCTCGTTGCGCGCCTTGGTTTCCACCGGCTTGGGCATGCCGGCTTCGGCGATCTTGCGGGCCAGTTCTTCCAGCTCGCCCGGCGCGTCGTCGAGGTCACCCAGTTCTTTCTGGATGGCCTTCATCTGTTCGTTGAGGTAGTACTCGCGCTGGCTCTTTTCCATCTGCGACTTCACGCGGCCGCGGATGCGCTTTTCCATCTGCTGCACGTCGATCTCGCCGTCGACCAGGCCGACCAGCATCTCCAGGCGCTCGCCCACGGCCAGCGTTTCCAGCAGGCGCTGCTTGTCGGCCAGGCGAACGCTGATGTGCGCGGCGATGGTGTCGGCCAGGCGCGCCGGCTCGTCGATGCCGGCCAGGGTCTGCAGCAGCTCCGGCGGCAGCTTGCGGTTGGTCTTGACGTACTGCTCGAACAGCGACATCAGCGAGCGGGCGATGGCCTCGATCTCGCGCGGTTCGCGCGGATCGGCCGCGTCGATTTCCACGGCCTGGCCGTGCAGCGAGCCATCACGCTCGTCGACGTGGGTGACCTGCACGCGCGACAGGCCTTCGACCAGCACCTTGATGGTGCCATCGGGCAGCTTCAGCAGCTGCAGCACCTGCGCCAGCGTACCGACCTGGTAGAGGTCGGCCGCATGCGGGTCGTCGGTCTCGGCCGACTTCTGCGCCAGCAGCAGGATGCGCTTGTCTGCCTCCATTGCCTGTTCGAGCGCGTGCATGGACTTGTCACGGCCGACGAACAGCGGGATGACCATGTGCGGGAACACCACTACGTCGCGCAGCGGCAGGACCGGCAGGTCGAGGGTTTCACTTGGGGAACGGGCCATGGGGGCTCCAGGGAAGGGGAAAACCGTCTCCGGGAGGGCATCTTCCGGAGACAAAAAAAGCCGATGGCCCCGTTATGGGGCCATCGGCTTTCAGATGCAAGGCGTTCGTTGAAAATCCTTTCAAATCAAAAACTTGAAAGGATCACTCGGCGCCTGCGGCCTTCTGTTCAGGGGCCGCCGGGGTCTGGTAGATCAGGTACGGCTCGGACTTGTGCTCGATCACCGATTCATCCACGACCACCTTGCTGACGTTTTCCTGCGAGGGAAGGTCGTACATGGTGTCCAGCAGGACCGATTCGACGATGGTGCGCAGGCCACGCGCGCCGGTCTTGCGCTTGAGCGCCTTCCTGGCGATGGCCGACAGCGCATCCGGACGGAACTCGAGCTCGACGTTCTCCATCTCGAACAGCTTCTTGAACTGCTTGGTGATGGCGTTCTTCGGCTCGGTCAGGATCTTGATCAGGGCCGGCTCGTCCAGCTCCTCCAGGGTCGCCACCACCGGCAGGCGGCCGACGAACTCGGGGATCAGGCCGAACTTGATCAGGTCTTCCGGCTCGACTTCAGCCAGCACCTTGCCCACTTCCACCTTGCGCTCGGCACTCTTCACCTTGGCGCCGAAGCCGATGCCGCCGGCGTCGTTGGAGCGCTGCTGGATCACCTTGTCCAGGCCGGCAAACGCGCCGCCACAGATGAACAGGATGTTCTTGGTGTCCACCTGCAGGAATTCCTGCTGCGGGTGCTTGCGGCCGCCCTGCGGCGGAACGCTGGCCACGGTGCCTTCGATCAGCTTCAGCAGGGCCTGCTGGACGCCTTCGCCGGACACATCGCGGGTGATCGACGGGTTCTCGCTCTTGCGCGAGATCTTGTCGATTTCATCGATGTAGACGATGCCCTGCTGTGCCTTCTCGACGTCGTAGTCGCACTTCTGCAGCAGCTTCTGGATGATGTTCTCCACGTCCTCGCCCACGTAACCGGCTTCGGTCAGCGTGGTGGCGTCGGCCATGGTGAACGGCACGTTGAGCAGGCGGGCCAGGGTTTCGGCCAGCAGCGTCTTGCCCGAACCGGTCGGGCCGACCAGCAGGATGTTCGACTTGGCCAGTTCGACCTCATCGTTCTTCTGCCGGCTCTCGATGCGCTTGTAGTGGTTGTAGACGGCCACGGCCAGGGTGCGCTTGGCCCGGTTCTGGCCAATCACGTACTGGTCGAGCACCTCGAGGATCTCGCGCGGCTTGGGCAGCGAACTGCGCGCCGACTGCGCCTTTTCCTCGAGTTCTTCACGGATGATGTCGTTGCACAGCTCCACGCATTCATCGCAGATGAACACGCTCGGACCCGCAATAAGCTTGCGCACTTCATGCTGGCTCTTTCCGCAGAAAGAGCAGTAGAGGATCTTGCCGGTGTCCGTGGAACGACCTTGGCGGTCTTCGCTCATGCTTCGCTTACCCAGTTACCCCACCCGCTGAACGGGGGTTCGATTCGAGAATAGCACAGGGCCGGAGGGACGACAGTCCCGGTCCGACCCTGCAGGAACGGGGCCTCCCTGGCCCCGTGCAGGCCGATCAACCGGCCTGGATCGACTCTTCCGGACGACGCTCCAGCACCTGGTCGACCAGGCCGTAGGCCACCGAGTCGACTGCGCTCTTGAAGTTGTCGCGCTCGGTGTCGCGGGCGATCGTTTCCAGCGACTGGCCGGTGTGCTTGGCCAGCACTTCGTTCAGGCGCGAACGCAGGGTCAGGATTTCACGGGCATGGATGTCGATGTCCGTGGCCTGGCCCTGGAAGCCGCCCAGCGGCTGGTGGATCATCACGCGCGAGTTCGGCAGCGCATAACGCTTGCCGGCAGCGCCCGAGGCCAGCAGCAGGGCGCCCATCGAGGCGGCCTGGCCGACGCAGATGGTGCTCACGTCCGGCTTGATGTACTGCATGGTGTCGTAGATCGCCATGCCGGCGGTGACCACGCCACCCGGCGAGTTGATGTAGATGCTGATGTCCTTTTCCGGGTTTTCCGCTTCCAGGAACAGCAGCTGCGCCACCACCACGTTGGCCATGTGATCGTCGATCGGGCCCACGAGGAAGATCAGGCGCTCCTTCAACAGGCGCGAATAGATGTCGTAGGCACGCTCGCCGCGGCTGGTCTGCTCGACCACCATGGGAACCATGTTCAGGGCTTTGGTCCGGTTGTCCATTTCGTGAGGTACCTGTCTTGGGGGGAAACACCCCCGCGCCGGTGCAGGCGCGGGGTATGGGGAGATCCGCCCCGTGTTACTGGCGGATCGCGTCCTGGAACGACAGCTTTTCTTCGGTGTGCTGGGCGCGCTCGGCGATCCAGTCGATCACCTGCTCTTCCATCACACGGTTCTGCAGACCAGACATCAGCTGGGGGTCGTTGCGGTACATCTCAATGACCTGTTCCGGCTCTTCGTAGGTCGAAGCGATCAGACGCATCGTTTCATTCAGGCGCTTGGGTTCCAGGCGCAGGTCGTTGGTGCGGGCCACTTCGCCCACCACCAGGCCGACCAGCACGCGCTTGGCGGCGGCGTCCTTGAAGCCTTCGTGGGCATCGGCCGGGATTTCACCGACGTTCTGGCCGTTGCGGCGGGCCTGCTCGACCTGCTGGCCCAGCATGGCGCGGGCTTCGTTCTCGACCAGGCGCGGCGGCATTTCCACCGACGAATAGGCGGCGATCAGCTGCTCGCCCACTTCGCGGCGCAGGCGGTTCATCAGGGCGCCCTTCAGCTCGCGCTCCAGGTTGGCGCGGATGTCGCTGCGGAACTGCTCGACGTCGCCGCCCTTCACGCCGAAGCTCTTGATGAAGGCTTCATCGACGGCCGGCACGACCGGCTCGGACAGCTCGACGACCTTGACGGTGACCTGCACGGTCTTGCCCGCCAGCACCGGCACGCGCCAGTCAGCCGGGAACTCGACGTCCAGGGTCTTCTCTTCGCCCTTGGCCAGGCCGACCAGGCCCTTTTCGATGGTTTCGAACATCATGCCCTGGCCGAGCACGATCGAACCCTTCTCGGTGCCTTCGGCCGGCAGGCGCTCTTCGCCGGCCTGCGACCAGGTTTCCAGCGCGACCAGGTCGCCGTCCTGCGCGCCACGGGTGACCGGGGCCCAGGTACGACGCTGGTTCTGCAGGTTCTCGATCATCTGGTCGATGTCGGCGTCGGTGATTTCAGCGGTGTGGCGCACCACGGTCAGCTTGCTGACGTCGATGTCGCCGAAGTCCGGCACCACTTCCACGGTGGCGACGAAGGAGAATTCACCCTCTTCACCCTTGTCGATGCGCGGGCTGCCGACGATGCGCAGGTCGTGCTCACGCACGGCGGCATCGAAGGTTTCGCGCAGCAGGCCGTCCAGCGCCTCGCCACGGACCTGCGCGCCGAAGCGCTGCTCGATCACCTTGGCCGGCACCTTGCCCGGGCGGAAGCCCTTGATGCGGGTGGTACGGGCGATTTCGCCCAGGCGGCCGTTGATGTGGCTCTGCAGACGGTCTTCCGGCAGCGAGAAGCTCAGGCGGCGTTCCAGGTTGCCGATGGTTTCGATCGAAGCTTGCATGTTGACTCCTGCCACCGGCGGCCCACGCCCCCGGCTCGATGATTGGGATGAAACGGTTGTAAGGACACGACGTCTGGGACGCGCCTGCTTGCCGCAGCCCTTTAGTTTCGCCCAATTCGGCCTGCACTGCCAGCGCGTGGCGGTCAAGGGTCCGTCGGCGGCCCGATCAGGGCGGAGACAGGCCGGCACTGGTGCGAAAGGGGGGACTCGAACCCCCACGCCTTGCGACACTGGAACCTAAATCCAGGGCGTCTACCAATTCCGCCACTTTCGCGTGGCCGGCACAGAGGTTCATTGTCGCAGGCGGGGCTGGAAAGCGAAAGGCATGACAAAGCTGAATGCGAATTCCCACGCATTTCGCGCAGACTCGCCGGATTGCCCCGGCTGGACGTCCCGATGGAGCACATCAGCACTGCCCCGCCCTCCCCGCGCACCTGGAACGCCGGGTGGAAGGCCGCCGCCTGGATTTTGGGCCTGGCCGTGGCCGGCCACTTCCTGTGGGTTACCGCACAGCGCTATGTGCAGGTGACGCCGGAGGCCTACGGCATGTTCTGGGACCGGCGCAGCTGGCTGTGGCTGCACGTCGCCGGTGGCAGCCTGGCCATGCTGGCCGGGGCCAGCCAGTTCGTGGCGGCGTTGCGCCGGCGCTGGCCCGCCCTGCACCGCTGGCTGGGACGCACCTACCTGCTGGGCATCCTGATTGGCAGCACCGCCGTGGTCGGGCTGCTGGTCACCACCCAGGGCTGGCTGGCACTGAAACTCGCGTTTGCCGCCACCGGTCTTGCCTGGCTGATCACCTCTTTGCGCGGCTACCGCACGATCCGCCGTGGCGACATCGACGCGCACCGGCGCTGGATGCTGCGCAGCTACCTGGTGACGCTGTCACCCGCCGTGTTTCGCCTGTTCCTGCTGGTACCGGCACTGATGCAGCTGGCGTCGCCGCTGGTGATGGTGCCCAGCCTGCTGGTGCTGAGCTGGGCGCTGCCACTGCTGGCCTACGAAAGCGGACGACGCCTGCGCAGCCTACACACGTCACCCGCAAAGGCCCGGATGGCCTGAACCACACCGGGCCCGGCAGGCTCAGTGCGCGGGTTCGGCCGGTTGCGCCGGCTCGGCCGCCGCTGGCGGATCGGATGCATCGACCTTGCGCAGCTGCACCGACGACCCATCGGCCGCGCGGGTGATCTCGACCGCCTCGGTCGTCCCACCGTTCTCCGAAGGCGTCGCCGGCTGCGCCGCCATGCTCGCCGTATCGGCATCACGCGGCACGGTCTGCGCGTGGTCGTCTGTGGTCGATGGCGACTCACCGGCCTTGCAGCCCACCAATGCGAGCAGCAGCACGCCGGACACGATCAGCCCTGCATTCCTCTTCATTGCAATCATCAAGACTCACTCCACATGCATGCGCTTCTGGCGCGGAACACCCATTGGGAGTGATGCGAAGCGCGGCCGGTGAGATGCAGCGCACAGCATTGAAAACACTGATGACGCATGTAACCCAGTTTTAAGCGTCGCTTCAGTAGATCCACGCCATGCGTGGATATGACGCGCCGATTGATCAGTAGATCCACGCCATGCGTGGATGCGTCCCGATCACGCAAACCGCCCGATCGCAGGCAAGAAAAAAGCCACATGGCGATGGTAGATCCACGCCATGCGTGGATGCGCAGCTGCGGCGGATCGCTGGACCGTAGGCAAGAAAAAAGCCACTTGGCGGACCAAGTGGCTTTCGTCTGGTGGGCTGTCAAGGATTCGAACCTTGGACCTATTGATTAAGAGTCAACTGCTCTACCAACTGAGCTAACAGCCCGAAATCGGGGCGCGAATTATGACCCCATCCGCCTGGGGGATGCAAGCACTTCGTTCAACTATCGTCGACGTCCGCGCTGCTCCGGGTACCGCACTAGCTGAAGAAAAAAGCCACCTAGCATACCAGGTGGCTTCCGTCTTGGTGGGCTGTCAAGGATTCGAACCTTGGACCTATTGATTAAGAGTCAACTGCTCTACCAACTGAGCTAACAGCCCGTGAAACTCAGACGCACATTGTAGCGTGCATTCTGTTTATTGCAATACCGTGTCGGCGTTGCCGATGCGGTTGAAACAGTGGGGTGGCTGAGGGGATTCGAACCCCCGACCACCGGAATCACAATCCGGTACTCTAACCAACTGAGCTACAGCCACCACTGAAACGTTTGCTTCATCGCCGATGTTGCCGGCGCTGGAGCCTGATGCGTTGCCTTGAGTGGGCGGAAGCAGAAGTTCCGTCCCCCGAAGCGAGTCCGGCATTTTCCGGGAGTCGCGCGGGAATTGCAAGCACTTCTTCACATTGATGTGCAGGGGCCTGCCAGGATCCGACAGCACCCACCACTCAGGGATCGCTGGCCGAGATGACCCGGGTGGTTTCGCCTGCTTCATCCAGGAACGCCAGCGTCGCCTCGCCCTTCGGCGTGACCTGCAACTGCAGGCGCGGATTGCCCTTGGCGTCCAGCAACTGCAGCATCGCGTTGCGCGCATCGGACCGGCCGAGGAACACGCGACGGGTGATCGCCTCTTCGCCCGCCTTTGCCAGCCGCTCGTCATCGGCCGAGAAGATCGGCCGCTTCAGGCCATCGGCCACGTCATTGAACATCAAGCCTGCGATATTCCCATCGGGGCCATCCAGACCCAGCAACTGCAGCTGCTGGTCCTGCTGGTACCGATCAAAGGTGAGGCTCATCCCGCTGTCCGGGCGCCCATCCTTGCCCAGCGCGCCATTGAAGATCAGGCCACCGTTCTCGGTGCCCTCGTCATTCAGGAACAGCATGCCGGCCATGGGTCGCTTGTGTGCGGTGATCTCCTCGCCCTTCATGAAGCCACCCGGGAAACGCGTGCGGTTGGACACAACCAAGCGCAGGGTGCCGTCGGGCTCGCGGATGTTGATGCGCTGCGCGTCGATGACATCGAACGATGCATCGCGATGGGCACTGGCGCCCATCAGCAGACCGGCCAGTGCCAGGAGGGTGACACCGCCGCAGTACAGCGAAAGCCGCCGCTGGCTGGCGCGCAGGCGCTGCACTTCCGCAACGAGGTCCCTGTCCTGGACTGCCTGCTCCGTCATGCGTCTCACTCCTTTGATGGGGCAGGAAAAGCGGACAACGCGCTGCCCCGGACGACCTTGTCCGAGCAATGACTGTAATGGGTGGAGACGAAGAGGCCATGCGCCGGAAGTCAGGGAGCTTTCCCTGCGATGGCGCGCCCGACAGGAATCGAACCTGTAACCGCCGGCTTAGAAGTCTGCCTGACTCTGGACGCGAATCAAAGACTTGCATTGAATTGATTTCTGGAACCCGCTGGCCAGAGCCCTTGCGGCGCAATGGGGGCATGCCGAGTTTTCTGGAAGCAAAGCCGTCAGACGCGGGGGTGTTGCCGCCCGCTCGCGCTCAGCCGCCCCTTCCACGGATCCTTCGCCCTGGGCTTGGTCTCCGCCGGCGGCCGGATCGGCTCCAGCGCCGCCATCACCCGGGCCGACGCAGCCGCAGCCGCCTCGTCCAGTCGCTGGGCCTGCTGCAGCTGCTCGCGTGTCGGGGGAAGGCCAGGCAGCGGTGGTGCCGGCGCGTGCGGCGTGCTGTCGGTCAGGCGGGCCACTGCCTCGCGCAGCGGCAGGTCCGGATAGAGCCTGGCCGCGCACCACCGCTCGGCGAAGCGCTTCCCTTGGCGCAGGCTGACCACCCTCACACTCTTGGTCTGCCACATCTTCAGCGCATTGAGCGTCATGCGCAGGCCGCCCGCAGGGTCAGGGGTGAGGCTGGCCACCTCCCGGCCGTTCCACCAAAGCGCCCAGCGCTCGCTCATCTGCACCCACCCGGACGGGATGGGGGCAGTGCGGAACCCTTGGTAGCCGATGGAAGGGAGCATGCCGAGCAGCTTACGCCTGGTCGTCGCATAGCCTGCGATTCGGCCAACTCGCAGCTTTAAACGGTCACATATTGATTCGTGTCACAGCCCACGCGGCGGTGGGAATTCACCTACAGCCCCTTGAGCAATTTTCCGATTGCTCCCATGGAGGCCTGCTGCGACGGTGCATGAGCAGTGCAGCACTACCCTAATCATGGAGGAATGGAAGTGAATTCAGTGCAGAACGATTACAGAACTGCCCGCTCTACCCCGCGCCGCCTCATGCTGACCGTGTCACTCGCTCTGTTATCGGTTGGCTTCGCCCAGAGCGCCTCGGCAGGTCAGTGGGTGCCAACGGGGCGCGTGCTGTGGGTCGACTCCGAAACCATCCAGCCTTACCCGGTTGCCTACACCAACTTCTGCCAAGGGGGAGTGGATGGCCCCAGCGGCGTCTACACGTATGGCGACTGGGGTCCGGAAGGCTTTGAGTCGTGCCCAACCGACGCCTACACCGGCTTTCAAGAAATGAAGGGCTATGGCGGCACCTGCAGGACCGACCCCCAAGGCGTTGGTGGCGGCTACTCCTGCGAAGAGAAACACTACACCTTCGGCGGTCAAACCTACGTAGGCCCTATGCCGACGACCTGCAGCTCGCCCGGCATTTATGGCGTAAGCCACCTCTACCGCAGGGAACTTGTCTACTTCGGCACCGGCGACATGCCCAATGACTTCTACGACAGGTTCTACGACAGCTCCGAAGAGTACGTCTGCCAGTAGCTGTAGCCCCGTACACCGTCCCCGCGAAAGCGGGGACACTGCTTTAGATCTTCCCCAAGTCCCTCACGACAGCTTCTCCCTGCCGAAGAATGGCAGCAACTAGTCTTCCTCCAGCAACCGGCCTGCCGCTTTGCTTGTTCAACCAAGCTGCCTGAATCCGGCCAGCAGCCAATACCTCCTCCGGCGCGAAACTGTCTCTCCTGCCCCGCAGCGGCTCTCCGGGGGAAGCCAGTCCGCCGGTCAGCGGCTGTACCCTGGTCGGCTCTGCGCTGCCGCTTTTCGCATAGGCCGTGGCCACCAATCGGCCGGCTTGGGGTGACCAACCGCCAAGCAGGAGCTCAGTCCCTATCATCTCCCGAGCAATCCCTGCCTCCAGCGCGGCCTTCTCGTACGCTGGCCACAACCGGTCAATCACCAGCCCAAGCTCCCTGCCAAGCTGCTCCATGGTGAAGTCCGCGCGGAAGCTTGCCTGCAGGGCCAGCTCGTAGATCCGTAGGAAGAACTGGGCGCTGCCGCGGCTGGCCAGCACCAGGTTGTGCTGAGGGATCAGAAGCAGCTTCGCGCCGGCCGACTTGGCACCCGTCCGCGAGTCCTCAGCCAAGGTGTCTACAGCAACCAATAGTTGATCTGGCGACAGCAGAACGTTGAGGATGCTCATTGTCCGGGGCCATGTGGAATGCCCTGACTATTACCCTCATTTAGCGAGCTGTCTACGAGCGCCCATGCCTACCACTTCCGAGCTTTTGCACCGCCTCGAGAACTGCACGACAGAACTTGAGGCCCATCGGGGCTATCTCAAAGCGATGGAGTACTGCATCCGCGCGATCATCATCAGCCACCCCGATCCGGCGTCATTGACGAAGGTATGGGAAGGTATGGTTCCAGGAATCTTCGACAATCACCTCGACGATTCCGCCCTATCCGCCGCAGCAATGCGCCAAGGGCTGGCCCTGCTCACGGAGCAGATCGAAGCGGCATCGCATCCTGAGCGGTAACCGGCATGCCTGCACGAACCTGGACCAGATGGAGCAAACGGTCCATCGCTGTAGCATTCATCGCCTCAGCATCGCCGCGCCGGTTAAAGCGCGTCCAGTCTGCATGGGCAACGCTGGCCAAATCCTGGCGCTCTACAGGCAGCCAGCGCATCGGCCAGAAAGGCAGACGACGTTGCCCAACGCGGCCACGCTGAAGCTCGACAACCCCGGTGTGGCTCTCCGAGCCCAACACCCGCGAGTAAGCGACGGCCAAGCCGTCTTCAGGACCCTCCAGATACTGAAGAAATCGGGTCCCATCGAACAGCAGCACCCCGGTGACACCGGCGTCCCTGTTGAAGCGCGCTGCGTCCTGCACCAGTTCCTCGAGCTTCTGGCTAGGCACGCCCGAGCCGCTATTAGCCACGCCTGGAACGGCCTCGCTTACATACACCACAGCCCTGATAGGCATAGAAAAACCTCCCGGTCAGCCCCCCCCGGCCGTGAGGCTAGCACCGAGCTGAACAGGTGGCGTCATGGAGTCGTGAAACAGAGGATTGCATCCCAAATATTTCAGGCGCGGCCTCACAGGTCCGCTGCGCTGGGCGTTCTATGGTTCGCCCATGTGCGGAAGATTCGTCCAGCTCCCCGTCGTCGACTTTGGCCTGCCCGGCCTGGCGGACCTTGCCCCGGGCCTGGCTGAGATCCAGCCGAGCTTCAACCTGGCCCCTACCCAGCGGGCGTCGGTCATCCTCGACCGCGGCGAAGGCCGACAGGTCACCCGGCTGGCGTGGGGCCTGCTGCCCTTCTGGGCCAAGGCCAAGGGCCTGCAGGGCTCGACCATCAATGCCCGCATCGAGACGGTGGCCACCAAGCCGGCATTCCGCACGGCCTTCAAGAAGCGCCGCTGCGTCATCCCCATGGCCGGGTACTACGAATGGTCGGTGAGCCCAGAGGACGGGAAAAAGGATCCGTGGTTCATCCACGCCGCCGGCCCGCTGCTGGCGGCCGGCCTGTGGGAAGACACCAGCCCGCTGCTGCCCGATGGCAACCTCGGCACCTTCACGATCATCACCGGCGACAGCAGCGGTGTGTCGGCTGATATCCACGACCGCATGCCGGTCTGGTTGCAGGCCGGCCAGATCGATGACTGGATGGCAGCCGGCGCCGACGATGCAATGGCAATGCTCCTGGCCAGCGAGCCGCCGGCCATGGAGGCCTACCGCGTCAGCCGCGCGGTGAACACCCCGCGAAACAACATCGAGGCGCTGCTGCAGGCTGTGGCTTAGACCTGCGGCTGGGCGACGATCTCCTCCGCCCCCAGGTCGTACTCGGCCGCGGTCACGTACGGGGCCGCGGCCTGCGGTGACACGAAGAAGTTGAACATGGCACCAGAGCCATCGGTGGCGCGGAAGATCAGCTGCACCTTCCCCGGGTTGTCTGCGTTCTCGATCTTCTGGTACAGCTGTGCACGTGCAAGCATGGTCAATCTCCTGTAGAAAAAGCGGGGCAAGAGCCAGCCCCGCATGGCTTACTGCTCGATAGACACAATCGACAGGCTCTGCGTGATCGTCTGGCTGTCGAAGCCGCCCGACTGGTGGGTTACGGTCTGTTCGGTGAAGGCTACGATCTCGGCACGGTAGCTACGCCGTGTCGTGCCGTTGGCGTTGTCGTTCAAGGTCAGCGACGCCGTCCAAACCGAGTCGGCAGAGTCGGGGCCATCTGCCTGATTGAAGATGTTCACGCTGCCGGCGATCGGGATTTGCTGCCACAGCGTTTCGGCCTGGCCATCCAGCTGTCGATACAGGTTGATGGTGCCGCCATTGGTGCCCGCACCTGCGACGAAGCCCTGCGCGTTCTGTGCGTTCTTGATCCGGCGATGCCGACGATTGAACCCCACCACCACCTGCTTGTTCCGGCCGTTGGTGTCGAACGGGCCGACCAACACGCTGTTCCCCGTGGTGATGGTCTGCGTGCTCTGTGCAGCATTGCGCAGGATACCGGCAGCGATAGAACCGCCCCAATACGCGTTGCCGTCTCGGTCCATCCACATAGTGGCGTTGGCTTTGTTCGCGTTGCCGGCACCGACGTTGGGACCAAAGTAGTCCACCAACCCATCAGCACCGAAATTGTTGCCGATGATCCGCTGCGAGTTGCCGGACCAGACGCGGAGATAGCCGTTCGTCAGCTCAAAGCCATCAGCCCCACCAGGCGACAGGATGTTGACCGCGTTGGCCAGGATGTTGAGCGCCGAGGTCTGGCCTGTGACGCCCAGCTGCAGGCCAGCACTGATACCGTTGGCCTGCACTGCCAAGTTCCACTGCGCAGATGCCTGGTCACCGGCTTCATACGGCGGCGGCTGTGTTGCACCCTCAGCCACTACTGAAAGCATCGGATAGAACATCCAGAAGTACGGGTCATTCTCCCCCGTGTTCTTCAGGTTGACAGCAACACGCATGGACACCGCGCCTGCGGGGGGCTTGGCAATAACGAACGGACGCGGGTACGCCCGCAAATCCTCGCGACCGATTGCCGAAACCCCAGAGAACGCCGAATAGGGCGAACCAGCAATGATTTGCCCGGCACTGTTGTAGAAGTCGATTCCGATACGCGCTTGCGTTCTATGCGTGTTGAAGTACGCAGACAAGCAGTAGGTTTTTCCCTGCTCCACTGGCATGCGTTGTTCTGTCACGTAGTAGAAGTCAGGATTGGTTCCTGTCGCGCCTGGGCGCATGCTGCCAATCGCGCTAGGCATGCCATACGGGATGAAATCGGCATTGCCGGTAGGGTTGCCCAGTTCCTGATAGCCGATGCTAGACGCCCAACCCCAGCCAGTGCGCTGCCAGTTGGGAAAGGTGCTGTTTGCGATCAGGTTACCGCCGCCCCCCTGGTTGTTCACCTGCACGCGCATTTCCTGCACGACAGATGCATCAGCCTTACCCGCGACTGATGCCTGCACGCCGCTGATCAAACTGGCCTGAGCATTGATCTGCTCACCCTGCTGAGTGACGGTGGCGGTCAAGGAGTTGACGCCACTTGCCGCCGCGTTAGCAGTCAGAGCAGCGTTGTATCCCTCAGTCGCGTCCTGCAACACGATGTCATCGAACTCAATGTTCGCGCCATTGTTGGCTGTGCTGGAGACTGCAACCTGTAGGACTGCCTGATTCTTGCCCTCGGGAACGGTCAAGTAACCCGAGATCCTGACGTAAGAGCCGAACGGAATGTTCGCAGCACTGATCGTGGCGAAGTTGGGATAGCTCAACCCGGTGTTGTTCAAGCTCTGCGCCATACGCAGCTGCGCGCTGCCTGCCGTGTCGTTCACGCCAGATCGAGTAACCCATGCCTCGGCGTAGTACACCCGACCAGGCGTAATGTCGAATGTCTGCAGCGGCGCGGACCGCGTCCCACCACCATCCAACTTCATGCGGAGAGAGCGTGATCCTGTCCGGCCATTGGCGACAACGACCGCATAGTTGCCGACCGAAAAGCCTTCCGCCTTCGCTTCAAAGCTGCCGTCAAGGAACATGTTGTTCCCAGCCCGATTGGCTTGCTCCAGGTTCGCAGCGACGGTCGTGACTGCTTGTCCCTGTGCGCTAACTACTCCCTGCAGGTTTGCGACGGTTCCAGTCAGCGTTGCAGTTGCGGATGCGTTGGAAGCCCCTTGCGCTTGAATTTCATCAATAGACGGCTTGTAGCCACTGGCAACACTACCCGCCTCCAACTGGACGTTGTCCCATTCGACCCACTGGTCCGGAGCGTTCGTGCCATACGCGCGGATGTATACACGGGCGCTCACGGCCGCCGCCGGGGCATTTGCGGTCGTGAACGTACGACGCATCCACCCGCCAGCGGTAATGGTCTGATTCCCTGGCGTTCCGGTATACGAAATGACAGCGCCACTGCTGTCGCGCCAAGCCACCTGAAGGAACCAGCGCGTACCAACCGTGCCGCGCAAGTACGCCGACAAGGTCACTGGCTGACCAGGAATAATCTTCGATGGCAGGATCGTCTGGTTGGTCTGGAACTCCCAGTAGCCAGTGGTCGGTACGTTGGCCATGTCCCAGCGAGCCGCCTTTGAACTGCTGGGAAGCGCCGAATCCACGTAAGTACGTGTCACCACCCCGCTGCCGAGCCCAGCGCTTGAGCCTGCCCACCCCGCAGCGCCGCCACCTCCGCTCTCAAAACCGCTGTTACCCAGCAAGTTGTCTCCGCCGACACTGGCCAGAGACGCCGACACGTTGGTGATCGCATGGCCCATGCTGGCAATGTCGTTGCCTTGCAGCGTGACCTGGGACTGCAGCAACTGCAGCGCCGAGTTGCTCGCCTTTCCCTCAACGTCCGTGCGCAGCGCACTGATCAGATTGGCCTGGGCGCTGATCTGACCACCTTGGATCTGAACGGTGTTGCTCAGGGCCTGCAGCCCATCCGCATTGGCAAGTACGTCCGTCACCTCCTCAACCATCACGTCGTCAACGCGCAGCACACCTGCGGTGTGGTCGCAGACGATGTTCAGCCGAAGTGCCGAGATGGTAGTGGCGGTTACCACCGACTCAACCCTTGTCCAGTCGGTGCGCCCCGCGGCAAACGCTAGGCCCGCGACCAGACCACCGTCCTGGTTTCCAATTCGCACCTTGCCGTTTCCGGAGCTGCCGTTGTAGTCGGCGTCTGTCTGGTAGTAGGCGCTCACGCGGTACTTCTTGCCGGTGAACACCGGCATGTTGGCACCACTATTTGCATTGATAGTGCGGGTGCCCGACGCGCCAAGCACCCGCAGGCACTTCCCGGTGCGACCCTCAGCCACCACGGCCACTGTAGGCGTATTGGGGAATGTCCAGCTGCCGTCGTGCTCGAAGCTGCCGTCGAGCACCAAATTGCTTCCCTGAGCAATCAGCCCTGGCAACTTCGCATTGACCGCCGTCACGGCCTGACTGAGGGCCGCAACGTCGCTCACCCTGGCCAGTGCCTCTTCGGTCACCGACGCCGCGGTGGCAAGGCCGCCGGCGCCGGCGGGCATGCGGGCCTCCATCAAGCTGATGCGCTGCACCTGCGCGCTGTCAGCGGCCACTCGCGCTTTCAACTCTTCATAGGCGAGGCCAGCCGTCAGCTGTAGCGGATCCGTGCCGGTGTAGTTGCCCCGCATCTGCACAGCCAGGGTGTTGCGCTGGCTCGCCTCCGCAGCGATCGCGTTGGTGCGAGCAACTGTCTCGGCCTGCACCAGCGCCACAGACGCGCCCGGCGTCGGGCGGCCGACCGCCACCCAGTCCACCAGGTAGTAATTCGCCACCGCCTGCGCCACACCAGCTGCAGGCGGATCCGGTCGACGGCGCCCGGCCACCAGGCAATGTCCTGCACGTCCACCGTGGCCACGCCGTTGGCGTCCCACGCCGGTTCAGCGATGGCCACGCGCTTCTGCGTGTTCCAGTTCTGGTCGGTCGGCGTGATCCACTGCAGGAAGCCGGCCCACGTCGGCGAGCCAACGCGCCTCACGCGCAGCTTCACGAAGCGATAGGCGCTGCCGTCCACCGCCAGCGCCGCCGGCGACTGCACCCACGGGGTCGCCGCGGCGTTGGCCGGCCGCAGCCAGCCGTCCACCAGCGTGGGCGTGCCGTTGCCGGTCCAGCCCTCCACCGTCTGGTCGAAGTACCAGATGGCGCGGCTGTCGAACTGCGTGCCGCTGCCGGCCGCCACCTCGGCCACCTGGCGCGCGAGGGATTCGACCGCGCTCTGCCGGGTCTGCTGCTCCAGGCTGATGGCGGCCTCGCGTGCCAGCTTCTCGTTGAGCACCGCGTCTGCCCGGGCACGCGCCTCGTCGGCGATGCCCTGCATGGCCTCGGCGTACTGCTGCTGGCGCAGCGTCGCCTCGGCCAGCAGATCCTGCGCAGCCTGCGCCATGGCCGCCGCGCGGGCGGCAGCTTCGGCGGCGTCGGCACGCATGCGTGCCAGAGTCTCGGCTGCCAGCTGCTCCTGCTGCTCCACCAGGTCGGCGGTGGTGGTCGGCGGCGTGGCCTCCACCGTGCTGCCGCCGCCGGGCTTGCCGCGCACGGTCGGGGTGATCCGGAACCACCACTTCTGGCCGCTGCCGTCGCTGTAGAGGTAGCGGGTTTCGGCGGTCCGGTGGATCTCGGTCCACGGACCTCGCTCGGAAGGCCCGCGCTCGATCACGTAGACCACCCCCTCCTGGTCCACTGCCGCCCACTCAAGCAGCACGCCATCGGCCACCGGGGTCGGGGTAACCCCGTCCACCGGCGGCACGGCGGCTGCCTTGTACGGCATCGGAAACCAGTTGGCGTAGCGCGGCGCGGCCGGCGATGGAGACGGCAAAGCGCTCCCGCCGATATCCACCAGCGTGAGTTTCCGTTGCAGCATGAGTTACCTCACATGGCGTTGAGCGATTGACGCAATGCAGAGCTGGCCGACGAGCGGACGCCCTGCGTGGTGGTGGAAAGCAGGTCTTGGAGCAGGCCCTTCACGTCGACCAGCAGAGCGTTGCTCTGCTGCACCGCAGTCGTGGTCGCGGCCTGGCCGTCGTTGTTCACGACCAGGTCGAACACGGCGCGGCTGAAGTTGTCCGGCAGGGCCTCGATTGCATCGGCCAGGGCGCCCATGCTGGTGCCGTCCTCCATATCGAGGTCGCCCACCTTCATGCCACCGATCAGGCCGGTGACCTGGTCGTAGAGGCCGTTGTAGTCATTGCCGCTGGCGTAGAGGTTCCGACCAAAGCCCAGGGCGGCCTGAGCGGCCGCCTGCGCCGCGCTGGTGTCGCCGCCGGACACGGCGCGCTCCAGCTCCTTCATCGCCTCGCTGAGCTTCTCCTGATCCGTCAGGGGCGATAGGTCGCTGATCGACAGGCCGTACTGCATGGCCTTCTTGTCCTTGTCGATCTGCGCCTGCAGCTTGCCCATGTTCGTGGCGCGCAACGCCTCGATCTTGGCCAGGTCCTCCGCGCGTGCGCCGGACAAGCCCAGCGCCTTGGCGTAGTCGTTGGCCGACTTCACCTGCTGGCGATAGGTCCGCTCGATGCTGAGCGCCTGCTGCTGATAGCTCGACAGATCGCCGGTCAGGAGCTGGGTCGACACGTCGGCCATCAGCGTGGCGTAGTTGCCCAGCAGCCCGGTCACCTTCTGCACCTGGGTGGCCAGGTCCGTGCCGGCCACGCCGGCCAGATCCTGGAAGTAGTCAACGGCCTTGTTGACCTTCTCGATCTCCAGCGTGTTCAACGCGCGCCCGAGCTCGTCCGCATTGCCCACGGCCAGCTCGATGGAAGCGCCCAACGCCGTGAACACATCGGACGCTTCAAAGTAGCCGTCCAGCTGCCCGCCGAAGCCCGCCGCCTTCACCGCCTCGGTGAACAGGCGATCAGTCATGTCGGCCAGATAGGCCTCCAGCTGCGCCTTCGCCTCGGCCGAGTCCGCGGACAGCTGCAGCTTGCCCAGCGACACCTTGACGCCGGCCAGCTGCCCGGACAGGTCCACGCCGAGCTGCTTGGCCAGGTCCGTGGCTGCGCCGCGCACCTGTCGCGCCGCCATGTCGAACGTGCGATCAATGCCAGGATCAAGGGCCGCGTACTGCGTCCACTTCTTGTCGCTGCGGAACAGTCCGCCCTTGGCCTTGATATCGGCGTAGGACTGGCCGCTGAAACCACCGAACCCGTAATCGCCCGTAATGCCCTGGCCGGTCACCTTGGGCGCGCTGCGGCCGAACAGCTTCGCGTGGATGCTCGACCCCGACAGGATCGACGCCACCTTGTCGTTGAACCCGAGGCCGCGGAACCCCTTGTCGGCCAGCCCCACAGCAGCGGCCGTGGCAATCTTGCCCGCCCAGCTTTCGCCATTGGCAATGTCCCAGCCCTGGTCGAACAGTTCGGCGTTCTTCATCATGCCCGCGACGATCCAGCCGATGATCGGGACCGCCGCAGCCGCAGACGATGCGGCACCGGCGCCGGCGGCAGCCGTACCACCGGCCGCCGATGCGCCACCGCCGGCGAACGCGGCGATGTTGTTGCCGAAGCCCATCAGGCTGCCGGCGCTGACACCGCTGCTCGCGGCGCCAGTCACTGCACCGAACAGGCCCTGCCCCTGCGAAAGCAGCCCCGCCACATTGCTCAGGTTCTGGCCACCTGCTGCAGATCCATTGCCGCCGAACAGGCCCATGATGCTCTGCAGGCTCAATCCGCCGTCCTGCCCGTTGATCCCGTTCATGATCTGCGTCTGGATCGGGATCACCAGCTTCTGGCGGAGAAGCTCGCGAGCAATGTCACGCAGGCCCTGCTTCGCTACATCCTTCAGGTCGTCCCACAGACCGTTGAAGTCCCGCAGCCCACTGGCCACGAAGTCGGCCATTGCGTCGGCAGCGCCATCCACGCCATCGAGAACGACGTTTGCCCACGCCTCAGCGTTGGCTGCAGCCTCCTCCACCTGGATCGAAAGCGCAGCGGATGCATCGGCGGCGGCCAGCAGCGACCGCTCATAGGCCTCGTAGCTGTCCACACCCTTGGCCAAAGCCAGGGCTTCCTTGCTCCCTGCTGCCTCCACGGCCCGCTGCAGCTCCTGCCGCATATCGCGCTCGTTCATCATCTGCCGGCGCGACAATTCCCGAGCCCTGCCCACCTTGCCCAACATGGCAACTTCGGCGTCCATCGTCGCAAGCAACGATTCCGGACTGGACAACGCCTTCTGGATCTCAGCGCTGGACTGCTGCAGCGCCTTCTGCGATTCCAGCACGAGCACGTTGTACGCCGATCGCTCGATGCGGCCCTCCTTGAGGGCCTCCTTCAGTTGGTCCTCAAGCTGTTTCTGGCGCTCGGTAGCCTCAGCCAGCGGGCCAGCCATGGTCGCGGCGGCCATTGCCGCTTGCTCGCCATAGCGCTTGACCGCCTCGGCATCGGCCTTGCGATCCTTCGCGCCGGCGCGTTCTGCAGCGGATGCGGCCTTGCGGGACTCGGTGAACTTCTCTTGGGCGGACGCCAGCTCTGACTGCAAGCGGATGTACTTGGCGCCCTGCTCTATGTACTGCTTGACCTTGGGGTCGTCACGCTTGGAAAAGTCGACGCCACTAGCCTGGGCTTCCTTGAACCAGTCGCCCACATCCAGCTTTGCAACCTCGGCCGCACTCTTACCCACCCGGGCCAGTTGCCCAGGAAGAGACTGCATCGCTGAGGAAATCCGCTTGCCGGCCGCGCCGGCCGATTCCCCCAGCACGTCGAACGACCCCGACAGCGCGTCGGTTGCTCCCTTTGCCTGAGTGCTGCTGCCTGTAAAAGCGTCCAGAATTGCGCGCTTGCGGTCGACTTCCCTTCCTGCTGTCGCTGCGGCGGCGGTCTCCTCGGTGAGAGCCTTCGCCACCGATGCGGCAGCAGGCGAACCGTCGAGCATTGCCTTCCAGGCTGCGTCGAGTCCGCTGGCGAAGTCATCTGCGCTGATTTTGCCGGTCTTGAACGCCGCGTCCAAGCGCTCCGTTTCTTTAATGAAAGCTGACGCCTGGCCCGCAGTGGAGAAGTTCGTAGCCGCCGCAACCATCTCGGTGATGGAACCGGTGATGGTGCGATAGTTTGCGTCGATCTCCTTCTGGAGCCGCAGAATCTCGCCCGCCTGCTGTTGCCGATTGAGCGCGCGGAACTTCTCAATAGCAATGTCTGCAGCGCCACCAAAATCGATAAGCGCGGCGGATGCTTTATTGGTGTTGTCGCGGAAGATCAGCCACCCAGCGGCGGCAGTAGCCAGCATCGTCACGATCCCGGCCGGCCCACCCAACAGAGCAAGAGTCGATGCTCCAGCGCGCGCCACCCAGCTGGCATTCGCAACCGTCGCCTGGCCCTGCGCCTGCGCAAGTAGGAGGACTGCCTGTCGGTGTTCCAACGTCGCAGCAGCGGCCTTGGAACTGACAGATACGCTGCCACCAATGGCCCCAGCTCGGCGCACTTCGGCCTGGGCATCCAACATCGCAGCGCGCGTGCGGAGTTCAAGCTGTTGAGCGGCCGCTACGTTCTGTGCTGCGGCTGCCCGGTCAGCGGCAACCCCAGCGCTTGCGGCAGCTACACGCGCGAGAAGACTCTTGAGCAGTGGTCCGGACGCAAATGCAGCGCTTGCCACAGCAACAGTTTGGAGATTGCTACCCACAAGACCGATTCCTGCGGCGAGCGATTGCGATGCTCCCGTGGCCTCATCGGCACGACCGACCATCTCCGAGAGGTTGGTGTTGAGTTGGGTCATCGACTGCCCGACTGTCGCAGTCATCTTGCCGAAATCGTCGTCCACCGCAGCGGCCTGCTGCTGCAGAGCCTTCACGACCTGATCGGCGCTCAACTGTCCCGCCTGACCCAGCTCACGCAGCTTACCAATCGGAACGTTCAGCCCCTTGGCAATAGCCTGAGCAAGCGCCGGCGCGCCATCCAATACGGAATTCAGCTCTTCGCCCCGCAACGTGCCTGAGGCAAACGCTTGCCCCAACTGGATCAGTGCACCTTCTGCTGCGGCGGCGCTGCTTCCACTGATCACCATGGTCTTACTGATCGTTTCGACCACACGCGCCAAGCCAGCTCCGGAAAGCCCCAGCGCCTCTTGATTCATCGCGATGCGCTGATAGAGCTCAGCGGTGGCACTCAGGGGCTGACGGGTCGCCTTGGCGATCTGCAGAACATCCTGCTGGGCGGCGACGAAGGCAGCTTGGTCCTTGGTTACGAGACGAAGACGGTTGTTGAGATTCGTCCATTCGTCTGCCTTTCCGATGACCGCCTTTGCGGCAGCCAGAGCCGAGGTCATACCCACAGCCTCGGACGCAACCCTGCGAAAGCCAGACGCAACCTGATCGGCGCCGCGCTGTGCCGCATCCGACATAGACGATTGGATCGTCGCCATGTCGCGCCTGACGATCCTAGCGGCCTTACCACTGTCGCGCTCGAAAGAGCCCGACTTAAGCAAGAGATCGACTGTGAGGGTATAGAGGCTCATGGCTTCCTCAAATGAAAAAGCCCGCACTAGGCGGGCTTTAGATAAACGCGGCGTGGTCCTGCGCTACACGAGCTAGCGGCTGACTGCCGACTTGCAGCTGTTCAGCTTTTCGACCAAACCGGCGAGATTAAATTCGCGGATAACTTCCCAGTCGTGTGGCCACTGATAGGCGCCTACTAGCAGGACTCGCCCTCCGGATCGGATCTGTCCGGCAAGTGCTTGAGCTCTGTTGCCGCTAAGACCATCGACCTCTGAAATTGCCCGATTCTTGTCCACGCGGAACGTTGTGCTTTTGCCAGGAAAATCACCACCAACTACTCCTACCGAAAAACCTTCTTTTGAGTGATAGAAGAACATCGGATATGGCATGCGATCGGTTCTAGGGGTCACATGGCAGGACTTGGCGTCCGTCATCCGATCGGTTTCATTCACTACCGCCCAATCTGTCGCTGGCGCGACGGCGAACTCGATGCCGAAAGCCTTTGCATCCTCCGCTTCTATCTCTCCGGCGTTTCGCAGATAGACGGATGAGCAGTCCTCAACCAGCACCGCCCTGGAGCGGGTTCCTGCATCCGGGCCGATCTTACCCTTCTTCCCCGCGTATTCATCAAATGGAATACTCTCAAATCCATTCACGGTGTTTGAAAAGTGCTGGAACCCGTATTTTCGATAGATATCATCGCTGGAAAATGTGAATTCCAAACCGCTAAACGACTGGTAGTCGCAGTATTTCCCCGTGTAGGGCGCTGGACCTTCGTTCTGACTCTGTGCGCGCTTCCAGATAGGCTGCAATGTGCTTTCCTGGGCTAGTAGAGGATCCACTGGCGCGAGGGCACACGCAATGAGGAGGGGGATGCGGTACTTGTTCATGAACCGTCCTTGATGAAAAGTGCCGTCATTCCATCATCCTGCCGGTACTTCTTCAAATTCCATCGTACCGGAGAAGTAGTTCCGGCTGATGTTCTCGGCGCTCGGCAGCTGTGTCGGGTAGCCATAGATGGCCGAACGCGCAGCCAACGCTGGGTTGAACGCCTTCGTAGCAATGTCCCTGTACTGGGGAACCACGCACGACCGACGACGCCCGGCCATCGCCGCAGCGACAGTCTCCCAGTCCACACCACCAGCCAGACCGGCGGCGCGGACAATCTCGGTAGCCCTTCCGGACAGGTTGCACGTCATGCGCCGATACAGCGCACCATCCACCGTGTTCAACTGCCCGCCCTTGGTCCTGATGTGGGCGCTGCTGTCGACCAGCACCACGCCCCAGCCGTCGCTGATTCCAACATCGACCGCGCGGAAGATTGCGATCTCCCCTATGTCGACGTTAGTGTCCGTCGAGACGATCTCGACCGACACCACCGACACCGCCGCTGTTCCTTGAGGAAAGAGCCAGGCGCAGACACTGCCATCCGGTAGCTTGATGGTCGTACCGACTGCGCCGGCGGCACGCACCTGCACGCCGGCCGGCACGCTCAAGCCGAGGACAGCCACGATGCCCGGCACGATGGCCTGCGCTAGCGTGACCGTGATCGCGAGGGAGCCGGAGCGCCGGATGCGCGATGCGCGCCCCGGCTTACCGTCGAACAGCGCCGAGCCCTGATCGGACGTGAGCCAGGTTCCGCCGGTGAGGGTGGCAGTCGTAACCGCCGGCATTCCAAATCCAATAAGCACGCTGCTACCCCCACACCGTCATCACCACATCACCCGTGGCAGGGTTCCGCTCCACGCGGCGCACCAGCACCGGCTTGCCGTCGGCCAAGCCGTATCGGCCGTACGTCAGGCGGCCGACCTGTCCAGGCAGCGGCGCCAACTGCTGGTCACCGCGCACGGTGAACTGGTAGAAGAAGCGCTGCTGCCGGTAGATGCCCACCACCCGATCGATCTCGGCCTGGGCATCGAGAGAACGCCAGAACAGCGATATGACCGGGTCGGCCGCATCGGCCCTGCGGTAGTGCGCGTCCAACGGACCGGCCGCGTACACCTGCCCTCGGTACAGGGCGGTCAACTCGTCGCGCCGCGCCTGCGGCACGTCAACCACGTCGGTGACCAGGTCCGACGTCCCTAACGCCTGGGCATTGGGGCGATAGGCCATCCGCCGCGTCAGGTTCGGGGCATCATCGGGGACGCCAACCAGGTCCGTTGCCATGTCCGCCTCAGACAGCTCAAACGCCATCGGGCCGGTGAACGCCTCTGGCGCCACAACGCGGACAAACCGCAGCACACCGGTTGCGTCCTGATAGCAGCCAGTGCCGAAGCTCGGGAGCATCGCGTTTAACGCGTCGCGGCCGGTGACCGCCGAGCCTGCGTAGTAGCCGATCCCGGCATAGCCGGTGGCAGCATCCACCGCCTGGCAATCGGCCAGAGACCATGCCCCACTCCCTAGGCGGCCCATCACATCCGCGACAGCAGCAGCGAGCGTGGCCGGTGCCATGGCGGGCCCGATGCTGGACATGTCTACCACCACCGGCATTACCGGCGGCGACTTCATCAGAAGCTGCTGGCCATCCGGCGATACGCTGAACGTGCCCGCCTCCATCTGGTCGCCACGGTCCATCACCGCGTCGAGGTAGACGCGCCCATCCGCGACGAACATCGCCGTAGCGTCCGAGTTGCCGCCTGCCGCCGGAACACTGGCCACGGCGCCGATCACCACCGGCTGAGGCTTCCAGGCCAGCGACTCGACGTTGGGGAGGAATACCCCGCGGTTCAAGGTCAGCCCCAGGTAGTCGTGGGCATCCCGCAGGTGCAAGGTCTTGCTGCCGTCGTCGTTGATCTCGATCTGATCGATCGCGCAGCGGAACACCGGCGCCGCGTCGGCCAGCATCCCCGATTCATCCACCATCAGGATCCGCACCGGCTCGCCCGAGGCACCCGACAGCGCCATGGCGTCCAGAAGCCCCTCTGCGTCGGCAACGACGCACTGTGCCGCGGCCGTCTGCGACACCGGGTCGCCACCCCAAGGCCAGAAGCTCAGCTCCTGCACCAGGTTGACGCCCTCGGCAATCAGCCCCTCAAATCGTGCGTTGGCAGGGCTGTCGCCCGGCGCACTGAGCCAATCAGCGTCGGCCAGCCGGATTGGGGCGACGGTCACAGCATCCAGCCGCCAGCCGGCAGCTGCTGCCTCGCTTCGCGGTGCCCACTGGCCAGCGTTCACCGCCACGCACAAGCCCCCGGCCTTGGTGGCGGCCAACCCCGCAGCGAAGTGCAACGGACCGCTGAGCAATAGATCGCGCTGGTGGACCATTGCGCCGTTAACGTACAGCTGCAGGCGCGACGGGCTACCGAAAGCGATGCGCAGCCCGACGATATCGCCATGAAGTACGGCAGGCAGGCCGGTGGCGATGGCGCCGATACCCTGCAGCAGGCGCCCGGTAGCCAGCTCCCAGCCAATGCCGTTGGCGTTGGAACCCGGCGACTGGCTGAGCGATGCGGCCGGGGTTACAAACCCCACGACCGCGGCGAGCGCGTCATCGCCCCACACGGCGAACTCCACCCCTACCGTGCCGCTACCCAGCGCGAAGTCGGACCGCGCGCACCTGGCGCCGTTGGCGGCGGCTGTCGTGGCGAGTGTCAGGCCCCCGTCGCGCGCAGCGAGCAGAGGGCCAATGGGGAGCGCCGAGAAGCGCCCGAAGGTTTCGGCCATGGATCATCCAAGTGATTCAAACCAGTCATGCGCCTCGTCATCGTCGGAACGCGGCACCAGCGCATCCAGGTAATGCTGGAAATCTCGCTTGGTGCCGGCCTGGCTATGCGATGCAGTGATGTACGCGGCGAAGGCAGCGGGCTTGAGATGGAGGCTGACGGGGTCGATGGGGTTCCGCTTGTGGAACTCCCACCACTCCAGAAACTCGCGCCGGGACATGGTCGCCTGCAGGTCTGACACCGTGCGACGCAGGTGCCAGGCGAGGACTCTCCAGAACCAGTCCTCGCCACGCTGCCTTATCCGTTTCCCGCGTCTGCCTGGGCCTGGGCGGCCTCGTCACCGAACCCGGAGTGCTTCATGGCCACGCGCTGCAGCTCCGCAGCCACCAGCGGCTTGAGCTGGGCGGCCTGCGCCTCGTCCATGACGGGCTTGCCGTCCTCGTCGCAGATGGTTGCTGCGATCAGCTTGGCGCGATCCGCTTCACCCCACAGCTTTCGGAACTCGGCATCCGGCAGTTCGCGCACGTGGAACTGGGCCTTGTTGCCGTTGGGCAAGGTGATCGTGTCTGCATGCACGTCCTTGGAGGCGAACATTCCCAAGCTGGTGAACGATTGCAGAATGCTGGTGCGCTGCTCCGGCTGGGCTTCGGTGGTTTCGTTGGTCTTGCTCATTGGCCGTTTCCTTGAATGGCGACAGGACGCGCGGGCCGCGCACGGCTAACACACGGAGTTTCCGCGCGCCCCGTCAGAGAAATGGCCCGCCGCAGCGGGCCATTCGTTTGCAAGCCGTTGCCGACACTTACGGGCCGGCGGCGGGCCGGTTGGTCTTGACCGCACCCGAACCACGGATGGTGATCGTTGCCTTCCAGACATCGTTGTCCTGGCTGGTCACCGCGAAGTTCTGCACGAACCCATCGAACTGCTTGGAGAGCACCGTGGTCGGCGGCGTGATCTTGCCGGCCACCGCCACCGGCTTGGCGACGCCCTCCGTCTCACTCAGAGGTGCCGTCACCAGCCAGTTCACGTTCGCGCCGGTCTCATGCAGCTTCTCGATCTTCTCGTGATCGACGCTGTCGTAGATGATCTCGATGCTGGTGCTGCCGGTCTGCTTGCGGCCAGCAACGAACTGATCCCAGTCATCGTCGTAGTCGGAAATATCGATCTCCGACGCCTGGCCATCGGGGAAGCCGACCGAGCGCAGACGGGTCACCTTTATGACCTCGGTCAGGGCGATGGCGACGAACAGCTGCGAATGCTTCGACTTGATTACCTGTCCCATAGGGATTTCCTTGTGATGCGCCCGTCGCCGGGCATGAAAAAGGCCCCTTGCGGGGCCGCTGGGTTGCTATTGCGTGGATCAGCGCAGCTGCAGCAGACGCACGTCGAAGGAAATGCCCATCGCGTCGGTGTCATCGCTATCGGGCGTCGGGTTGTACGACTCGATGCTGCCCACGCGCTCGACCACGTCGCGAATGGCAACGGCCACGCCGTTGGCCTGACTGAGGCTGTCACCCCATACGGTCAGCCGGACACGCCATCCGTCGGCCGGTGGCGCTTCGGACAGCATCGCAGTGGGTGAGCCGCCGACCACATTCCACGTCGCGTAGGGAAGCTCCGTATCTTCGGGCGCACTGCCAGGCCATAGCCTGACGGGATCGCCGAGAAGCCGCCGGACCTCTTCAGCACCCTGCAGCAGCGATTGAACCAGAGGAACCATCATCGCCAGCCATCCTTCATCAGTTGCTTTTCGAGTGCCGACCACGTCTCGTCGATGACCACCTGTGCAGCCTCCGGGCCCTTGGATTCGCCAGCGGGCGTCAAGAACGGCGAGGCCCGCATCTTCTTCGTCCCAAACTCAACAAAGCGCCAGTAGTAAGCCCACCCCGTTTCCTGGTAGACCTTCCCAGCGCGGCCCTTACGCCGGTTTCGTTTGGTGTTGGCGAACTTGCGACGGCGGCCAGTCTTCACCCCAATGGTGAAATACTCTCCGCCCTGCCCGACGCCGGCTCGGTGCCGCGTCTTGGCATTGGCCCGGCGGGTGACGATCTGCGAGGCCATGAACCCCGATGCTCTCGGTGCCCTGCGCCTTGCGTCATCCCTGATGATGTTTCCGCCCTTGCGCATTCCGGATTGCACGGCCCGGCCTTGGATTGCCTTGGGTGCCTCGCGTAGCGAGCGCAAGAGCCCCTCCAGACCGCTGATAGTTACTTGCTCAGCCATTGGTCAACCCCGCCACGGCGATGATCGCCATCTCACTGCCGTCATTGCTAGGGGCGATACTCTTGATGTCGAAGTTCCGACCCCGGAATACGATTCGCCACTGCGGATCAACGTTTCTCGGCCGGATATCGAACCGCACCTGCTCCCTATAGCGCTCCGCACCTGCAGCCACAGCCTCCGTTGTCGCTGCAAGGTTGTTGATCGCCTTCGCCCAGATGGACACGACCTCAACCCATGTCGCTTTGTCCGGACCGCCCAGCTGGTCGCGCGTCACGGTCTTGCGCTCAAACCGGATGCGATGCTGCAGGTCCCCATCTTGAAGCGTCATGGCATCATCACCCTTCGATAAGGGCGCAGGAGACTCCTGGCGCCCAGGGGAAGCTCCACCGCCGTAGATCCAACGACCACGTCTGACCGATTCGCGTACAGATGGCCGATAGTGAGCAACACCGCCGAGACAATGCTGGGGTTGACGACCGCCCCGTGGACGCTTGCCTCAGCGGCCTGCACGGCCTCCTGATAGGCAACTTTCGCAATCCGAATGGTCGCGGCGCGCTCCTCGTCGCTTTCGATGAAAACCGCATCGGCCAGGGCCTGATTCCTGGCAACAGTTGCTTCCCTCACTGATGCCGGGTACAGCGCCCTCGCAGCTGCCAGGAGATCGGCACTCTCGTAGACTTTGCGATTGAGGTACGCCTGCGCGGCGTCGATTGCGCCGGCAATAGCATCCTCCAACTGCTCCACCGGATAGTCCGCCTCCACCCGCACATGCGAGCGGGCCTGTGCGATAGAGACGATGGCCATATCAGTCCTTCTTGCCCTCGGCCAGTGCAGCAGCCAACTTCTCCACGCCCCAGCGCTTGTCGAAGGGGATGCTCGCCGCTTCCAGCTTCACGATCAGAGCAGCCTTGTCGCCGGTCGGCGTCTCATCAGCGCCCGCCGCTGGAGCGACGGTCGCACCAGCGGCAGTGGCCTTCTTCTCGTCCGCCTCCGCCGAAAGGCGCTGCACCACTTCGGCGATTGCCGATTCGCGCGTGGCCACACTCAGAGCGTTCCAGTCCGCGGCAGAAAGGCCCGAGGCGCCATGCGCGAGCTCAACCACTTCGCCAAGCAGGACCTCGACACCCTCTTCGAAATGGAACTTTGCAGGCTGCAGATCCGATCCCAAGAGGATCGTCGCAGGCGCCGGGCTCAGCGTAATCGCGCCGACGGACAGCGCACCGGCTTCCAGCTCGGGCGGGCACGATTCACCGGCAACGAACTGGACAGGGTAGATCTCGCCTTCCGGCACTCCACGGAAGGGCTTGATGAATTTGGCCATTGCGGCTCCCAGATCAAAAAATGGAAACCGGGCGGCGCTATGCCGCCCGGTCGCTGTAGGCCCGATTACTCGGCGATCTTGAGGGCGCGCATCGGCTCGGGGTTGTGCACACCGCCGCCCACGCGCTTGGTGGTGTAGAACATCACGTACGGCTTGTTGGTGTACGGATCGCGCAGCACCCGCACGCCCTTGCGGTCGTACACGGTGTAGGTCTGCTTGAAGTCGCCGAACAGCACCGCGGTCGCGTTCGCGGCCACATCCGGGATGGCAGCCACGTCCTGCAGCGCGAAACCAGCCAGGGTGGACGGCTGACCCGCCACCAGCGACGGCTGCCACAGGTAGTTGCCCTGCGCGTCTTTCAGCTTGCGGACCATGCCCTGCGACTTTCGGTTCATCGCGAACCTGGCGCTGGCGGTGAATGCGGACGGCAGGTCGTAGACCAGGTCCAGGATGCTGTCACCGTTGATGCCCGCAGCGACGCCGCTGTTCACAGCCTTGATGGCGCCGAACGGATGCTTGGCCGAGTTGGCGCCGCCTTCCACGTAGGTCAGGATGCCGAACGGCTTGTTGACTCCGTTGCCCGAGAAGAAGGCATCACCTTCCTGGCGGGCAAACTCCAGCTCCACTTCGCCGGCCAGCCAGGCCTCCAGGTCGATCTCGGCATCATCCAGCAGCTGCTGGGTCGCGGCCGGATTGGCATAGATCTCGCCCCAGCCGAAACCGAGGGGACGCAGCTTGGACGTGCCGGTCTCCGGTCGGGCATCTTCCTCGCCCACCCAGCCCGAGGACGTGCCCCCGGTGTTGTAGAGCTTGGTCAGGCCCGAACCCGAGCAGGGCTGGACGTTCGCCAGCTGACGCATGTCCGAGACGATCACCAGACGGTCGGTGATCGAGCGGTCCCATTCAACCGGCGCCAGGTAGCCACCTTCGTCGGCGGCGCCCTTGTTGAGGGCGGACTGCACTTCACCCTTGCGGAAATGAGCGCGGAACGACTCGGTGTATTCGGCATCGGCAACACCACTGCCGGCGCTGCCGCCACCCATCTGGAACGCGGCCATCTGGGTGTTGGCCTGGTCCACGGCCGCCTGCAGGCGGGTGATATCGGCGTTGATGTTGTCGACCTTCAGGGCCTGCAGCGCGTCAGCGTTGCCCTTCTTGATCTCGTCCAGCTGCTTGTTGTGCTCGGCCTTGAAGTC
Organism: Stenotrophomonas sp. SAU14A_NAIMI4_5; assembly: GCF_003086795.1. NCBI lineage: Bacteria > Pseudomonadati > Pseudomonadota > Gammaproteobacteria > Lysobacterales > Lysobacteraceae > Stenotrophomonas > Stenotrophomonas sp. SAU14A_NAIMI4_5. Next base: position 1,060,523 of record NZ_CP026003.1, on the reverse strand, counting down.
GGCGAACGCCTTGTTCAGGCTCTCCACCAGCGCTTTGACGTCCGGCTGGTTGCCGCCGTCGGCGTGCACGGAAACGAGGCCGCGCGGGATGCGGCCGTGGGTCATCTTGGTCATGTGTCGGCCCTTTAGGCTCTGAGGTTGTCGAGAAGGCCCTGCAACAGGGCCGAGGTTTCGTTGTCGCTAGCGCTCGGCGTAGCGGATCCGGCAGCGCTCGGCTTGCCGTTGAACAGTGACTTCAGGGTGTCGCGTCGCATGGAACGGGAGTGCCCAGCCTTCGCCATTGCCGCCTCGACCAAGGCCAAGGCCTTGCGCCCACCAGATGCCTGCTTGGCATCCTTGGTCGCGGCTGCCCCGTCCAGAAGGCCATCGGCAAAGCCATCGTCTACCGCCTGGGCGGCGCCGATCCACGTCTCTTCGTCCATCATCCGGGCAGCTTCGGCTTCGGAGATGCCCGTGCGGGCGGCGTACACCTTGGCCATGGCCGCGTCGAACGGCTCCAGCAGCTTTGCTGCGTCAGCCATATCGTGGCGATTGCCGATGGCCACTGCCCAAGCGTTGTGGATCATCAGGAACGCCCCGTCGCCCATCAGGATCTCGTCGCCAGCCATCGCGATCACCGACGCGGCCGAGGCAGCCAGGCCCATGACCTGCACGGTCACACGGCCGGGGTGCTCACGCAGCAGGTTGTAGATCGCAACGCCTTCGAAGAAGTCGCCACCGGGCGAATTGACGTTCACCATCACGTCTTTATCGCCAATGGCTCGCAGGGCAGCACTGATCCGCTTGGCGGTGACGCCAGTACCCTCCCAGTTCTCGCCGATGGAGTCATAGATCGAGATGCTATTCGCGTCGTTGCCGGCGGCCCGTACTTCGGGCTCCCAGCGCTCCAGGGCGTCGGGACGCATGTCGAACTGGGCGGCGCCGAGTCGTCGCTCGGCTCGGATTTCAGGCAGCTGCCGAAGGCTCATTGCTCTTTCCCTTCTGTGTCATGGGGTTGACCAGGTCGTTGGCCCCGGGCTGATCCGATTCCGGATAGTCGAGAAGGTCGCGGACCTCGTTCTGCGTGTGGAACGGCGCCGTGCCGCCCGCGCCGAGAGCGGCCTTGAAGAACTCCGCCTGATCCTTGAGCGTGCCGCGCATCAGCGCCCGCACATTGAACTTCGGTTGGAAGCGTTCCAGGTCCCGCTCGGCGATCAGCGAACGCGCGACGGCCTGCTCCCAGTTGGTGAAGTGCTCCAACATCGTGTACTGCAGGAAGAAGATCCCCAGCTGCTCGATGCCTGTGCCCCAACTGGTGTCACTCAGGAAGAGCAGCGGGCGTGGAACGCCGTACAGCCTGGCCACTTCCTCCACCTGCGCGCTGCGGTTCTCGACGTGCTGGGCCTCTTGCGCGGTGCTGCCGAACTTGTTTGCCTTGGCGTTCTCTTCCAGCAGCATCCAGCGCTGCGCGGCAGCGGCACCGGAATACTCGGTGTCCAGGGAGTTGCGCATCCGGTCATACGCCACGTCACTGAGCGCATTCGGCACCTCGATGGCGCCGCCAGCCATGTTGCCGGTCTCAAAGATCCGGCTCGCCGCATGTTCCGCATCCAGTGCCAAGCGGATGGCCCGGTCTGCCAGTTTCATCCTGGACAGGCTGGTCACACCGTCCACGGACAGATCCCGGATGTGAAGCACTTCCTCCTGCTTGAGGATTACCTCGCCGCGCTTCTTGCTGTTGTACCGGTAGATCATCCGCCAGTCGTCGCCGAGCTCAGCGCGAACCGCGAGGGAGTCCAGCGGTATCAAGTGGATCGGCCTGCCGGCCGACCAGATGATTCTCGCGTAACCATCTCCGTGCCGTTGGCGGGCCAGCTCCATCTGCCGCTTGAACTCCAAGGGCGTCTGCCATGGATTCGGCTTGATCTTGAGCAGACGGTGCGCGGGGTGCTCGGTCGCAATCCGCTTCTTCCCGCCCGACTCAACCAGATTCAGCGGCAGCATGCCGATGGTCCCGCAGATCAGAGACAGGCACCTCAGCACCGCCATGTTGCGTAGCTGGAAGCTGCCACCGCCATGACCGCCACGGGACCGCATGAACTCCAGCAGGGCGGGATCATTCATCCCGGAGAAGTGACCGGCCTCAGCGCGCGCGCCAGGCGTCGAAGGTGACTCAGTGGCCGCTGGCGGGTTCCAGTACCGGTCCAGAGACGCCAGGGCTTCGGCGTTGAAACGAGACATGTGGTTCCTTATAGGAATCTGATGCCGCGGCTCTCGTACACGGAGGGGCCACGAGCAGATGGATTGAGTGCCATCAACGAAACCGCGTTGAACAGCGCCATCAGCGGGTCGATCTTTGCCGTGCCGCTGACCTGCTTGGTGATCGTGATGGCGTTCCCGGCAGGAACCACCTTTGCATTGCTAACGCACCACGCCATAAGCGGCTGGCCGGCGTGGATCAGGTCGCCACCGGCCAAGGCGCGCTCGGTCGTCTTGATGGCGCCATTGAGCTTCCAGCCCTGAGACACCGCTACGATCTGCTTTAGATCGACCCCGCGGGACTCCGTGGTCAGTTCGTCGACAATCGCACCGATGCCGGCCGGATCAACGCCGATGGCGTTCTCCTCCGGCATCAGTCCTGCTGCTTTCATCTTGCAGATCGCATCAGCGACCTGGTCAACATCCTGTCCCGGCAGCTTCACAATTGTCAGGTCGCCTGCCGCCTCAAACTCTTGAAGCTTGGTGACAATGTCCTTGCGGCGCTGCAGAACGATCTCATGCGCCCATGCGTGGGCCCAGGCCAACCACTTTCGCGTTCCGCGCTCACGTCCGACAGCAACCAGACCCAGAAGATCATCGAGGCCGCCGCCGTCGATTCCGCTGGTGACAACCTCGCAGCGCTGTAGCAGGTCATCCAGTGTTGCCACGCGTTCCGGCTTGGCCTGCTGCAGCCAGAAGTCAGCTCCGGCCCAGCGGTCCGAGCGCAGGTTCAGCCCTACCTCGACGTTGGCATGCTTGGCCAAGAAGCCCCGCAGGGAATGCTCGCCAGCTTGGTCGGCCTTCTCGTACTCACGTCGCAGGAACTCCGAGTCCACAGAGACCCCGAAATTGGGGTTCACCAGCGGCATGTTCTCCAGCTTCAGGTGATCACCTGCGCTGACCATTTCCGGCGGATGCTCGTACAGCACGGGCAGCGACTGGGGATCCAGGATCTTTCCGTCGCGCACGTCCCGCATACGCTGCAGGTCCTGTCTGAACACGCCAGCCGGTGGCTCGTCGGACTGAGTCGTCAGTTTGATGACGATCCCTTCAGGCCTTGAGGCCAACCCACCGACTGCCTCGCGAAACATCGCCTCAGCATTTGGCCGCTTGCCGAAAAGCCATTCCTCGTCGATCAGAACCCAGCTCGCCTTCTTGCCACCGACAGTTTCACTGTCTGCGGCAACCACCTTCAGGGTGGCTCCCATCGTTCTATGGGTGATGGTGCGCACATGGTCCTGCACATGGAATAGCTCGGACAGGTCGTCATCGACCTTGATCATGTCCCGCGCTGGAGCAAACGCGTTGTTCGCGATCTCCACCGTAGGCGCCAGGATGATCATCTCAGCCGACACGCGCCAGTTCAGGATCAGCGCGGTCACCATGATCCCCGCCGCCAGCGTGGACTTGCTGTTCTTCTTGGGGATAAGCATCAGCACTTCGCGAATCAGCCGACGCCCTGTCTCAGCGTCGTATGCGCCGAAGATGGCCGCGACGAAGTCGAAAACCCAGGACTCGCATGCCTCACCAAAGGTCGGGCTGCCGGGCGCATCGACGATACGCAGCTGCTTGAATACCGCCAGCGCCTCCTGGGCCTGAACGGGATAGATCGGTGGCGGGATGATCGACCGTCCGGCCACCAGCCTCTCGGCCCAGTCGGGGCATGCGGTCGTATAGAGCGGCACGCCCATATCAGTTCATCCTCGGCCGGGGTGGCGCAGAGGGGGCGAATCGGCCCGCCACCGCCTCGGCCTTCTTTTGCCGCTCCTCCTTCTTGCCGCCCTCACCCTTCTTCGCGTGGGTATAGGGCAACGCAGCAGAGGCAGCCTTAACCTGAATAGCCGTAGCCGCGACCTGGCCAAGGGCGATCCGCTGGAGCAGGGTGAGCATGTCCGTCTCTTCCTGCTCGACAGCGACAGCCTTGGTGCGCTTCAAGGCACCGCCTTTCGGCTGGACCTCCAGCTGGACCTCTACCGCAGCGGCCTTCTTGGCCGGCCCCGCGGCGGCCTTCGTATTTGCTGATTTCTTAGGCGGCGCGGGCGTTGAAAGCTTTGGCTTTCGACCGGCGCCAGGCCTTGCGCCACCTGCGTTCTTACGCGCGCCGCCGCTCTTGCCTTTGACACCTGCCATTTGCTGATTTCCATTCCTGCGGGATTTTTTTCCACGCGTGCGGGGGGACGCGGTCTAGGTCCGAATCGATCCCATACTTTTGGTGCCCCTCCCGTACGGAAACGACTAACCCTCGTGGAACGTCCGCCAGAGGCGGCTTGCTCAGGCTGGTTTCACGCTCGCGAAGCGCCCCGCTCGAGCCTCTGTTTGGCCCCGTCGTGGCAAGGCTTGCAGAGCGGCTGGTGGTTCTTCGGATCCCATAAGAGGCGGTGATCGCCCCGATGCGGGGTGATGTGGTCGACGACCGAGGCCGCCACCACTCGTCCCTGCGCTTCACACATCACGCACAGCGGATGCGCCTCAAGAAAGCTCGCTCGATATTTCTGCCAGCGGTATCCGTAGCCACGTTTGGTGCTGCTCGTCTCGGTGCCGCGCCAGCTTCCTGGGGTCACGCTCTTGATGCGCGTCGACACTGCGCTGATGCGCGGAGAGACCGTGCGTAGGCGAGCCATCAGTAGGGGTTCCCGTCCAGGTCGAGGCGCGGCGGCTCAGTCCCCTCGTCTTGGACTGGCACGCCGGCCTCTTCACCCAACAGCTGTGCAACTGCTTGGACCAGCAGGCCGACGTGCATGCCAAGCTCCGCGATCTGCTTACCCTGCTCCACGATGGTGGCGTGCTGTTTCTCTGCTAGAGACAGCAGTTTGTCGAGCCGGTCATCCCCCACGATCCACCTCGATCACGGCTTGGCAGGCACGAACCTGGTCGTCGGCGTCTCGTCCGACTTGAACAACAGCGCCCGCAACCTCTGCTCGTAGTTGGGCTGCCTGGTCACGTTCGACGGCGCCGGCGACGGCTTGGGACAGGAGGCTGGTGCTACAGGTGGCGAGGTCGTCGCGCAGCTGGAGACGACCATCGCGCAGGTCAGCAACAACAGCAGCAGGGACGGCCTGGGCCGCAGTGCGATCTTCTTCATGCTTCGCTCCGATGGCGGCCATTTCGTCGGCCTGCTGGTGTTCGACCGCGCGGGCCTGCTGTTCAACTTGTAAGGCTTGCTTACCGGTTGCCACCTGGCTCAGGGCCTCGCTGCCCTCGGCACGATCACCGCGCCACGCCCAGCCTGCACCGAACATGGCAGCGGACCAGAGGACGAACGCGGCGAGCACTGCTGCAGGATGCGTCATGACCGGTCCTCGCACATGGCGCGCTCAGCAGCACGGCGGTTGGCCAGCCCCTGCACGCGCTTGCCACCCGCGTAGACCCAGCGGTCCAGTTCGGCGCACCAGATCGCAGTCGGCTGACCGTCGTTGATCTTTCGCACCAGCGTCGAGTTGCAGGCTGCCGCCACGCCGACGTTGTAGGTCCAGCTCAGCACCGCCGCCCACTGGCGTTCGCCGAGCGGCACCTTGATGCATTGGCTGACTCCAGCCAGATACACACCGAGACGGCTGTTCAGCTTCGCTGCGCATTCCTGCTCGGTGTAGACCGGTTTGTCTGCACGGCTGGTGTCGCCGTAGCAGTGCGTGGCTACGCCCACAATGTCGATGTAGGGGGTGGGCGACCAGTTCTCCCAGGGCTTTACCAGCGAGGCCGCGGCCAAGCTGATGACTGCAGCGGCGCTTACGCCAATCAGTTTCGCCTTCATGCCTGAGCCCTCTGCCGCCACTCGCGGATCCAGCGCCACCCGAGGTAGCTGATCTGACCGACCAGGTAGATGATCGTCAGCACCACCACCACGCGGTCGAGGTTCGCACCTGCGGCAACCGCGCTGGCCACCGCTGCCGGCGGCGCAGCCTTCACTGCAGCACCCGCGGCAGTGCCAATGATTTCGTCCTTCATGGTGGCCCCGTTGCTTGTCCGGTTCGGCATATGCCCCTCCCGGTTGATAGGTGCCCGCCCCTAGCGCCGGCTGGGCACGAGAGTTAGTCCGGCTGGGACGCGGGCAAAGAAAAAGCCCCGGCTGGCCGGGGCTTGCGATTGGATGGTGGCAAGAATGCCCGCTTTTTCGATGACCTAGGAAGTCATCGTCACGCGGCCCTGGACAGGGCCTTGCTGAACTCAGCGGCAGCGCGCGACTCAGCAGCGCGGAAGTTGGCCAGCATCCATTCGTAGACCGGCCGCCAGAACCGGCTGTATGCCGAGCAATCCGCGCCTATGGACGTGCCGCGCTTGCGCCCACTGAACGGCTCGCGTCCGCTCCCGCCGCAGCGCGGGCATTTCAGCACCCCAGCAACTGCCGGATCACGAACCACCCTCTTACCCTCGCAGTCCTGGCATTCGCAGCTATCCACCATTTCACCGATGACGGCTCCCGCCAGCACGCCAAGCTGTTCCATGGTGTTGTTCGGCCACGCCGCAGCGCGCGCATCTTCCAAGGCCTGCTCCGTGCGCCGCAGTTCACGGCGCTGCACATCGGTGGTCTGGCCACCACCCCAACCGATGCTTGCCTTGGCGATGCCGAAGTTCGTCCTGGCATCTGCGAGGGCATGCATCTGGCGCGTAAACTCAGGCGCCACCAGGCCGATCACTTCCTGCCGCAGCTGCTCGCGGCGGCGCGCTCCACTCTCTGGCCACCACAGCGCCTCCAGCAGTTCGCGCCCAAGCCCGTGCTGGACGAACGCCAAGGCGGCCAGGATCTCCTGCGTGGACGGCCCCACAGCGCTGCCGTCATAACTCATTGCCTTCGGCCCCGTCCCGCTGGACAGCAGCTCGCGTGCGTCTTTCATCCCCTTCCCCTTAATCGATCTCGTCGGTTGATTTCGCGGCGCAGCGCGCGTGATCGGCGCAACGCCTGCTCGGCCTCCCCGCGCTGGTCCGGTGCCGTCCACGCCCGGTTCCATCGCATTTCGGCTATCTCCTGCTGGAGGCTGCTCAGCAGCTCCAGCGCCTTGTCGTCATAGCGGGTCAGGTCCATCCAGCCAGCTTGTTCCCCTTGCGTCGCACAGCCCGCGACCTATCCGCCAGGTGCAGGCCCTGCAGTGATCCGGACCACCACCTGCCCACCCTTGCGTACCTCGTCGGCCACCAGCGGATGGCTGATAAACCGGGTGTCATCGATCCCCAGCACCTGAGCTAACCCATCGCGGGACGGCTTGAACCGGCTCAGCAGGTTGTCGTCGTCCATTCGCCGGCGGCTGGGCCTGTAGAAGGTGACGTGCAGGTGCAGCCGCCCATCGGGCAGGCGCGCCCCCTTCCATCCGGCGTTGATGGCCGCGATCACCGCCACCTGTCGGGCGTACTGAACGGCGTCTGCCTTTCGTGCCCAGTGCAGGCGGCCGTTCGGCGACAGATCCTTGCTCGGCCAGGGAAGCACCAGCTCCAGCGCGCGGTCAGGCACCCGGAACCTCCGGGCGAGCGGCGAGCATGGCGGCATACCGCGCACGCAGCGCGTTCCCGGTGAAGTGCTCGACCAGCTGAATTTCTCCCAGCATCTCCACGGTCGGCTCTACCGGGACCAGCACGTAGCCCTCAGGCGGCGTGAGGCCGGCGATGATGGCGTTCAAACTGACCCGCTTCATCTTTTCCCACATCACGATTGAGCTTGTCGGTAGTGCGGCCCTAAGCCTCTCGGCGGCGACAGGCCAGTCAGCAGTCTCAAACTCCGCAGCCAACAGCTCCCGCGCCCGCTGCTCGATGGCGTCCATCAGGCCACCTCCGGGCCGGCCGGCTCGGCCGCATAGTGCGTGATCGCCGGGTTGTCACCGCGCCAGCTGGCAAACACCGGCCGTTTGCTCACCGAGTCCCACAGCATCAGCCGTGTCCCATCCTGTGGCGCCCAGGAAATAGGCCGCCACTCAATCGCCGGGGCTCGGCGCTCCCATGACGCGATAGCTGCCGGCCGGGCGTCGTCCATAAGCGGGATGTGCGGGGCTCCGTGGCTGCCGCACCCGCTGCATCCAACGGCGAACAGCCGGTCGCCTTCGCGGTCGAGGAACTCATGGACGCCCACGTCGCCGCTACCGCAAAAGGGGCATGGCTTCATACTGCCTGCTCCCAGCTGGCCGTCAGGCGCTGTACCTGCCCGCCCCGCGCCTGGAACTGCTCCACCGTCTCGGCCGGCCGCTGCCCGCTCTTCTCCTTGCCCCACGGTTTGGCCGGGGCCAGGTCGGCGCGCAGATCCACCCGCGCACGGTTGATCGTCATCTTGTCCGGCGCGCGTGGGGAGGTGCCGACGCGCTTCGATGCGCGGTAGGCCGCCTGCTTCTTGGCCTTGTCTGCCCTGCACTGCTCCCGCTGCTCGTCGGTGACCACGAACTTACGGGGCATGCCTTTGCCCGTGGCACTGAACTCCGCCTTCTTTCCCCTCCCTTCCTTGACCAGGTAGCCGGCCAGAACCAGATCGCGGGCGGCGCTGCTGATCCGCTCGCGGTGCCGCACGGTGCTCGCGTTGGCCCTCTCGTACATTTCGCACAGCTGCAGCCGCGCCTGCGGCGCAGCCTCGAACAGCGCGCGCACCTGGCCCGCGTAGCTCGTGCTTCGATCGATCATGCTGCTTTCCTCAGCTCGTTGATGTAGGTCTGCTGGTCAATCAGCTCGTCGTCCGAGCCGTAGGTCTCGTGGAAGGTCCGCGAGCCATCCATAAGGCTCGGGCCGTAGATCTGGCGCATCGTCGCGAAGGTGTTCCCCTCCATCGGGTAGCGCATGTGGTGCCATTTGCAGAGCGCGTAGCCGCACATGTGGCCGCGCCGCACGTTGCCGCTCTTGGCGTGGTTGTAGTCGCAGCCGTAGACCACCAGCACCGGCTCCAACAGACCCTGCAGCTGCAGCGCCAGGCACGCCATGCACGGGCCGGTCTTGGCCAACTCGATGCGGGCCGCTTCTTCCTTGGTCGGCGGCGGGGCTTTCGACCACATCAGCGCAGCTCCGGCACAGGGCCGGCATAGCGGGTGATCGGGATCTGGCGCATGCCGTCACGCCACACGGTCATGCCACGGGTCGCGTACAGCACCAGCGGCTTGATCCCGTAGCCATAGGCCAGATACCAGCCGGCCTCGGCCACCGGCTCCGACGCCGGCCGCACTTCCAGTTCGACGTGGTCCTGCCTCATGCCGCGGCGTCCTGGGCGGACCCGAACAGCTCGGCGATCTCCGCCAGCCGCTTCCGGGTACGCTCGTTCGCTTCCGGGCTGGCCTCCACTCGGCCGGCCAGCAGCGCCAAGGGGTTGAACGCGGGCGTGGGCGCCGGCAGCGCCAAGTGCTCGGCCACCTGCTGGTGCGCAAGGCGACCGGCGTCGACCGCCAGCTGCAGCGCTGCGGCACGGGCGCTCGCGTCGTGGCCTAGCGACGGCTGGTAGACGGCGCAACCACCCACGGCGCGCGCACTTTTCACCAACCGTGCGTACACCTCCAAGAACGCCTGCCGGGCTGCGATCTTGTCGCCCTCCTCGACCAGCGGCAGCGCCGCCGTCCATGCGTCCCGGGTCTGCTCGGTCCACACCAGGGTCACCGCCTCGTCAGTGGCGCGGATGGCCACGGCCCACGCTTCGTTCGGGGCCGGATGGCCGTCGTCGATGCGCTCCATGATCGCGGCCAAGCTCAGCCGGCCCTTTACCTCGCGGCGGCACGCCGTCAGCGCCTCGGCCAGCACCCGCAGCGGGTAGGCCGCCAAGTCGGTGACCATGTAGGCCGCAGCGGTCGGGCGGATCTGCTCGCCCATCACCTCGGCCGTGGCCACCAGCATTTCGACCAGCGTGTCCTGTTCGGCATCACTGAGCATCGGCGTTTCCCTTCAAGCGGCGCAGCAGCGCCTTGGCGTCGTCGGCGGCAGAGGCGTTGGCTTGGGTCTGGTCCTGCTGCTGGGCGCTGGTCGCCGTCATCTGCCGGCCGGTGGCCCACTGCGTGCGGTAGGCCTCGCACTTCGCCAACAGCGCGCCCAGGTCGTGCATGTTCTGCACCACGTAGCGCTCGTTGACGGTCAGGAACCACCCAGCCACAGCCGGGGCCTCATCGCGGCCCAGGCGCTGCACCAGCTGCTTCACGTTGGCGTTGACCTTGGCGTTGCGGACCGGCGCCACGCCGTGACGGTTCCGGTACGCCGTGGCATAGGCCACCCACGTGGCTCGGCATGCTGCCTGCACCTCGGTCTCCGCATCCACCACCGGCGGCGCGGCCGACAGGCCCGCCGGAAATGACGGTTCTCCTGACGGTTCATTGATGGTTATATGACGGTTAGGCGGCACGGGGCGCACCTCCAGACCTGCGCCCGGTGCATCCCCTCCTGCAGCGGGCGCATCCCCACCTGCAGCGGGCGCACCCCCTGCATGGGGCGCAGCACCTGCGTCCGATGCAGCACCCGATTTACCCGCCTTGCGAGAGCCCTTGGACGGCGATGCTGCGGTGTCGAAGTTCGCCGGAGTGACGTTGTAGACCGTGCTGCTGTTGAACCGATGGGCGCGGGTCAGCAGGCCAACGACCTCCAGATGATCCATGGCGGTGCGCACAGCGCGCGGCGACATGCAGCAGCGCGTGGCGATGGTCCCCACTGCCGGCCAGCACACGCCGTCGTCGTTCGCCTGGTCGGCCAGCGAGATCAGCACAGCCTTCTGCGTGACGCTCAGGCCCTGCAGCGGCCAGCACTGCGACATGATGATGGTCGACATGTCAGAGCCCCAGCGACAGGTTTTCGCCAGGTGCCACCGGGAACCACGTGCAGGCGCTCTTGCCCGTTGTGGCGCACGGCGCTGCAGGGCCGCGCCAGATCTTCCCCTGGCGGGCCAGCTCCGGCAGGCGACGGCCGAGCATGTGGCGGTCAAGGCCGGTCAGTGCGGCCAGATGCAGGCTGCTCTGGCCAGGGTGGCGACGCACCGCTGCTGCAGCGCGCGTCTGCTGGTCCAGCAGCTTGCCGGTGGCGACGAGGTCCGCCGCAGCCGCATGGCTGCTGTTGGGATCGTTGGATCGGGCCAGACTGGTCATCGGGCCGCCCTCCCCTTCGCTGCAGCGCGCGCGACGTTGCGCTCCAGGCGATTGGCCATGGTGCGCAGTGCGCGGATCTCGGCAATCATCTGCTCGGCCTCAGCGTTCGTGATGGTCGAGTCGGCGATGGCCTCCACGGCCGTGCCGGACAGCTTCCCCACCCGGCTGGTGATCTCCAGAAGCTTCATCTGGATGGCGCCGATCTCGTCGGACCAACCACCTTCCGGCGCCGGCGGCACCACGTCGGCGGCCATGCCGAAGCGCGCTACCAGCGACTGCAGCCAGCCCAGCGCGCGCTCACCGCCGCCGGCCTGTTCCTGCATCCACTCGGTCAACAGTTCGGCGATCTGGAGCGTCACCGACTCACCCTCCAGACCGCGCAGCTTCGCGCGCAGCGTCTCGGGGTGCATCGACTTGCCCCGGCGCTGGGCCAGGTACGCAGCTGCAGCTTCCACGCCGCCCGGCGTCTCGCGCACGGAGTTGTAGAGGTTGTCGAGCCAGTTGAGCGAGGAGGTACGGCAGGTCATCGGGTCACCTTGGGAGGGACTGTGTTTCAGGGTTTCGGGCTGGGCCCGGGCGGCGCACGATGGGCGCCATGGACAGAGACAACTCAGGGACGACGGCCAGGGATGGCCTTTCAGGCGGTGTCGACAGGGCCAATGCGGTCGGCATCGGGGTCGAGGCTGACCGGTGCGACCGGGGCCTGGTCGCCAATGCCGAGCAGACGCAGAACTTGCGGCAGCGCGGGTACGGCACCAGCGCTCGGCCAGAGCGCGACCTGCTCGACCGGCAGGGACAGCACGATGGCCAAGTGGGCGTCGGTGCTGAGGCCGAGCTTTTCCAGCAGCTGCTGCTTGGTGACCGGAGCAAGGTCGGCGGCGGCGCCGAAGATCTCCGGGCAGAGCTCATGCCGGGAAACTCCCGTGGCCCGCTCGATTCCCAGGACCTGGGCCGCGGGAATGCTGGACCGGGATTTCCAATTGCTGACGGCGCTCTGGCGAACACCAAGGGCAGCGGCGAGAGAAGTCACGCCACCAGCGGCTTTTACGGCTTTGTCGAGAGCGTCCATGCGAGGAGCATCACATATCGTGATCCTTCAAGCAACACAATTCGTGTTAGCGCCGCATCACATACCGTGAAGAATCCCGGTATGGCCTTCTCTGACAACCTCCGCGCCGCCCGGATCAATGCCGGCATGACCCAGGAAGCACTGGCGCTCGCCTGCGGCTGGTCTGGTCAAAGCCGTATCGCGAACTACGAATCATCAGCGGCCAGCGCGCGCGAGCCCAAGGTGTCAGAAGTGCCGCTACTGGCCAACGCCCTAGGCGTCAGCATCGCGTCCCTGTTCGGCGAAGCGCCGGCGTCTCAGTCCCCGCGACCCGCTCCTGCAATCCTTGCCGAAACCCACCGGTTCCTGGCCAAGGCGTTCGGAACACTCGGCAAGGCCTTCGATATCGAGACGGATGCTGATCTGTTCGCGGATGTGTACGAATGGATCTTGAACGACGAACGCCCCGCAGATCAGCGGAACCTGGTGGATTTCGCAGCATGGCGCGAGAAGCGCGATCTACACAGGGGAACTGCAACACATGAGCAAAACGGACGAGCTGCTGCACAAGCTGATGGAGCGGATAAGCGCCGCGCCTGACAAACAGCCTGCGCCCCGCCCGGCTAGAGGGAAGCGCTCCGCGCACTTCGATGCTGTCGCACGCGAGAGCCATCTGCGCATGATCCGAACGTTGGCCAAGGTCTATAGCCCGTTCGGCGTTCAACTCATCATCGACCAAGCAACGCTGGGGCACGCATCGATAGATGACCTCGGCGATGACGACCTAATCGAGCTGCACCGCAATCTGGACCGCGCCCGCGAGTGCATCCGCGACGACGTGTCCTTCGAAGACGCTGGGCTGATCCGGAACCAGTTCGACTAGCCCAACCCTCTTTTTCTGAACGGAACTACCGCCGTTCAGAAAATGCACGCCCAAACATCACGTTTCGTGTTGCATCAATAATCACATTGTGTGATCTTAGCCCCGTCGCCCAACGCAGCCCCATCCCGGGGCCGGGCGCAGGAGATCACACATGGCCAGCTTGTCCCTCGGCGCCGCCAGCATCGCGCCCACCGTCCTCTCCATGGACGCCCTCGGCAAGGTCGCCGTAAAGCTCGGCTTTGCCTCGCTCTACCTCGATCCGGCCGAAGCCGACCAGCTCGCGCTGGAGCTGCAGCGCGCGGCCCAAGCGCTGCGCATGAGCGGCACCACCGCCAAGCAGTACACCGACGCCCTGAGCGGCAAGGACGCGGCATGAGCGCCCGGGTCTTCGCTCGCGTGCATCCGGCCGGCCAGGTCATGCCGGTCACCGCCGACGAACACAACGTCGTCGTGGACCTCGGCAACAGCGCATGGCTGCTCACCACCGCCGACGCTCGCCAGCTCGCCATCGATCTGTTCCGGGCCGCCAGCCCGGCAGCCGGCGCGCCCATGGCCGCCGACCGCGCCGAAAAGCATCTGCAGGTGCAGGCATGAGCGTCGTCGCCATCCTGGTAGGCCCGCAGCAGCGCGGCCGCGCCGTCGCAGACGCCGTCCGCATCGCCGCCCTGCGCATCGGTCACCGCCCCGACTTCGCCAATACCGTCGCCGACCTGGCACGGCTCGACTTCCTGCGCGGCGGCAGCGCCGCGGCTGCCATCAGCCGCATGAAGCGGTCGCTGCGCCGCAAGCCGCAGCGCGCGTGGAGCCACGCCTAATGCACCACCTGGCCCTGCCCTTCTACTGCGCCGTGATCGTCGGCGCCCTGATGGCGCTGCTCGCGCGCGCCATCTACACCGGCGCCGCCTCCTTCGTCCTGATCGCCCTGGCCGGCATCGCCTACTTCGGCTGGCACGGCTGGAATGACGCCCGCCGCGGCTGGCCTGCCTTCCGCGTCGAAATGCAGCGCCGCACCGACGAGCGCCGCCGCCGGGCAATGCCCGCCGACGACACGCACTGAGCAACCGCCCGGCCGGCGCAACCGGCCTCCCACGCCGGCGGGACTTCCACGAAGCCGGCAACTCTCTGAGGAGCAGAAGCGTGCAGAACATCCGCTACGAACAATCAGCGCCGGCATGCCAAGCGCAGGAACCTTCGCTAACGGGCTTTCGGAAAGTACTGGGCAAGCTCGTCAGGCACCTCTTCCATCACAAAGCCCAACATCGATGCATGGTTCTCGTAGTACGGAGCGAGCAGGTTCACTACGCGCCCAAGCGCCAAGAGAATTTCATGCCCGGCTTCCGAGCGGTTGTCTGCCATCTTCCAGCGCCGCTCCTCCTCCAAGCTGATGAAAGCCTCTGCATTCATCCCTGGCCAGCGATTGAAGCTCTGCCAGCCCGCAAGGAGCGTGAGAATCGCGAACGCGTGCTCGTCCTCAAATCCATCGAGCTGATCGGCGAATCTGGCGATGAGCGCCAGGTCCGGCAGGGGCTTTTCGGAAAAGAACACTTCCAACATGAAGCGACTTGGGTTCGCCATTACGGGCGGGCGGATGTTTACCAGGAACACCATGAGATCACGCCGGGCGAGGACCAGCTCTCGACTGAATGCGTGCGCCAGACGCATCGCCCTCCTTCTATGGGCATTCACCAAGTCGCTCTGTGCTGCCTGTTGAAGCTCCAACGCGGTTGTTCGCTCGGACTGGGCTGCATCTTTGGCAACGTCAATCTGACGTTTGGAAACGTACAGCGCAACTATCACGGCGACACTCGTAGCGATTGCAGATGCCCACGCGGCGGCATCCGCAGCTCGGGTCTGCGGGGTCCAGAAGAAGGCGCCAGTGAACAAGCAGCCCGCAGCCAAACCGTACAGCCCAACCGCAACCGGACTGCTCCAAAACCTAGCTTTCTGGATCGACGATTCCATTTGAGGGTCCATGTAGGGCGAGCCGGCATTCTGGCACGGGGTCAAGGTGCCACGGCACATGCGTAACCAGCTCGACATCTTCAAGGACGACCCGGTTCGCATGGCCAAGGCCAACCGCGACGCCGCCGACCACGCGCTGACCGACAAGCAGTTCACCGAAAGCGAGCGCCAGGAGCGCGCCGCCTACTACACCCGCGAGGCGGAGCGTTGGGAATTCAGCGCCGCCCTCGGCGGCCAGCAGATCAACGGCGCAAAGGAGCCGCGAGCATGAGCAGCAGGAGGCCGAGGCTTGCCGTTGAAGCAGCCCACATTTCAAGCGAAGCGCGAGTAATCCTCCTTCGGAACCCCGACAAACTCTCGAAAGTCGTTCGCATATTCAATCGCGAGCGTCTTGAAGAACTGGATTTCATCTTCCAAAAGCTCAAAGTCTTGAGCTCGCCCGCGATATCCCACCAGTACGGGCGGGCTTACATTCGGGCGCTCGGTTGTGACCAGGCGCGACCGCATCCTTCGGACTACATCGTTCAGGGATCGACTATGGCTGATGAGCGTAGCCAGATCATCTCCAAGGCGATCTGGAAGCTCGTGAATTCGTGCCTCGACTCGCTCGGCGCTAGGAAGGACGGAAAATTGGCCCTCCTCAAGGAGATGCTCCAGCGCTGCGGCGCTGCGGATCCTTATCGCGTCGCCGGATATCTCTACAGCCACGGCAGGCACCTTGCCCAATGCGGCAAGCCGCGCTGGAAGGGCTGTGACTTCGCTGAGCAGAAGCCTGCCAAGGATTCGCGCGTGCGCATCTCGATCCTCCTGACGCTGATGCCTCGCGATCTCGGTCGCTGTCTGTGCGATCTCAGTTGCTCGCCTAGCCGTTCTCCATGCCAGGATCGCAACCACGACAGTGGCGCCTCCAACCAAGGCACCGACGATTGTCGACCAGTCGAGCACACAGCTCGGCCCAAGCCTCGTGCACTCGACAATTCCGCTCAAGTTCACCGATGGATCCCCTTTTGGATTCGCCGGCATTCTGCCACGGCTTCACTTTGCACGGAGGTTCCCCCCACCAAGGGCGTGCCTGTCGGCTCAGTACCAGTCTGCACCCATCAGATCGGACAGCAGCGCCTCGGTCTTGGCTGCAGCGTCCTCCCGGGACACTACGCGCACGTCCAGGCCGATCTGGCTGGGCCCGTACACCACATGGAAACCCGTAAGCGTGCCCTGCCCCACTCGGCCGATGCCGTCCAGCACCACCCGGACCGTCACGTCGCGGCCCCTGATTTTCAGATTCCAGTCTTCTTGCCTGTGCATCCCGTCGCCCTCGCACCTCCTCTAATCCGGGTGCGTCTGCGCGCGACTTTATCACCAGAAGCGGGCGCCCCGATTTGCACGGCAGTCGCCAGGGGAAAGGGTCTTTGCAATCGCGCGGGCAGCGTCGATACCACCGGCCAAGGCCGCCTCGCGGGTAGTAAACGCGGAGCCGGCATGCACCTGCTCAAGAAAGACGGCTTCCCCGGGCGCGTACACCAGGCCCATCGACTTCCACAGGTCCTGCGAGCAAATGTCCTGCCCCGCCACTGCCACCAGCTTAAAGACACCCTCGTGCTCGTCCATGCGGTCCCCCTCCCTGAGTCCAGCCGTCGACAGTACTCCATCCGTGGAGCGCAGCTGTGAAGGACAACCAAGCTAAGCACACCGCGCGCGTGTTCCTCTCGGAATGCCGTGCACGCCGGCACGGCCACGGCTTCTGGTTCTGCTTCAACGCTGCACAGCGCGCGCGCATGCGCGCCTCTGCACCTGCACCACTGCCGGCGCCGCCGGCCCAACGGGATCTGTTCGCATGACCAACATTCAGCATCTGGTGAACGTCTCCGGCGGCAAGGACAGCACCGCGGTATACCTGCGCGCCATCGAGCTGGGTCGCCCGTTCCGCGCCGTGTTCGCCGACACCGGCAACGAGGACCAGCGCGTCTACGACTACGTGGCCGACCTCCCGCGCCTGACGGGCGGCCCGGTTGTGGAGACCGTGCGCGCCGACTTCACCCGGCAGCTGGCCCAGCATCGTTCCTACATCCTGCAGCACTGGCCGCTGGAGGGCATTCCCGACAGCATCGTGCAGCGCGCGGCGGAGCTGCATGAGCCCACCGGTGTGCCGTTCTTGGATCTCTGCATCAGCAAGGGCCGATTCCCTTCCCGCATGGCTCAGTTCTGCACCGAGGAGCTGAAGACCATTCCCATCACCACCCAGGTGGTTGGCCCCATGCTCAAGGCTGGCCAGGTGCTGCAGTGGCTGGGGATCCGGGCGGAGGAATCCGCCAACCGTGCCAAGCAGCCGCGCTTCAACCGGCATGAATCTGGCTGCCACGTATGGCGCCCGATCTTCGAGTGGACTGTCCAGCAGGTTTGGGACCAGCACCGTAAGCACGGCATCCAGCCCAACCCGCTCTATGCCCTGGGCATGGGCCGCGTTGGCTGCATGCCCTGCATCAACTGCCGCAAGAGCGAGCTGCGGAACATCGCGGACCTGTTCCCCGACCACATCCAGCGGATCCGCGAATGGGAGGAGGTCGTCGCCTCGGCCAACAAGCGCCGCAGCGCCACGTTCTTCCCTGCCGTGACCGACCCTACCGACGTTGACCGGCCTGGCACCTATTCCCGAATCAACACCCTTGTGGAGTGGAGCCGCACCAGCCGCGGCGGCCGCCAGTTCGATCTGTTCTTCCAGCAGCAGGCCGGCGGCGGGTGCACCTCCGACCTCGGCCTGTGCGAAAGGAGTGCCGCATGACCGCTCTACGTTTTCCGCATGGCCTCAAGTTCGACCAGCACGCTGGCCAGGCCTTGGTTACTGCCGGTGGCCCGGTCATGCCGGGTCGCGCCCGGCTCGCCGGCCTGCAGCCACTCGCCCGCTCGCGTCCGCAGCACCAGGTTCGCCGCCTCAAGGACGACAAGACGCCGAGCATTCCGCTGCTCGCTGGCCAGCTTCGGCCCGAACACCGTCAGCAGGTTCGCACCCGGCGCCAGCAGCAGTTGAGCCGCATCGCCCTCAATGTGCACGCCGTGATGGACCTGCGTGGCCAGCGCCTCCAACAGGTCAGCCAGCGTCCGGTCGGCGCCAGGAGTCATCGCGCCGCGGATCTGCTGCCGCTGCCAAGGCGTCGTCGGCTTGTTCGCCAGGACCAGATCCTGCACCTCCGCGCTCTGCCGCAGAGCCCCCGCCAATGCCTTGGCGCGGCCCCACAACTCCGCATGCGTCGAATTAGCGAATTGACTCATGCACCCCAGTGTAGCGCCCGCCATTTCCCCCTTTCCAACGGAGCTGACTCATGACCCAGAAGCACATCAGCCATCCCGAAGGCCTGCCGAACTGCGCCGCCGGCCACCGCGCGCGCCACATCCACGACCTGCGCGGCCAGGCCGCTGGCGGCGGCCACCTGGTCGAGTGCGCATGCAGGGCGACCAGCAAGAGCCAGGATCCGGAGAAGGCGCTGGCCGAGTGGCGCCGCATCAATCGCCCGGCACGCAGCGCGCGCGCACCCGCGCCGGCAGTCGCCGACAACGTGGTGCAGTTCAACCTCACCCTGGCCGAGCCGGCCGCGAGGCGCACCCGCGCCAGGGCCAGTGCCCAAGGAGGCCGCCCGTGATCGGAGACGTTCTACAGTTCCGCGATCTGCAGGAGCTGTGCCGGCCCGGCAAGCGCCCGCGGCTCGCCACCGTCGAGCGCTGGGCCAAGCAGCGCAAGATCCGCGTGCAGTACGACGGCCAGGGCGGCGTCTGGACCACCACGGCCGCGCTCAATGAGGCCTTGGGCCTCACCAGCCCGACCACCTCGGCTTTCGAGAACGAGAGCTACCCCGCTTCGCTGATCTGAAAGGACGCACCACAGCACCATGGCTAGACCACGCAAGGCCGCACCCAACCTGCCATCGCACATCGATCCCAGACAGCTGCCGGTCGGGATCTACTGGGATCACACCGGACGTGGCAGGTGGTACGTGCGCGTGCCACATGAAGAAGGCCACGGATCCAGAACGAAGACGGTCGCCGGCCCCGGCGCGCGCATGTCGGACCTGCACGCGATCATGGAAGCACGCCAGGGCGAGGCACAGCGTGGCACCGTGGCGTTCGTCATCGACCGGCATGCGGAGAGCCTGGCGTTTGCCCAACTCAAGCCGTCGACGCAGGAGGGCTATAAGGACTATGCCCGCGCCATCAAGGCGTACCCGCTCAAGAACGGCACCAACCTGGGCGAAGCCGTAGTGGACAAGCTGACGCCGGGGTTCATTCGCCGCCTGATCGACGTAATTGCACAAGGCCGACCCGGCGCCAAACCGGGTGAACCTGCCATCCCCGGCTACCCCACAAAGGCGAACCACTGGCTGCGCTACCTGCGCCGCGTGTTCGGCTGGGCTCGCGAACACGATCACGTCACCACGAACCCGGCCACCGGCATCAAGCAGGTGAAGGAAAAGGGTGCCCACCGGATGCCGGCCGTGGACGTGTTCCGCCAGGTTCAGGAATATGCGAAGGAGTGCAGCGCGCGCGGGCCTCGCGCCAAGGGTGCAGTGCCGGCGTACCTGTGGGCTGCCATGGAGTTGGCCTACCAGGCGCGCCTGCGCGGCATCGAGGTGCTGACGCTGACCGATGCGCATGTTGATGGCGAGGTGCTGCGCACGAACCGCCGTAAGGGCAGCCGCGACAATCTGGTGCGCAAGGGCGCCGAAACCGAAGAGGCAATCGCCATGCTGCGGGCGCGGCGCGCGGCGATATGGGAGAAAAAGGGGGGAGTGATTCCGATCCGGGCCGAGGACCGCTATTTGTTCGTCAGCGAGGACGGTGAGCGGTTGACCGAGGATGGTTGGCAGACTGCCTGGGGGCGCATGATGCGCAACGCTGTCAAGGATGGAGTGTTGGGCCAAGACGAGCGCTTCGGGCTGCATAGTCTGAAGCACAGAGGAGTTACAGACACCAAGGGAGACAAGAAGGCTGCCAGTGGTCATAAGACCGACGCCATGATGCATCTCTACGACCATTCAATACCGACAGTCGAAGAGTCATCGGCTAACGGGCAAAAAACATAGTCGCTAGTCTCTAGAAACCAGAGCAGTCGGTTACTACGTCCACGCAAGAACTCTTCCACGCGGGCGGTGCACCCTCCGCTCCTTTCGATAGTTCTGTCGGCTTATGGAGGGCGTCGCTAAATTGCGCTTTTGCCAGCGGCTTTCTTAGCCGCCGCCTTCTTGGCCACAACCTTTTTTGCCGCAACCTTTTCTGCCGCAACCTTTTTAGCAGCAACCTTTTTAGCAGCAACCTTTTTAGCAGCAACTTTTTTAGCCTTGGTCTTCTTCGGCTTGGCTGCAGGAGCCCAGTTCAAAGGCACAGCGAAATGAGCCACGGTTTGAGGCAGGCCCGTTCGTGAGGAGTTGTGTTGAGAGTAAAACATCCCTGCGATAGGAAGCACTGGCCCGGCGGGGAAGAGCAAAGCCGAATCTTGCGACTTCATATAGCTCTGCCACTTAGCCATCTGCGCGGTGGTGTTTTGCTGGAAGCAATAGATCAGCATTCCACCATAGGAGCTGTACGGATCACCAGGCTGATAGCGAGTCGCCAACTGCTGGTAGCCCTGCCAAACCCAAGCATGGCTGGTATAAATCTTGGCTTCCGCTAGCCACTTGTAGTTGCCATTAAAGGTGACAACCATGTCGCAATGCCCGCCGACCATGGAATCCAGACGCGCATCGAATCCAAGTCCCAGCATGTGCGTAATGACGAACTCTGTCAGTTCATCCTCGCCTTTATTCTGCTGAAGCTTTGGGTTCGTCCCGAGCAGGTTGCAAGAAATCGCCGTTGCGAGCTGCACCTTCTCCACAAATTCGTCGTAATCAGGGGGGTCACCGGCCCCCCACTGCATGACGCGAAAGCGAAGCGCTCGCGTTGGCGATGATGCAGCATGCACCTCCAAGTCGCGCTGCGTGACCTCACCCACGAGCTTCAGCCTCAAGTCTGGCCGCCGGAACAAAGTAAGGAACGAGATGCTCTTTGTAATTGGGCACCTTCTGTCCGGAATCTCGATCTACGTAAAAGCCGTTAGAGCGCAGCGCAAACTTCTCCTCCTCTTCGCTCAACGGAGTACCGATGTCGCCCGCGATGTTGGGATTGAAAAAGAGAAGATGCATATCGAGCGCACGAATTCGCGGATGCACAACTAGGAGCTGAATGCCATCCTGGAACGTGGGATCAACCTCGCTGAAGCCAGACCAGTTAGCGAGCGTTCGATATGTCCAAACACCTCGCTGGGCGCATTCCATGCGCTTGTGAAGAACGTCGAGAACACTCAGGCACACTTTTCTTTCCGCTTCCGATATCGCCGGGAGCGCTTCGACGGTCTTACGCAGCGGGCTGACATGCTCCATGTCGAGTTGTTCAGATGTGTGGCGAGAGCTTGGATTTTATAAGAATCAGATCTCGTAGGCCGAGACTATTCCTTAACACACAGTCGTACAGACGGTTGTTCGTGCCATATATGGTGCGCGATGTACCCGGCAGCAGAACTTCAGGCTGAACCGTCAAAAGTCCATTCAGCTTGCGCTGCCATCTCACGGCAATACGGAACGGGAGCAAAGCATTGCCTACAAAGGTAGCTCCAGCAGTATGGTAGCCATCTTTTCGCAAGCACTTTTTTCCTTGCCGGGCTTTAAGGTGCTTGACGGAATCGTCGTCGGTGATGAACCCAAGCTCCACCACGTCTCCGTCCGGGGCATCGTAGAGTCCTTGCACAGCAGGGAACAGGTCGACGGGGGTAAGCGGCACACCCATGGTCTTAGTCAATCCCCGCTCCAGTGCGAGATGAGACTGCGCAGGAAAATCGGAGGTTGCGTCCTGAGGATAGTCTGCAAGCACGTACAAGTACCTACCCGTCTTGGGTAGCCACACCGCGTCATACGTCATCCGCCTGTCGTTAACCACGCCAATGACCGACTCGAAATCCATACTGGGAACGATCGCCTTGACCGCCTTGGCGTCAAGCTCAACCCTTCGGGTGTAGTTCCTAATTCCAGCGAAAACGAGAGCGCTACCATCCTTATCCGGAATACAAAGTCCAAACTTTGGCGACACGTCACCTATTTTCGCCATTTCGGCGTCTGAGAGCACCGCAGGGAAGCTGTGGACGACTGGGTGCGTGCTGGGCTTCTTACTTGCACTTGACGCTATAAGCGCATCGATATGCTGTCGACCCACATCGTAGATCCGTAGGGATTTCTCACCTACCACCAGGTGCTCAAGCACCATTCGCTCTAGTTGAGCATTTTGCGCAGCCGACAGCGCGTTCGCGGCAAGGAGGTCAGGGGCTGTGTCATCCCAGCCCATACCGGCCGGAAGCCCTAGATCCTTTAGGCCAACCCTCGCGACATTTCGCCACGGAGCGCGTGCGCGCAAAAGCGCGACCATAGTCTCAACTTTCATCCTGCCCCTGTTCAAGCTGTCCCTTAGCTAAACGGATGATTGCATCACGTGCCGTCAAGGGTCAATGAGATTTCGGGAGGCATTTCGGGAGGGACCGGGTGTAGCCCTCATAAGCCATTGAATCATATGGCGCGCCCGACAGGAATCGAACCTGTAACCGCCGGCTTAGAAGGCCGGTGCTCTATCCAGTTGAGCTACGGGCGCCCGAACCGGAACCGCGTCCAATCCGACGTAATGGGATTGGTCGGGGTAGAGGGATTCGAACCCCCGACATCCTGCTCCCAAAGCAGGCGCGCTACCAGACTGCGCTATACCCCGGTGTTTCAATCCCCTCGGGCAGGGCCCGGGGAGCTGGCCATTGTGAACAAGCGCAGCGCAGCCTGTCAACGCGGCGGGCCCGCCGGCGCGGCCCTGCCACACCGCCGTAGGCAGCTATCGGCTATGCTCGCTGCAATCGGCCGGATGGCCGTAACCACCTCTTTCGCACGGAGATTTCGCATGCGCAGCGGCAACCCGGCTCTTTCCGAGTCGACTTTCCTCGACCTGGCCAGCGGCTCGGTGGTGACCCACCCCGACCAGGCGATGACCCTCAACGGCACCGTCAACAAGACCGGCATCCTGTTGCTGCTGACCGTGCTGACCGCCGCCTTCGCCTGGAACCAGTCGATCAACGACTACGGCCAGGTGATGGCCAGCGCCAAGCTGTACGCCATGGGCGGCGCGATCGGCGGCCTCGTGCTGGCGCTGATCACCATCTTCAAGAAGGAATGGTCGCCGGTCACCGCGCCGATGTACGCGCTGGTGGAAGGCCTGTTCCTGGGCGCCATCTCGGCCGTGTTCAACATGAAGTTCCCGGGCATCGTGTTCCAGGCGGTGCTGCTGACCTTCGGCACCCTGTTCGCCCTGCTGTTCGCCTACCGCAGCGGCCTGATCAAGGCCACCGAGAACTTCAAGCTGGGCGTGGTCGCCGCCACCGGCGGCATCGCCCTGCTCTACCTGGCCTCGTTCGTGCTGGGCTTCTTCAACATCAACGTGCCGATGATCCATGACGCCAGCTGGCTGGGCATCGCCTTCAGCCTGTTCGTGGTGGTGGTGGCCGCGCTGAACCTGGTGCTGGATTTCGACTTCATCGAAACCGGCGTGGCCCAGCGCGCGCCGAAGTACATGGAGTGGTATGGCGCATTCGGCCTGATGGTGACCCTGGTCTGGCTGTACGTGGAGTTCCTGCGCCTGCTGTCGAAGATCCAGCAGCGCTGAGCCCGATCAAGCTGAAAACGACAAGCCGCGATCCGCGAGGGTCGCGGCTTTTCTGTGGGTTGCAGCCCCCCCCTTGCCGGATAATCGGGCGACAACCCAGTCGAGCAAGCTCGACGCTACGGAACCCCACTCCATGCCCGACACCTTCCACAGCTACCGTCCCGCCGACGGCCACCGCCTGCCGCACGACCCGTTCAACGCCATCATCGGCCCGCGCCCGATCGGCTGGATCTCCAGCTGCGCCGCCGACGGCGCCCTGAACCTGGCGCCTTACAGCTTCTTCAACGCCTTCAACTACACCCCGCCGATCATCGGCTTCTCCAGCCAGGGGCGGAAAGATTCACTGCACAACATCGAGGCCACCGGCGAATTCGTCTGGAACCTGGCCACGTTCGACCTGGCCGAGGCGATGAACGAAAGCTGCCGCGCGGTCGCGCCGGAGGTCGATGAGTTCAGCCTGGCCGGACTGACGCCGCTGGCGTCCACCCAGGTGCGGCCGCCGCGCGTGGCGCAGAGCCCGGTCAGCATGGAATGCCGCTGCACCCAGATCGTGCGCCTGCGCGATGCCGCCGGCCAGGACACCAACGGCTGGCTGGTGCTGGGCGAGGTGGTGGCGGTGCATATCGATGCGCGGCTGCTGGTCGATGGCATCTACGACACGGCCGCCGCCGATCCGATCCTGCGCGGTGGCGGCCCGGCTGATTACTTCCGGGTCAGCGCCGAGCAGCGCTTCCGCATGTTCCGCCCGGCCTGAACCTCAACGCGACAGCAGCACCGGCAGCGCCGAGCACAGCAGGGCGATGCCGGACGCGGTTAGCAAACCCAGCACGATCTGCCGGAAGCGCGCTTCACTGATGCCGATGTACAGGCGCGCGCCCAGCAGGGTCGGCACCAGCATGGCCGGGGCCACGATGGCGAAGTACGGCAGCATCTGCCGGGTGATCATGCCGTTGCCGACATAGGTGGCCATGGTCACCGCCAGCATGGCCAGGTTGAAGTTCTGGATGACCGCACGCTGCTCGTCCTTGGCGAAGCCGCGCAGCGTGCTCCACAGCGTCGGCACCGGCCCGGCGAAGCCGCCTATGCCACTGAGCACGCCGCCGGCCATGCCGGCCACGGCGTCGCCGATGCGGCCACCCACCGTGATCGGCGGCAGCCTGCGCACCATCAGCATCACCGGGCACCACACTGCCAGAAACCCACCCAGCAGCGCCTTGAACCAGGCCATGTCCAGCTGCGGCAGCACCAGCACGCCCAGCGGAATGCCGGCCAGCCCACCCAGCACGAACGGCAGCAGCAGGCGCAGGTTGAAGCCGCGGCGCACGGTGAACACCGCCAGCAGCTGGCCGGTCAGCGCGCCGAACACCGACAGCGCAGCGGCCAGCCGCGGATCCAGCCCCCAGGCCCAGAAGGACATCGCCACCATGCCGAAGGCGAAGCCGGAAAGGCCCTGTACGAAACCGGCGACGATCGCACCGACCGCCACCAGCAGATAAACCGGATCCATCACGCTCCTCGTTGCCGTGGCGTGGCTAGCCTGCCCCGCCCGTCCACCCAGCGTAGTGCGTGGCCAGGTGATCGACCAGCGCGCGCACTTTCGGCGCCAGGGCACGCGCGTGCGGATACAGCGCGAAGTAACGGCGCTGGCCGGCATTCCAGGCCGGCAGCACGCGGATCAGGCGACCACTGCGCAGATCCTCCTGCGCGGTCAACGCCGTGAACAGACTGATGCCCATGCCCGCCATCACCGCCGCATGCAGCGCCGGCGTGGCATCCACGCGCAGGCGCTGGCCGGCCTCGATGGTGGCGGCGGCGCCACGCGGCCCCTGCAGCTGCCACGGCGCACCGGCCCCGGTCGGGCTGAAGCCCAGCAGCGTGTGCTGCTGCAGGTCGGCGGCCTGCCGCGGCAGGCCGTGCCGGGCCAGATACGCGGGGGCGGCCACCAGGATGCGCGGGCAGCTGGCCAGCTCACGCGCCACCAGCTGGCTGTCCGGCAGGGACGGCGCGATGCGCAGGGCCAGATCGAAGCCGCCACCGACGACATCGACCAGCTGGTCGTCGGCCGACAGGTCCAGCGAGACCTGCGGGTAGCGGGCGAGGAATCCCGGCAGCCAGTGCGGCAGCTCCTGGCTGGCCACGACCTGCGGCACGCTGATGCGCAGGCGCCCGCTCGGCTGGGCCTGGCCGGCGCGTGCGCGGTCATCGGCAGCCTCCAGGCGATCCAGCAGGGCCACGGCCTCGCGGTAGTAATCGCGCCCGGCCTCGGTCAGCGACAGGCGCCGGCTGTTGCGGTCGAGCAGGCGCACCTGCAGGTGTTCTTCCAGTTGCCGCAGCTGCCGCGACATCGCCGAATGGGTGGTGCCCAGGCGCTCGGCGGCGGCGGTGAAACTGCCCGCTTCGACGATGGCGCGCAGCGCGCGCAGGGCGGCGAAGTGATCCATCGAAGGCAGCTCCCGGAAGCGGAGCCCGCGATCTGCGGGCCCCGCCAGCTTATCAAGCGCCGTCGCCGGCCTTGCGTACCGGCAGCGCCAGCATCGCCTCGGTGCTGATCACTTCACCGAAGGCATCTTCGATCTGCGCCAGCGAAGCTTCGTGCAGCGCGCGGTGACCGATGCGCTGGCCGCCGGCCAGGTCCAGATCGCGGCTGGCGGTGGCATCACCGGCCACGATCACGCGGTAGCCGCGCGGTGCGGCGGCCGCATCGCGGGCAGCACCGACCACGCAGGCATGAGTCTGCAGGCCGGTGAACAGCAGGGTGTCGATGCCAGCCTCCTTCAACACCTTGTCCAGCACCGCGGCCGAAGCACCGGCGAACACGCTGACGTTGTCCTTCTGCACCACCGTCTCGCCCTGGCGCGGCTGCAGGTCGCGATGGAAGGCGGCATTGACGCTGCCCTGCGCGAACAGCGGCGCGCCGGCCGGCAGCACGTGCTGCACGTGGATCACCCGGATGCCGTTGGCGTCGGCGAACTGCACCACACGCTTGGCCTGCTGCAATGCGGCCACGCCATCGGGAATGACCATGCGGCCACCGGCGAAGCCCGGCGCAGCGCTGGCGTCGAAGTACTCGTTCTGGAAATCGATGACCAGCACGGCAGTCTTCGCAGCATCCAGCGCGGTGACCGACGGTGCACCGGCCATGTGGCGGATGGTGGGATGGGCCGGCTCGGCAGCGGCGACCGGCGCGGCGGCGGCCATGCCGATCAGGCTGGCCAGGCCGAAGGCGGAAAGGTTCATGGGGCGATTCCTGTGCGGTGGGAAGTGGGCACAGGATGCGGAGCGGATGGCGCACGAACCAGCCGCCGGAAAACACATGATCTGTGCGATGCACGCACAGATCGCTTTTGTAGAGTCGAGCCATGCTCGACTGTTCCTGCGTAGTCGAGCATGGCTCGACGCTACTGGGCCAGCTTGACCCCATTGAGCCGCACGATCATCGCGTGGTCGCGACCCAGCACCACTTCGGCGGTATTGCTTCCCGCGCGCACGGCATGTGCGAGGCCCGCCGGATACTTCACCGGCACGCCAGCCAGCGTCTGCACATGCTGGGCCGGAGGGGATTTGCCCCTGACAACGAACGCCGCACAGCTGCCTTCAAGCAGATACACCGGCAACCCTGCAGGAAACTCGATCAACTGCAGGACGCGCGCCTCGCTCACGCGCAGGCTGCGGAGGGGCACTCCATGCCTGCGCAGGCGGCGCAGCGCACGCTGGGCGCGGGACCACGGCCAGTAGAAGATGGCGTAGATCGCCACGCCGATGGCATAGACAGCAACGGCCGCCACGACCCACACGGCCGCCTCAGGCATCGGGAAACATCCTGTCGGTGAAAACCCGCGGTTGAAAACGCAGACGGGCCGTACAAGGACGGCCCGTCTTCAACGCTGCGCGGCCCCGGCTGGACATCGCCCGAGGCGATTTCCAGCGGGAGCGCCGGCCGCTTACAGGCGGCTGGCGATGGCCTGGGCGAAGCTCATGGTGGTACCGGTGCCGCCGAGGTCGCCGGTCAGCGAATCCTTGGCTTCCATGGTGGCCACGATGGCCTTGCGCAGGCGCTCGGCGTTTTCCGGCTGGCCGACATGGTCCAGCATCTGTGCAGCTGCCAGCAGCAGCGCGCACGGGTTGGCCTTGCCCTGGCCGGCGATGTCCGGCGCGGTGCCGTGCACGGCTTCGAAGATCGCCGCGTCCTTGCCGATGTTGGCACCCGGGGCCAGGCCCAGGCCGCCGACGAGGCCGGCGCACAGGTCGGAGATGATGTCGCCGAACAGGTTGGTGGTCACGATCACGTCGAACTGTTCCGGACGCATCACCAGCTGCATGCAGCAGTTGTCGACGATCATTTCCTGGAACTCGATGTCCGGGTACTGCGCGGCCACTTCACGGGCGACGTTCAGGAACAGGCCCGAGGTCGACTTGATGATGTTGGCCTTGTGCACGGCGGTGACCTTCTTGCGGCCGACGCTGCGGGCCAGCTCGAAGGCGTAGCGCACGATGCGCTCGGAGCCCTTGCGGGTGATGCGGGTGCCGGAGAAGGCGGTCTCGCCATCAGCCGAGACTTCCTGGCCTTCGGCCAGGTACGCACCTTCGGTGTTCTCACGAACGGT
This sequence comes from Stenotrophomonas sp. SAU14A_NAIMI4_5, assembly GCF_003086795.1. Classification (NCBI taxonomy): domain Bacteria; kingdom Pseudomonadati; phylum Pseudomonadota; class Gammaproteobacteria; order Lysobacterales; family Lysobacteraceae; genus Stenotrophomonas; species Stenotrophomonas sp. SAU14A_NAIMI4_5. The sequence continues at coordinate 1,032,059 of NZ_CP026003.1, read as the reverse complement.
GATCAGGTCGACGTTGTTGAAACGCGACTTGGTGTTCGGGAAGGTGTGGGCCGGACGCACGTTGGCGTACAGGTCGAAGTGGCGGCGCAGGCTGACGTTGATCGAGGTGAAGCCACCACCGACCGGGGTGGTCAGCGGGCTCTTCAGCGCGACCTTGTTGCGCGCGATCGATTCCAGGGTCACTGCCGGCATCAGGTCGCCGTGCTTTTCCAGGGCCACCAGGCCGGCGTCCGCATCTTCGTACTCCAGGCCAGCGTTGAGCTGGTCGAGGACGAACAGGGTAGCGTCCATGATTTCCGGGCCGATGCCGTCGCCGCGGATGACCGTAATTTTCTGCGTCATTGATCGATGTTCCGAACAGGGGGGAATACGCCGTCCGGACGTGCCCGGAAACGCCGGCGCTAAGGAAGTTTCACCCGCAATTATGCCTGAGCCGGGGCCGAGGTCCCAAATAGACCATGGTCCCACTCCCCGGCTCAGGCAGTGTGCCCGCGCGCATTGGCGGCTGGATCGCGGAAAAACCCGGTAGTGCCGGCCGCTGGCCGGCAACCTCGGTCATCCGGGGTTCAGGCAATGCCGGCCAGCGGCCGGCGCTACCTCAGTGCTCGTGCGCTTCCGGGGCGGCGGCGCCGCATTCGAGCTGGTCGAGGAAGTCGACCGCGCGGCGCAGGTGCGGGATCACGATCGAGCCGCCGACCACCAGGCCGACCGAGAAGGTCTCGAAGAACTCCTCACGGGTCACCCCGGCTTCCTTGCACTGGGCCACGTGGTAGCTGATGCAGTCGTCGCAGCGCAGCACCATCGAGGCCACCAGGCCCAGCAGCTCCTTGGTCTTCACGTCCAGCGCGCCGGCCTGGTAGGTCTGCGTGTCCAGCGCGAAGAAGCGCCGCACCACCTGGTTCGGCTCGCCCAGGATGCGTTCGTTCATGCGCTTGCGGAACGCGGTAAATTCGGCGATGCGGTCCTTGCTGCCGTCGTCGGCCGCGCTCATGCCTGGCCCTGCCCGGCCAGCAGCGGCTCGAGCTTGCCTTCGCGATGCAGGGCCATCATGTCGTCGTAGCCGCCGACATGGACGTCACCGACGAAGATCTGCGGCACGCTGGTGCGGCGGGTCAGGGACATCATCTTCTCGCGCTCGACCGGGTCCAGGTCGATGCGGACCTCGGTCCACTGCTGGCCCTTGCTCTTGAGGAAGTTCTTGGCCGCCACGCAGTACGGGCAGACGGCGGTGGAATAGATGGTGATGGCGGGCGAGGCGCCAGCGGGCTGGTCTGTCACGGGAAACTCCACGATGGATCGACGGTCCATATATGGTACCGGTGTGCTGGAATTTCCACGCCACGACCGCAACACTGTGGATTAACGAATGGTTGCCCCCTGCCCTGCCACGCTTGGCGCGCCCCGCCCGAGGACCTCCCGCTTGCGAGCCCTGCTGCTGACTACCGCCGTCACCCTGGCCCTGGCCATGCCGCTGGCCCAGGCCCAGGAGAAGCTGCCGGACATCGGGTCGTCGGCCGGCGAACTGCTGACCCCGGCACGGCAGGCCGAGTACGGCGCGATGATGCTGCGCGAGCTGCGCAACTACGGGTACCTGCTGGACGACCCGCTGGTCAACGACTGGCTGCAGACCATGGGCACCCGGCTGGGCTCCAACAGCGACCAGCCGCGCCAGTCCTACACGTTCTTCGTGATGAAGGACCGCCAGATCAACGCCTTCGCCACCCTTGGCGGCTACATCGGGGTCAACGCCGGCCTGGTGCTGACGGCCGAGCGCGAGGACGAGGTGGCGGCGGTGCTGTCCCATGAAATCGCCCACGTCACCCAGCAGCACGTGCTGCGCGGGGTCGAGCGGGCCCAGCGCGACCAGATCCCGATCCTGCTGGGCATGCTGGCGGCAGTGGTGGCCGCCCAGGCCAGCAACAGCTCCTCCTCCGGCAACGCGACCATGGCCGCGATCAGCTCCGGCATGGGCCTGATGCAGCAGCGGCAGATCAACTACACCCGGTCCAACGAATCCGAGGCCGACCGCCTGGGCATCCGCACTCTGTCGCGCAGCGGCTACGACGTGGACGCCATGGCCGGCTTCTTCGAGCGGATGTCGGCCGCCATGCGCGGCAACGACGGCGGTTACCAGGCCCCGGACTTCCTGCAGACCCACCCCGTCAACACCACCCGTATCAGCGAGGCCAAGGCCCGCGCCCAGCAGATGAAGAAGGACACGGTGCTGCTGACCACCAGCACCCCCAGCGGCGAGCGCAAGGAGCGGGTCAACCCGGCCGACCCCAGCCTGAGCGAGCCGCTGCTGCGCGGCAGCAACCCCCTGCTGCCCAGCAGCGTGCTGCGCCTGCCGATCGGCCAGCTCAGCCGGGGCGCGAGTGGCGACTTCGACTGGGCCCGCGAGCGCCTGCGGGTGCTCAGCGCCGACACCACGCCGGAGCTGGAACGCGAGTACGCCGACCTGGCCCGGCGCCAGAAGGACGGCCTGACCGATGCCCAGCGCTATGGCCAGGCCCTGGCCGCCATGCGCGGCGGCCGCGCCGGCGCCAACCAGGCCCGGCAGGCCCTGGCCAGCCTGCTGCAGACCCATCCGGACAGCCTGTTCGTGGCCCTGGCCCTGGGCGAGGCGGAATCCCGTGCCGGCCAGCCGGTCCAGGCCAACGCCCGCTTCGAACAGCTGCTGCGCGAACACCCCAACAGCCGCCCGGTGGCACTGACCTACGCCGAGATCCTGAATGAACAGGGCGGACGCGAGGCCGGCCAGCGCGCCCAGGCGATGCTGCGTCCGCTGCTGTCGCAAAGCGGTAACGATCCGGTTTTCCAGCAGCGCTACGCCCGTGCCAGCGAACTGGCCGGGGACAGCGTGCGGGCCAGCGAGGCCTATGCCGAGGCGGCCTTCCTCGGCGGCCGCCCGGAGCAGGCGCTGATGCAGCTGCAGGCGCTCAAGCGCAACCCCGAGCTGGACTATGTCGGCCGCGCGCGGGTGGATGCGCGCATCGAGACCATCACCCCCACCGTGCTGGAGCTGCGCCGCCAGGGCGTGCAGGACCCGGAGCTGGACCGGCGCTGAGCGCCGCATGACCGGGGGATGGCGATCGGCGCCGATCCCGGCTAGGTAGTCACAAACATGTCATCAAACCGTAGTCTACTGGCACCACTCCAGTAACCGAGCCCTACGGTGTCCTCGTGCAGAAACGCATCCTGATCGTCGATGACGAGCCCGCGATCCGCGAAATGGTCGCCTTCGCCCTCCGCAAGGGCGATTACGAACCCGTCCACGCCGGCGATGCCCGCGAGGCCCAGACCGCGATCGCCGACCGCGTCCCCGACCTGATCCTGCTGGACTGGATGCTGCCCGGCACCAGTGGCCTGGACCTGGCCCGTCGCTGGCGCAAGGAAACCCTGACCCGCGAAGTGCCGATCATCATGCTGACCGCGCGCGGCGAAGAGAATGATCGCGTCGGCGGCCTCGAAGCCGGTGTCGACGACTACGTGGTCAAGCCGTTCTCGGCCCGCGAACTGCTGGCCCGCATCCGCGCGGTCATGCGCCGCGCCCGTGACGACGACGAAGACGGCAGCGTGGCCGTCGGCCCGATCCGCATCGACGGCGCCGCCCACCGCGTGTTCGCCAACGAACAGCCGGTGCCGATCGGCCCGACCGAATACCGCCTGCTGCACTTCTTCATGACCCACCCCGAGCGCGTCTACACCCGCGCCCAGCTGCTGGACCATGTGTGGGGCGGCAGCGTGTACGTGGAAGAACGCACCATCGACGTGCACATCCGCCGCCTGCGCAAGACGCTGGAACCGTTCAACGCCGAGAACATGGTGCAGACCGTGCGCGGCGCTGGTTACCGCTTCTCCAACGCGACCTGAGCCTCGTCGTGCCGGCACCGCGCACCCGCGGGTGCCGGTGTCGGCAACTCTGCTATAACCCTCGGTTCACCGCGTGAACCGCCGCCTCCAACGACGAGACCGCAATGCCCCGCCACATCCGCTCCGCCTGGTTTAAGACGCTGGCCTCCGTGGCAGCGGTATTGGTGCTGGCCGGCGTGGTCGGGTGGTTCAGTGGGCATCTGTGGCTGTGCATCGCGCTGGCCGCACTGGCCACGCTGACCTGGCATTACTGGCGTCTGCGCAGCGTGCTGCGCAGGCTGACCGCGCGCCAGCGCTGGGAAACCGCCGAGGAAGGTACCGGCGTGTGGAACGAGCTGGACCGCCTGCTGTACCGCAACCAGGTGGAAATGCGCGTGCGCAAGCGCCGCCTGCTGGACATGCTGCGCAGCTACCGCGCCGCCGCTGCCGCCCTGCCCGATGCAGTGGTGGTGCTGGACCGCAACAGCCAGCGCGTGCAGTGGTTCAACGAAGCGGCCACCGCCCTGCTCGGCCTGCACCACCCCGGTGACCTCGGCGAAGCCCTGGTCGAGCGCCTGCAGCCGATGCCGCTGGCACACTGGCTGGCCGGTGGCCGCAATGCCGAACCGATCCTCGACGTGCCCTCGCCGGTCGATCCGGCGATCCGCCTCAACCTGCGCCTGATTCCGTATTCGTCGGACTACTGGCTGCTGATCGCCCGCGACGTCAGCAAGCTGCTGCGCCTGGAACAGGTGCGCCGCGACTTCGTCGCCAACGTGTCGCACGAACTGCGCACCCCGCTGACCGTGGTGCACGGCTACCTGGACATGATGGATCCGGAAGACTTCCCCGGCACCGGCCCGATGCTGGAAGAAATGCGCAAGCAGAGCCAGCGCATGGCCCAGCTGGTGGAAGACCTGCTGACCCTGTCGCGGCTGGAATCGCAGGAACACAGCGAAGCAGAGACCGTGGCCATGCAGCCGATGCTGGCCACCCTGCGCCGCGAAGCCGAGGCGCACAGCCAGGGCCGCCACCAGATCAGCATCGACGACCTGGCCGGCGTGGACCTGCTGGGCTCGACCAAGGAACTGCACAGCGCGTTCTCCAACCTGGTCACCAACGCCGTGCGCTACACCCCGGCCGATGGCCGCATCGCGGTGGAGTTCCGCCGCGAGGGCGATGGCGCCGTGCTGGCCGTGCGTGACAGCGGCTACGGCATCCCCGCCACCCACCTGCCGCGCCTGACCGAACGTTTCTACCGCGTGTCCAGCAGCCGCTCGCGCGAGAGCGGTGGCACCGGCCTGGGCCTGTCCATCGTCAAGCACATCCTCGGCCTGCACCACGCACGGCTGGAGATCGAAAGCGAAGTGGGCAAGGGCTCGGTGTTCTCCTGTCATTTCGATGCCGACCACGTGCGCCCGCGCGAGTCCGCCCCCCTGACCTCCATCGAAGAATGAAGCCATGAGCAGCCTCGGATCCCTCCCCCTCCCCGTGAGCCCGGACAACGATCCACTGCGTGACCCGGCGCTCTACATCAACCGCGAACTGTCCCAGCTGGATTTCAACTTCCGCGTGCTGGCGCAGGCGATGGACCCGCAGGTGCCGCTGCTGGAGCGCCTGCGCTTCATGTGCATCTCCTGCACCAACCTGGACGAGTTCTTCGAGATCCGCGCCGCGGCCGTGCGCCACGCGCAGGAATTCGGCCTGCCGCCGGCCCCGGACGGCATGAGCCCGCAGACCATCCTCAATGCCATCCATGACCGCGCGGCGGAACTGGTGGACCAGCAGTACCGCTGCTGGAACGAGACGCTGCGCCCGGCGCTGGCCGAGGCCGGCATCGGCGTGCTCGGCCGCCACTCCTGGAACCACCGGCAGAAGCGCTGGCTGCGCGCGTACTTCCGCAACGAGATCATGCCGGTGCTGTCGCCGCTGGGCCTGGACCCGGTGCACCCGTTCCCGAAGATCCTCAACAAGTCGCTGAACATCGTCGTCGTGCTGAAGGGCACCGATGCGTTCGGCCGCGCCGGCCACCTGGCCATCGTGCGCGCACCGCGTTCGCTGCCGCGCATCATCCAGCTGCCGGAAAGCCTGGGCGGCGGGCAGAACTTCGTGTTCCTGTCCTCGGTGCTGTCGGCCTTCGTCGACGAGCTGTTCCCGGGTCTGGAAGTCCAAGGTGCCTACCAGTTCCGCGTCACCCGCAATTCCGAGCTGGTGGTGGACGAGGAAGAAGTGGAGAACCTGGCGCTGGCCCTGCGCGATGAACTGGTCGACCGCGGCTACCGCCCTGCGGTGCGCCTGGAGATCGCCGAGGACACGCCGAAGGACATCGTGCGCACCCTGCTGCAGAACTTCGGCCTGACCGAAAACGCGGTGTACCGGATCGATGGCCCGGTCAACCTCAACCGCATCATCCAGCTCTATGACCTCGTGCCGCAGCCGGACCTGAAGTACCCGCCGATGAATCCGCGCACCCTGCGCGACAGCGACGGCATCTTCGAGATCGCCCGCCGCCAGGACCTGCTGCTGCACCACCCGTTCGATGCCTTCACCGCCGTGCTGGACCTGATCAAGCAGGCCGCGGTGGACCCGAACGTGCTGGCGATCAAGCAGACCCTGTACCGCACCGGCAAGGATTCGCTGATCGTCGATGCGCTGATCCAGGCCGCCCGCAACGGCAAGGACGTGACGGTGGTGGTCGAGCTGCGCGCGCGCTTCGACGAAGAAGCCAACCTGGGCCTGGCCGATCGCCTGCAGGAAGCCGGCGTGCAGGTGGTGTACGGCGTGGTCGGCTTCAAGACCCACGCCAAGATGCTGCTGATCGTGCGCCGCGAAGGCCGCAAGCTGCGCCGCTACGTGCACCTGGGCACCGGCAACTACCACAGCGGTACCGCCCGCGCATACACCGACATCAGCCTGATCACTGCCGATGCGGACATCGGCAATGATGTGCACCTGCTGTTCCAGCAGCTGTCCGGGCTGGCCTCGAAGATGAAGCTGAAGCGCCTGCTGCAGTCGCCCTTCACCCTGCACACCGGCATCCTCGCCCGCATCGAGCGCGAGACGCGCATCGCCGCGGCCGGTCGTCCGGCGCGCATCATCGCCAAGATGAACGCGTTGAACGAACCGCAGGTGGTGCGCGCGCTGTACGCGGCCTCGCAGGCCGGCGTGCAGATCGACCTGATCATCCGCGGCGCCTGCACCCTGCGCCCGGGCGTGCCGGGCGTGTCGGACAACATCCGCGTGCGCTCGATCGTCGGCCGCTTCCTGGAGCACAGCCGCGTCTACTGGTTCGGCAACGACGGCGCACCGGAGCTGTACTGCGCCAGCGCCGACTGGCTGGAGCGCAACCTGCTGCGCCGCGTCGAGACCTGCTTCCCGATCCTCGACCCGGACCTGGCCAAGCGCGTGTACCGCGAAGTGCTGCAGAACTACCTGGACGACAACCTCAACGCCTGGGAACTGGATGCCGAGGGCATCTACCACAAGCGCACCCCGGCCCACGACGAAGCGCCGCATTCGGCGCAGATGGCGTTGATGCAGGGTCTGTAAGCCTCCCGGTGGGTCCCGACCGTTGGTCGGGACACTGCAGGGTGTCTGATCCGGTAGGTGCCGACCGCTGGTCGGAACTCAAACAGTGCCGACCAACGGTCGGCACCCACCATCAACACCGGGGTCAGAGCCCGTTGCGCAGCAACGGGATCCGACCCCGTGCCGGCCAGCGGCCGGCACTACCGCACTCCCCCTACAAAATGTGAAGGCCGCGCGGTGACGAGCACACCGCCGCTTCGGCTAACATTCGCCCATGCCGCATACCACCACGACTCCGCCCGCATTGCAGGATGGCGACCTGCTGGCCGCCATCGACCTTGGCTCCAACAGCTTCCACATGGTCATCGCGCGCTACACGCTCGGCCAGCTGCGCGTCATCGACCGCCTGCGCGAAACGGTACGCATGGCCGATGGCCTTGATGGCAAGGGCGGCCTGTCCACCGCCGCACGGCAGCGCGCGCTGGAATGCCTGGCCCGCTTCGGCCAGCGCATCCGCAACGTGCCCCCGCACCGCGTGCGCGCCCTGGCCACCAACACCGTGCGCCAGCTGCGCTCTCCGCAGTCGTTCCTGGTGCCGGCCGAAACCGCGCTCGGCCATGCCATCGAAGTGGTCAGCGGCCGCGAAGAAGCGCGCCTGATCTACCTCGGCGTGGCCCATGCACAGCCGCCCAAGGCCGACCAGCGCCGCCTGGTGATCGACATCGGCGGCGGTTCCACCGAATTCATCATCGGCAAGGGCATGCAGACCCTCGAGCGCGAGAGCCTGCAGGCCGGCTGCATCGCCAGCACCCGTCGCTTCTTCCCCGGCGGCAAGCTCAGCCGCAAGCGCTGGAAGGACGCGCTGGCCGAGATCGGCCGTGAGTTCCAGCCGTTCGCCAGCAAGTACCGCGCGCTGGGCTGGCACGAAGCCCTGGGCTCGTCGGGCACGCACAAGGCGATCAGCGAGATCTGCGCCACGATGAAGCTGAGCAAGGGCGCGATCACTGCCGAAGCCCTGCCGCAGCTGCGCGACGAACTGCTGAAGGCCAAGAAGATCGACGACATCGTGCTGCCCGGGCTGTCCGCCGACCGCCGGCCGATCATCGCCGGCGGCATCCTGGTGCTGGAAGCCGCTTTCCAGGCGCTGGGCCTGGAGAAGCTGCTGGTCAGCAAGGCCGCCATGCGCGAAGGCATCCTGTACGACATCGTCGGCCGTGCCGGCGAGAACGATCCGCGCGACGAATCGGTGGCGGCGCTGACCCTGCGCTATGGCATCGACACCGTGCAGGCCGACCGCGTGCAGGACACCGCCCTGTCGCTGCTGGAGCAGGTGCAGGAGCGCTGGAAGCTGGATGCCGACGACGCCCGCATGCTCGGCTGGGCCGCGCGCCTGCACGAGCTGGGCCTGATGATCGCCCACAGTGGTTACCACGTGCATGGCAGCTACGTGCTGGAGAACTCCGACATCGCCGGCTTCTCGCGGCAGGAGCAGCAGATGCTGGCCGCCCTGGTGCGCAGCCACCGGCGCAGCGTCGGCAAGTCGGCCTTCGATGCCCTGCCCGAGCGCCTGCTGCTGACCGCGCGCCGCCTGACCGCCCTGCTGCGGCTGGCCGTGCTGCTCAACCGCGCCCACGAAGACGCGCCGCTGCCGAAGCTGGAACTGACCGCCGACGAGACCCGCCTGTCGCTGATCGTGCCGCAGGCCTTCATCGACCCGCGGCCGCTGCTGCGCGCCGACCTGATCGGCGAGACCGAGGGCCTGGCCGGACTGGGCATCCAGTTCCGCCCCTTCGTGGCCTGACCCCGGCGGCCTGGCATCGCCAGCCGCCGCGACGCCCCATCCCGACACGCCCCATCCCGACCTGACGACGGCCCCTGACGGGGCCGTTTTCGCGTGCGCGTTTGCGCACTTTTGAAGCTGAATGGGCATTCAGGCTGCCGGACTGTGCCGAATCTGGCGACAGCACCGTGACCCTAAGGCCTTGCTTTTATTAAGTTTAGATGAAAGCCTCGCGACAACCTTTGACACATTTGGCAACAACCCCTTTACATCTGGTTAACGAACGAGAATAAATCGAAGTCACCGGCTCAGTCGCTTCGACCCGAACCGCTATTTGCAGGGCCCCTTTGGCCCTACGCCCACAGCTTCACAGAGAGAGAGACGCGATGACTTCACGCACCACCGTGCTGGGCAAGGCGATCCGCCAGGCCCTGATCGTCGGCACCGCAACCATTGCGCTGCCCGCATTCGCCCAGGACGGCGCCCCCACGACCCTCGACCGCATCGAAATCACCGGCTCGCGCATCCGCCAGGTCGACGTGGAAAGCGCGAACCCGGTGCTGGCGATCTCGCGCACCGATATCGAGCGCCAGGGCTTCGCCTCGGTGTCCGACATCCTGCAGAACGTCACCGCGATGGGCAGCCCGACCATCAGCCGCGCCAACGTGCTGACCGCCGGTGAGAACGCCGGTGGTACCTACATCGACATGCGCAACCTGGGTACCCAGCGCACCCTGGTGCTGGTCAACGGCAAGCGTCTGGGCATCAGCACCTCCGGCTACCAGGACATCTCGACCCTGCCGGTGTCGGCCGTCGAGCGCATCGAAGTGCTGAAGGACGGCGCCTCGGCCATCTACGGCTCCGACGCCATGGCCGGCGTGGTCAACATCATCACCCGCCATGACGTGACCGGCGTGACCGCCAACGTCTACCACGGCCAGTACAGCCAGGGCGACGGCGGCCGTGACCGCATCGACGTGGTCGCCGGCTGGTCCAACGACCGCGGCTCGATCACCATCTCGGCCGAACACGCCGAAGAAAAGGCCGTGTGGGCCAAGGACCGCTGGTTCAGCGCCTTCGGCAACACCGACCGCCATCCGACCGAAGGCTGGACCACCGTCAGCCAGTACGGCCAGATCACCGGCCTGAAGGGCCCGGGCTGCGCCGCCACCAGCTGCGGCTACTCGCTCAACCGCGGCAGTGACCCGCTGAACCCGGCCAACTACCACATCACCAATCCGAATGCCCCGGACGGCGATGTCAGCAACACCAACGAGCAGATGCACCTGAACTATCCGCTGAAGCGGGATTCGGTGTTCGTCGATGGCCGCCTGAACATCACCGATGCGATCCACTTCAGCACGCAGCTGGGCTACAACAAGCGTGACTCGAGCCGCCAGATCGCCGGTTATCCGCTGCAGTCGTCCACCGCCGGCATCGGCGCGATGTCGGTCAACAGCTACTTCAACCCGTTCGGCAGCCAGCACGGTTACGCCACCCCGACCGCCGTGGCCTGGAACCACCGCACCTGGGAAGTGCCGCGCGTCAGCGACAGCTCGCTGAAGACCTACCGTGCCGTGGCCGCCTTCGGTGGTTCGTTCGATATCGGTGAGCGCTTCTTCGACTGGGAAGTGGGCTACCAGTACAACAAGAACGAGCTGCGCCAGCACGCCACCGGCAACCTGCACAAGGAACGCGTGAAGAACGCGGTCGGCCCGTCGTACTACAACGCTGCCACCGGCAAGGTCGAGTGCGGCACCGCTGCCGCGCCGATCGCCAACTGCATGGTCTGGAATCCGCTGGTCGCCGCAGGCGTGGTCAGTCCGTACGGCCTGACCGGCAACCAGGCGCTGATCGACTACCTGATGCCGGCCGAAGATTCCTCCGGCAAGACCGTCGGCAAGAACTTCTTCGCCTCCATCGCGGGCAGCATCGTGACCCTGCCGGGCGGTGACCTGGGCTTTGCATTCGGCCTGGAAAACCGCAAGGAAACCGGTGAGTTCATTCCCGATGCCCTGGCCCAGACCGGCGCCACCACCAACCTGGCCTCGGGCCCGACCGGTGGCGGCTACCGCGTCAACGAAGCCTACCTGGAGCTGAATGCGCCGCTGCTGGCCGACCTGCCGGGCGCGAAGGAGCTGTCGCTGAACGCAGCGACCCGCTTCTCCGACTACGACACCTTCGGCAACACGCTCAACAGCAAGTTCGGCTTCAAGTGGAAGCCGCTGGACCAGCTGCTGGTCCGTGGTACCTGGGCCGAAGGCTTCCGCGCGCCGACCATCAATGACCTGTACGGTGGCGGTTCGGAAACCTTCACCACCGGTTACGCCGATCCCTGCGACACCGTGTACGGCGCTTCGCGCACCAGCGCCGAAGTGCGTGCCCGCTGCGCCCGCGACATCGCCGATGCCAACAACTACCGCCAGCTGAAGCAGGGCCTGGTGCCGATCACCAGCAGCACCGACCAGACCCCGGTGCCGTTCACCAGCGGCTCCAACCCGCTGCTGCAGCCGGAAACCTCCAAGAGCAAGACGCTGGGCCTGGTGTGGAGCCCGAGCTTCATCCCGAACTTCAACGCCTCGCTGGACTGGTGGAAGATCCGCATCGACAACACCATCGTTGCCGACAGCCCGAACCAGATCCTGATCGACTGCTATGAGCAGGGCGTGACCTCGCGCTGCGCACAGTTCACCCGTGATCCGGTCAACGGCATCGTCAACAAGCTGACCTACGGCAACCGTAACGCCGGCTTCCTGGAAACCGAAGGTTACGACATGGACGTGACCTATCGCTGGGATACCGATTCGTACGGCAAGTTCAGCAGCGCCTGGTCGACCACCTACGTCAGCTCGAACATCTTCCGCTCGACCAACGACACCACCGTGGTGCCGACCCCGACCAACGGCATCGGCAGCGGCTTCCGCGTGCGCTCCAACCTGACCGTGGGCTGGGACCTGGGCAACTTCGGCGTCACCTGGACCGCGCGTTACTACTCCGGCGTCAAGGAGCAGTGCCTGAGCGTCAGCGCGCATCCGGACGAGTGCTCCGATCCGGGCGTGCGCGCACCGTGGTACGCCGGTACCCGCAACTACAACGAACGTGGTTCGGTCACCTTCCACGACGTGCAGTTCCGCTACAGCCTGCCGTGGGATGCCACCGTGTCGGTCGGCGCCAACAACGTGTTCGAGAAGTACGGCCCGGTGATGTACACCAAGCCGAACTCGGTGTTCTCGTACTACGGTGGCTACGACATCGGCCGCTTCGTCTACATGAAGTACCAGCAGCGCTTCTGATCCATCGCGCCGCCGCAACACCACGACCACGGCCCTTCGGGGCCGTGGTTTTTTTTGTCGCCAATGAACTGCTCTGCGCTGCACTGGCGAGGCGGCTTCGTGCTCTTCCCGGGCCTGTCTTTCTGCGCTGCAGCGCGCGCAAGGCATTGAACGTGCGCAGGTAACGCGGAACACGACACTCCTGGTGCGGTGTGTGGTCGCTTTCCGCCTTTACGGAATTTGAACCCTGCGCGTTAGTGGGATGCCGTCGCGACGCAGGTCGTGGCGGCCGGACAGGCCCGCGCTTCGGGTGTCCGTTTCCACACATAGAGAGAGAGACTGCATGACGCCGAGCACCTCCCCGTTGGGTTGGGCGATCCGCTGTGCGCTGGCCACGGCCGGCACCGCCGCCACCCTGCCCGCACTGGCCCAGGATTCCGCCGCCCCGACCACGCTGGACCGCATCGAGATCACCGGTTCGCGCATCCGCCAGGTCGACCTGGAAACCGCGCAGCCGGTGCTGACCATCAGCCGCGCCGACATCGAACGCCAGGGCTTCAACTCGGTGGCCGACATCCTGCAGAACCTGACCGCGATGGGCAGCCCCGCCGCCAGCCGCGCCAGTCCGTTGTCGGCGGGCGAGGCCGCCGGCGGCAGCTTCGTGGACATGCGCGGGCTGGGCGCACAACGCACCCTGGTGCTGGTCAACGGCAAGCGCATGGGCATGACCACCGGCGGCCTGCAGGATATTTCCACCCTGCCTGCTGCGGCCGTCGAACGCATGGAAGTGCTCAAGGACGGCGCATCGGCCATCTATGGTTCCGATGCGATGGCCGGCGTGGTCAACATCATCACCCGCCGCAACGTGGAAGGCCTCCGCGCCAGCATCTACCAGGGCCAGTACAGCCAGGGCGACGGCGCCCGCACGCAGTACGACGTGGTGGGCGGGTGGTCCAACGACCGCGCCTCGATCAGCTTCGCCGCCGAGCACGTCGAGGAGAAAGGCGTGTGGGCCCGCGATCGCTGGTTCAGCGCCTACACCAACACCGACCGCCATCCTGCCGATGGCTGGACCTCGGTCGGCCAGTGGGGCCGCATCACCGGCTTCAATGGCCCGGGCTGCGCCAGCAGCCGTGGCTGCAGCTACTCGCTGGATCGTGGTGCTGCGCCCGGTGGCCCGGGCAGCTTCCACCTGAGCGACGACACGCCGTTCACCGGCGATGTCAGCAACAGCAACGAGCAGATGCATGTGCAGACGCCGATCAAGCGCGATTCGATCTTCGTCGATGGCCGCGTGGCGCTGACCGATGCGCTGCACTTCAACACCCAGCTGGCCTACAACCGACGCGAGACCACCCGGCAGATCGCCGGCTACCCGTTCCAGTCCGGCGCCGCGGGCATCAATCCGATGTCGAAGGACAGCTGGTTCAATCCGTTCGGCAGCCACCACGGCTACCAGGCACCCAGCGACGTGAACTGGAACCGGCGCCTCTGGGAAGTCCCGCGCGTGAGCGTCAGCGACCTCACCACCTGGCAGGGCGTGGCCGCGTTCGAGGGCAGCTTCGAAGTGGGCGCGCACGGCTTCGACTGGGAAGCGGGCTACCAGTACAACCGCAGCGAACTGACCCAGCGCGCGACCGGCAACCTGCACAAGCAGCGCGTCGAGGATGCCACCGGCCCGTCGTTCTACAACGCCGCGACCGGCAAGGTCGAATGCGGTACGCCGGGCGCACCGGTGGCCGGCTGCATGCCGTGGAATCCGCTGGTGCCCCATGGCCAGCATGACGCCAATGGCCTGGCGGGCAACCAGGCCCTGATGGACTGGCTGTTCCCCGAGGAGATCAGCCGCGGCCGCACCACCAGCCGCAACCTGTTCGCCACCCTGAGCGGCACCGTGCTGACCCTGCCGGCCGGCGACCTCGGCATGGCCGTGGGCCTGGAGAGCCGCCGCGAGGACGGCCGCTTCATTCCCGACCCGCTGGCCCAGACCGGCGCCACCACCAACCTCGCCGCGGGGCCGACCGGCGGCGGCTACCGGGTGGATGAGGCCTACCTGGAGCTGAGCGTGCCGCTGCTGCGCGACCTGCCCGCGGCGCACGAGCTCACCGTCAATGCCGCCACCCGCTATTCGGATTACAGCACCTTCGGCGACACCCTCAACAGCAAGTTCGGCTTCACCTGGAAACCCATCGAGCAGGTGCTGCTGCGCGGCACCTGGGCACAGGGCTTCCGCTCGCCGACGATCGCCAATCTGTATGGCGGCGGTTCGCAGACTTTCACCACCGGCTTCCGCGATCCCTGCGACACGGTGCACGGCGCCGCCGCCAGCAGCCCGGCCGTGCGTGCGCGCTGCGCGGCCGACATCGCCAACGCCGACAGCTACCGCCAGCTGGGCCAGGGCAACGTGCCGATTGAAAGCAGCAGTGGCCAGACCCCGCTGCCGTTCACCAACGGCTCCAACCCCGACCTGCAGCCGGAAACCGCCACCAGCCGCACCCTTGGCGTGGTCTGGAGCCCGGGCTTCGCGCCCGGCCTGAACGTCGCGCTGGACTGGTGGAGGATCCGCATCGACAACACCATCGTCGCCGACCACCCCAACGACATGCTGCGCGACTGCTATGAACTGGGCATCTCCGAGCGCTGTGCCGGCTTCACCCGCGACCCGGTGCTGGGCATCGTCGACAGGCTGACTTACGGCGTGCGCAACAGCGGCTTCCGCGAAACCGAAGGCTACGACCTGGAACTGAGCCATCGCTGGGAAACCGACTGGGGCACCCTGCGCACCGACTGGAAGAGCACCTACGTGGTGTCGGCGCTGGAACGCAGCACCAATGACGCGGACGTCGTGCCGACACCCGGCAATGGTCTGGCCGGCGCGAGCGGCATCGGCTTCCGTACCCGTTCCAACCTGTCGCTGGACTGGGAGCGCGGCAACTTCGGCATCAACTGGGGCCTGCGCTACTACTCGGCGGTGAAGGAACAGTGCTTCAGCCCGCGCCTGCATGCCGATGAATGCTCGCACCCGGGCCAGCAGGCCCCGTGGTACAGCGGCGTGCGCGACTACAACCGCCGCGGCTCGACCACCTTCCACGACGTGCAGGTCCGCTACTCGCTGCCGTGGGACGCCACCGTCTCGGTCGGTGCCAACAACGTGTTCGAGAAGTACGGCCCGATCATGTACACCCAGCCGAGCGCCAACTTCTCCTACTACGGTGGCTATGACATCGGCCGCTTCATCTACATGAAGTACCAGCAGCGCTTCTGATCCACGGCACGGCCCTTCGGGGCCGTGCTCCGCCGGCCGGCGCGGCCGTCATACGACGGTCGCAATGTGGTCACAACCACTACATGGGCAGGGCCGAGCATGCCGGAAAACCGGAGGCCCGCCATGCGCCATGCCATTGTCACCGAGACCTATCCGCCGGAAGTCAACGGCGTCGCGCTCACCGTGCAGGGCCTGGAGCAGGGCCTGCGCGCGTCCGGGCATGAGGTCGACCTGATCCGTCCACGACAGGCCAGTGAAGCACTGGACGCGGCGCCCGGCACGCTGCTGGTGCCGGGCGCCGCCCTGCCCCGCTACCCCGGCCTGCGCTTCGGCCTGCCCGCGCCGATCCGGCTTGGCCGGCACTGGCAGCAGCAGCGCCCCGATGCGGTCTATATCGCCACCGAAGGCCCGCTGGGCTGGTCGGCGCTGCGCACCGCCCGCCGCCTCGGCATCCCGGTGGCGACCGGCTTCCACACCCGCTTCGACGAGTACCTGCCCGACTATGGCGTGGCCTGGCTGCAGACGGCGGCGATGCGCTGGATGCGTCGCTTCCACAACCAGGCCGATGCCACCCTGGTGCCGACCCGCGAACTGCAGCAGTTCCTTACCGACCAGGGCTTCGAGCGGGTGCGCCTGCTGGCCCGCGCCGTCGACAGCCAGCAGTTCGAACCCAGCCGGCGCGATCCCGCCCTGCGCGAGGAATGGGGCGTCGACGGCAACGGCCTGGTCGCCATCTACGTCGGCCGCATCGCCGCCGAGAAGAACCTCGGCCTGGCGGTGAAGGCCTTCCGCCGCCTGCAGCAGGTGCGGCCGAAAGCGCGCTTCGTGTTCGTCGGCGAAGGCCCGGCGCGCGAGAAGCTGGCCCACGAGAATCCGGATTTCATCTTCTGCGGCATCCAGCGCGGCGACGCCCTGGCCCGCCACTTCGCCAGCGGCGACCTGTTCCTGTTCCCCAGCCGCAGCGAGACGTTCGGCAACGTGACTCTGGAAAGCATGGCCTGCGGCCTGGCCACGGTGGCCTTCGATTACGGCGCCGCGCGCGAGTACCTGCGCAATGGTGAAAACGGCGCGGCGGTGGATACCGACGAGGCGTTCGTCGAGGCAGCCGTGCAGCTGGCCAGCGACGATGTGCTACGCCGCGAGCTGGGCAGCAACGCCGCCCGCGCGATGAAGCGCCTGCACCCGCAGCAGGTGGTGGCCGAATTCGAAACGCTGCTGGCCGAACTGGCCCAGGCACGGAGGACCGGACATGCGCACAACGCCGCTTGAAGGACTGGCCGGCCGCGAAGCACGGCTGTGCCGCCGGGCAAACCACTACTGCCGGCGCCGCCGCGTGCGCCGCCTGTTCTCGGTCATCAGCCGGCTGGGTGATGGCGTGTTCTGGTACGTGCTGATGGGCGCACTGGTGCTGGTCGATGGCTTCGACGGCCTGCGCGCGTCGGTGCACATGGCCGCCACCGGCCTGGCCGCCCTGCTGCTGTACAAGGGCCTGAAGCGCTGGACCCGGCGCCCGCGCCCGTACGCGGCCGACCTGCGCATCCGCGCCTGGGTGGCACCGCTGGACGAGTTCAGCTTCCCTTCCGGGCACACCCTGCACGCGGTGTCGTTCACCATCGTGGCGCTGGCCTACTACCCGTGGCTGGCGCCGTTGCTGGTGCCCTTCACCTTCGGCGTGGGCCTGTCGCGCGTGGTGCTGGGCCTGCACTACCCGAGCGACGTGCTGGCCGCCACCGGCATCGCCGCGCTGCTGGCCGCGGCCAGCCTGGCCTGGCTGCCGCTGCCGGTGTAGCCCCCAGGGGTCAGAGCCCTTTCCGCAGGAAAGGGATCTGACCCCGACGCGGCGAGCCGATGCCCTAGAATGACTGCATGACGACGCTGTTCATTTCCGATCTGCACCTGGACCCCAGCCGTCCAGCCATCACCGACCTGTTCCTGCGCTTCCTGCGCGAGGACGCGCCCGGCGCGGACGCGCTGTACATCCTGGGCGACCTGTTCGAAGCCTGGATCGGCGATGACACGCCTTCGCCGGCCGCCGATGCGGTGGCCGATGCGCTGAAGGTGCTGTCCGACAGCGGCGTGCCGGTGTTCTTCATGCGTGGCAACCGCGATTTCCTGCTGGGCGAAGACTACGCCCGCCGCGCCGGCCTGCGCATCCTGCCCGACCCGTGCGTGATCGAGCTGTACGGCCGTGCGGTGATGCTGCAGCACGGCGACCTGCTGTGCACCGATGACATCCCCTATCAGCAGTTCCGCGCGCAGACCCGCGACCCGATGTTCCAGGCGCAGTTCCTGTCGCAGCCGCTGGCCGCGCGCATCGCGTTCGCGCAGAAGGCGCGCGATGCCAGCCAGGCACGCCAGTCGGAAATGAAGCAGGGTGACCGCGCGCAGTTCGAGACGGTCACCGACGTGGCCCCGGCCGAAGTCGAGGCGACTTTCGTGCGCCATGGCGTGGACACGATGATCCACGGCCACACCCATCGCCCGGCCATCCACACGCTGCAGGCCGGCGGCCGCAGCTGCACCCGCATCGTGCTGGGCGACTGGTACGAACAGGGTTCGGTCCTGCGCGTGGATGCCGACGGCTGGCGCCTGGATTCGCTCAAGCGCGAATGACGGATTGCCGGGTGCCCACCAAGGTTGGCATCTACCAGAGCGCGCAGGCCGGTAGACGCCGACCTTGGTCGGCGGGTGCCATCCGGTAGCCGCCTCAGCGGAAGCCGGCCACCGTCTGCTTGGTGGTGACCAGTACGCGCTGGTTGTCGGCCGAACTGGCAATGCCCATCGGGATGCCGTTGTAGCTGATGTTCGGGTTGGACCAGTAGTTCAGGCGCGGGCAGCCACGGGTGCAGTCATAGGCCATGATCGTGCGCCAGCCGGTACCGCTGGCCGGCTCGTAACGGTAGCCGTGGCCGAACGCATACGGCGAGGTGCTCGGATCGTTGGCGATGTCATGCCGGGCACTCTGCAGGTGGCCGATCTCGTGCGCGAAGGAGTAGTAGCCCGTCGCGCAGTCCCAGTACACCGCCGCGAACGCCGTCGCCGCGGTTGAACCAATGCCCGAGGCCAGGCCGCAGTAGCTGGTGTTGTTGATCAGCAGCACGCCGACATCCGCCGTGGTGGCGTTGCGGCTGGCATGGATGCTGTCCATGTAACCGTCGCTGGTGTTGCGGAAGCGGGTGAGGTCGGTGGTGAAGTTGCCCGACTCGGTGTAGCTGGTGGTTTCATAACCGGCCAGCTGCATGGTGATGCCGACGTTGCTGTTGGCATACCCCTGGTTGGATTCGGCCACTGCCAGCTGCACCAGCGACTGCATGTTGCCGCCGTAGGCCGCCACCGCCGCATTGGTGGCCACCACCAGCACGCGGATGGTGGCCGGCGTGCCCGACGAGGCCTGGGCGATGCCGAGGCGTTCACTGTCCCCCATCGGAATCTTCGGCAGCTGGTTGTAGTCGGCCGGATGATCGGCCGGCATCCGGGTTTCATCCACCGCCACCAGGATATGGCGGTCGCCCAGTGGACGCAGGCGGTACAGCTTGCCGTCCTTGCGGATCGAGCCGGTGAGGGTGTTGCCCGAGCGCACCACGATCAGCGAATTGCCCGGGTCGTCCTGGCCGTTGGAGGTGGCCTTCTGCAGACGGTCGGAGGGCGTGCGGATCTGCCCGTACCAGACGCTGCCGCCATCGGGCAGTGACTCGACCTTGCTGCGGATCGCCTGCACCTTCTGTCCCAGCAGCTCGAATTCCAGCTGCGGCTGCGAGGTGGCGGCCGCATCGATGCGTACTTCCTGCACGGTGGCGGTGGACGGCGTGGACAGCAGCCGGGCCAGCGCGGGATCACTGCCGGCCGAAACGCGGCTGAGGATGGTCACCGGTTCAAACAACGGCGCGGCACTGGCCGCCGCCGCCACCGAAAGGCCCAACAACACGCCAACCGCCGTTCTACCCATCGATCTGGACATCATTCTGGTCGCTCCTGAAGTGAGGTGGACAGCCTTGATGCATCACGACCCGGTTTGCCGGGTCTGGCCATTCGACCCGTCCGGCGCATGTGAATTCAATAGAAGATGCCTGTGGGAATCCGGATCTGTGATGGAGCGCAGCAGCGTTCAGTCAGGTAAAAAGCGGCAGTACACTTCGCCAACACGCAGCTTTCGCGCCACCGTGACGTGGCCACGACGGGGAATGCACATGGCACCAGGCCAGCACCAGGCAGACACCGACGCCGATCCCGGCGTGCGGCGCATCGGCGTGCTGCACATCGGCATGTTCTTCGACGGCACCCGCAACAACGCGCACAACCTCGCACGCGGGCGTCCGCAGGCCCCGCAGCCGCGCCCTGCCCTGCTGCGTGCCGACGACGACTCGACCTACCAGAGCCGGCTGACCAGCAGCTACGACAACGGCACCACCAACATCACCCGGCTGTACCAGCTGTACCCGGACAGCCGGCGCTCGCCCGGGGTCGGCGCATCGCTGGCGATCTACATCGAAGGCGTCGGCACCCGCGACGATGCCGAGGATGACCTGATCGGGCTTGCGTTCGGCGTGGGCGCCAGCGGCGTGCGCGCGAAGGTGCAGCGCGCGTTGCAGGTCCTGCTGCCGGCTGCCCTGGCCGCACTCGCGGCCAAGGCGCACACCCCGCTGCACAGCGTGCAGGTGGATCTGTTCGGCTACTCGCGGGGCGCAGCGGCGGCGCGCGATGTCGCCAACCAGCTGCGCGGGTGGGACGGCGCGCGCTGGCGTCAGCTGCTCCTGCAGGCAGGCCTGGCATGCGCGGCGGATTTCGCAGTGCAGCGCCCGGCGCTGCGCTTCATCGGCCTGTTCGACACGGTGGTGGCGGTCAGCGGCGGCCGCGCCGACGAGCAGCCGCAGCTGGCCCTGCCTGTGGGCATCGCCGGCCGCGTGGTGCAGCTGGTGGCCCGCGATGAACACCGCCAGCACTACCCGCTGACCACGGTGGCACCGGCGCATGCCGAGATCGTGCTGCCCGGCGTGCACGCCAACATCGGCGGTGGCTACGACCAGACCGAGGAAGGTCCGAAGCTGTTGAGCCGTCCGCGCCGGCAGCAGCTGCGCCGCCCGCCGGTGCCCGACTACCAGACACCTTCACTGGCGCAGCTGCAGGCGACCACGGTGTACGCCGAAGCACAGGCCGATGCCGAGCGCTGGCGGCAGCAGCTGGGCGTGGATGAGAAGGAGGTGTGGGTGGATGTCTGGCACCAGTGGCAGCAGCAGCGCCGTGCCGGCAGCCGCAGCGTGCTGCTGGCCCCGGTGCTGTACGTGACCGCAGCGGTGGTGCTGCGCCGGCCCATCGACTGGCGTTACCAGCTGGTCGCCCTGCAGGTGATGCAGCGGCAGGCCCACGACGCCGGCGTGCAGTGGACCGCCGAGGCCGCCGACGTGGCGGACTGGGCGCTGCCCGCTGCACTGCAGCCGATCGCGCGGCGGCTGCTGGAGGGCCAGGCACTGACCCCGACGCAGGAAGCGCTGCTGCGCCGCCGCTACCTGATGCAGTCGGCGCACTGGAACTTCGATGCACTGGGCGACACCGCGCTGACCTATGCCGCCGATGCCGGGGTGAGCGAGTTGCCGTATCGACCCGGGCCGGGGTTGTTCTACATCAACCGGCCGACCGTGGATGGCAGGCGCGTGGTGTTGCCCAACGCCTGAAAAGCATCCACGCATGGCGTGGATCTACTGGTGCAGCCTGATGAAGTAGATCCACGGCATGCGTGGCGCGGATCAACCCGCCTGTTCGATCAGATTGGCCAGTTCGTCGGCATCGAAACCGGCCAGCAGGCGGGCTTCGAGGTTGAACGGGCCGTGCAGGTAGCCGCCGGCGTATTCCAGCAGCAGTTCCTTGAAGCGTGCGCGCGGTTCGACGCCGGCACGTTCGCAGTACCAGCGGTACCAGCGCGAGCCGGCAGCGACGTGCGCCACTTCCTCGCGCAGGATCACTTCCAGCACATCGGCAGTTTCAGCGTCGCCGACATTGCGCAGCTTCTCGATCATGCCCGGCGTCACGTCCAGCCCGCGGGCTTCCAGCACGCGCGGCACCAGCGCCATGCGCGCCAGGCCATCGTGCGCGGTCTTCTCGCACATTTCCCACAGGCCGTTGTGCGCGGGGAAATCGGCGTACTCGTGGCCATGCACCTGCAGCCGCTCGCGCAGCAGCAGGAAGTGCCGGGACTCATCATCGGCGCAGCTGACCCAGTCGGCATGGAACGCCGCCGGCAGGCCACGGAAGCGATACACCGCATCCCAGGCCAGGTCGATCGCGTTCAGTTCGATATGGGCGATGGCGTGGATGAAGGCAGCGCGGCCTTCCACCCCGCCCAGCCCGCGACGCGGCACCTGCCGCGGGTGCACCAATACCAGCTGCGCGGGACGGCCGGGCATGCGGATCGCGTCGGGCGGCGGCGCGTCGGCGGGCACCTTCAGGCGCCCGGCACGGAACGCGGCCGCATAGGCCTGGGTCAGCGCGACCTTGCGCAGCGGGTCGGCTTCGGCGAGGCACTGCTGCGCAGCGCGCAGCAGGTCGCCACCGACGTTGGGTACATCCACCACGGCCTGGGCCTCAGGCGCGGCGCTTGTGCTTGGCGTCGTCCGAACGCAGCTGCTGGATGCGCTCGAAGTAGCCCGGCTCGATGCCCGTCGGGTAATGGCCGTTGAAGCACGACGAATCGAAGCTGCGCAGCGCCGTGTTGCCTTCGCTCACCGCCGCTTCCATGTCCTCGATGTCCTGGTAGATCAGCCAGTCGCAGCCCAGGTGGGCTTCGATCTCTTCCACCGTGCGGTTGTGCGCGACCAGTTCCTCGGCCGCCGGCATGTCGATGCCGTAGATGTTCGGGAAACGCACCGGTGGCGCGGCGCTGGCCAGGTAGACCTTGCGCGCGCCTGCGTCACGGGCCATCTGCACGATCTGCTGGCTGGTGGTGCCGCGCACGATCGAGTCGTCCACCAGCAGCACCACGCGGTTGCGGAATTCCAGGTGGATCGGGTTGAGCTTGCGGCGCACCGACTTCACCCGCTCACCCTGCCCCGGCATGATGAAGGTACGGCCGATGTAGCGGTTCTTGATGAAGCCTTCGCGGTACTTCACGCCGAGCACGTTGGAGATTTCCAGCGCGGCGTCGCGCGAGGTGTCCGGGATCGGGATGATGGTGTCGATGTCGTGGTCCGGGCGCAGGCGCAGGATCTTCTCGCCCAGCTTGATGCCCATGCGCATGCGCGCCTTGTGCACCGACACGTTGTCGATCATCGAATCGGGGCGTGCGAAGTACACGTACTCGAAGATGCACGGGGTGTGCTCGGCCGGCTCGGCGCAGATCTCCGAGAACAGCTCGCCACGCGCGGTGATCACCAGCGCTTCGCCCGGCTGCACGTCGCGCACGCGCTGGAAGCCCAGCACGTCCAGCGCGGCCGATTCGGAGGCCACGATGTACTCATCGCCTTCGGCGTGGCTGCGCTTGCCCAGCACCAGCGGACGGATGCCATGCGGATCGCGGAAGGCCACCAGGCCCAGGCCCAGCACTACGCTGACCACCGCATAGCCGCCCTTGCAGCGGCGGTGCACGCCGGCGACGGCACGGATGGCTGCTTCCGGGCTGAGCTGGCGCTGCTGTTCCAGTTCGTAGGCAAACACGTTCAGCAGCACTTCGCTGTCCGAATCGGTGTTGACGTTGCGGCGGTCCTGCTCGAACACCTGGCGACGCAGGTCTTCGGTGTTGATCAGGTTGCCGTTGTGGGCCAGCGCGATGCCGTACGGCGAATTGACGTAGAACGGCTGCGCCTCGTCCATGCCTTCCGAACCGGCAGTCGGGTAACGCACGTGGGCGATGCCGATGTTGCCTTCCAGGGTGGACATGGTGCGGGCGTCGAACACGTCGCGGACCAGGCCGGTGGCCTTCTGTACCCGCAGGCGGCTGCCGCTGGCGGTGGCGATGCCTGCCGCGTCCTGGCCGCGATGCTGGAGGACGGTCAAGCCGTCATACAACTGCCCGGCGACGTTCTGGTTGCCGACGATTCCGACGATGCCACACATGGTGCGAGGTCTCCGCTGGGCATGCGCCCAGTTACAGGGAAGGTGGCCATGCCTGGCCTTCAGTGATCGCCGCGCCTGCGGTCGACGTTGGCCGGATCGTCCGGCTCGATGTTGCCTGGCAGTGCTGGGGCATCCGGGCGCACTTCGGCCGGATCATGTTCGCTGCCCTGTTCCGCTTTCGCAGGCCGCAGCCATCCGCTGCCCGCCACTACCTGGTTGAGGATGCCATTATCGCCTGTCGCGCCCGGCTTGCCCAACCCGCCGCCCGCGTTCTTGCCCATTTCCATCAACGCAGATGGGGACAAAGTGTCCACTGGCAAGGCCTTGGGCAGCAGATCGGCGCCCGGCACCTCCCAGTGCGGCAGCTTGCTGTTCATCCAGGCCACGGCCGGGTTCAGTACCGGGCGCAGGCTGGAGTTGCGCCAGGACGACTCGGCGGTCAACGGGGTAAAGCTGCCCACCAGCAACAGGATGGCCGCGATCAGCCCGCCACGCACGGTGCCCAGCACCCCGCCCAGCAGGCGGTCCAGGCTGCCCAGCATGTTGCGATGGACGATGTGCTTGATGACCATGCCGATGACCGCGACCACCAGCATCACGCCGATGCCGACGCTCAGGTAGCCACCGATGAAGTGCTCGCCGCCCGGTGCGGCCGGGGCCGACCACCAGCGCGCAGCATCACCGCCGAAGGCAAAGGCCGCCCAGGCGGCGACCAGCCATGAGACGGTGCCGATGACGATGCTCACGAAGCCGCGCAGCAGCCCGAGCAGGGCCGAAGCGGCGATCACGATCAGCAGCACCACGTCGATCATGGCGCCCCGCTCCTTCGGCGGCGCTGGCAACGGGGCTGCGGGCAGGTCATGGGTGTGGTCGCACCATGCCGGCCACGCCGACCTTGGCGGCGACCTGCGCCTTCAGCTGTTCGGCGTCGGCGCGGTTGGCCACCGGCCCGACCCGCACGCGGTGCAGGGTGCCCTTCTCGGTGCGGACCTGCTCGACGAAGGCGCTGAAACCGGCGGCGCGGACCTTGTCGCGCAGCGCATTGGCATCGTTGGCCTGGCCGAACGCGCCCAGCTGTACAGCGAAGCCGACACCGCTGGCAGCCGGAGCGGCCGGCGTGGCCGGGGCCTCGGGCTTGCTGGCCGTGGCTTCCGGCTTCGGCTTGGTCGGTTCCGGCTTGGGCTGCGGCTTGGGCGCTTCCGGCTTCGGGGCCGGCGGCGCTGCGGCGGTCGGGGTGCTGGCCGGCAGGCTTTCACTGCGCACCGGGTTGCTGGCCGCCGTCGGCGACGGCGCAGCAACCGGAGTACTGGCACTGGGTGCGGCCGGAGTGGCCGCCACGGCCGAAGACGGCGCGGTGCTGGCGTCCAGGGTGATCACTTCAGCCTTCACGTCGCCGCGGACCTTCACGGCCTGCAGGCGCGCGGCTTCGGCCTGCGCGCGGTCGGCATACGGCCCCACGCGCACGCGCCAGGCCGGGCGACCATTGATCGATGCGGTTTCGGTGAAGCCCGGCAGCTGGGAACGCTTCAGGTAGGCGATGACGGCATCGGCATCGGCCTGGCTGCCGTAGGCACCGAAGGTGACCGCGTAGTTGCCGGCAGCGACGGCCGGCGAGGTATCGACGGTGGGCGGGGTGGCCGGCGCGGCAGCCTCTTCGACTGGCTTGGCCTGGCCGCTCTGCAGGCCGGTGGCGCCACCGGCCGGGGCGACCAGCGGCAGCTCACGGGTTTCGAACTGGCCATCGCCCGGCGCGTCGGGCGCGGCGATCGGCACATTGGCCACGCCACTGTCCGGGGCAGGCCCCTTGACCAGCATCGGCAGGAAAATCACGGCCAAGGCCACCAGGACGATGGCACCAATCAGACGCTGTTTCAGGGGCGTATCCACGTGAGGCAGGCGACAGGGCGGAGATGGGTCGATTATACGGGTGCCGGAGCGGACGGCGTCGGCGCTGGCTGAACGCGGATCAGGGGTGGTCCTGCAGCCACTGCAGCGCGGCGGCAGCAGTGTGGAACGAGCCGAACACCAGCACCCGGTCACCGCGCCCGGCCTGGGCCAGCACCTGCTGCAGCGCCTGTTCGACGCTGTCGGCCAGTGCGGCGGTGGCGGCCGGCGTATCGGCCAGGCGCGCCTGCAGCTGCTGCGCGGTCTGCCCACGCGGGCCTTCCAGGCCGGCCAGGGTCCACTGCGCGACGCTGTCCTGCAGCGCCTGCACCACGCCTACGGCGTCCTTGTCCTGCAGCGCCGCGTACACCGCCAGGGTGCGGCCGGGTGCCACTTCGGCGTTCAGCGCGCGCGCCAGCTGGCCTGCGGCCTGCGGGTTGTGGCCGACGTCCACGCGGATCTGCACGCCATCGCGCTCGAAGGCCTGCATGCGGCCGGCAATGCGCGCGGCAGCGATGCCCGCGGCCCAGGCGGCACGCGGCACCGGCTTGTCCAGCGCGCGCAACGCGGCAATGGCGGCACCGGCATTGGCCAGCTGGATGGGGCCGGCCAGCGCCGGGTTCGGCAGTTCCATGCGCAGGCCGACATCGCGCCAGCGCCAGCGCTGGGCGTCGATCGGCTCGTAGAAATAATCACTGCCGCCGCGGATGGCATTGGCGCCCACCAGGTAGGCGCGCGCCAGCACGCTGGACGGCGGATCGGTCTCGCCCAGGATCACCGGCTTCCAGCCGCGGATGATGCCGGCCTTCTCGGTGCCGATCGCCTCGCGGTCCTCGCCCAGCCACTCGGCATGGTCGATGTCCACGGTGGTGATGACCGAGACGTCGGCATCGATGATGTTGACCGCATCCAGGCGGCCGCCCAGACCTACTTCCAGCACGGCCAGGTCCAGCCCGGCATCGGCGAACAGCTGCAACGCGGCCAGCGTGCCGTACTCGAAATAGGTCAGGGTGATGTCACCGCGCGCCGCTTCCACCGTATTGAACGCCGCGACGAGCGCGGCGTCGTCCACGTCCTGGCCATCGATGCGCACCCGCTCGTTGTAACGCAGCAGGTGCGGCGAGGTGTACGCGCCGACCTTCCAGCCGGCGGCACGGCCGATGGCCTCGATGAAAGCAACCGTGGAGCCCTTGCCGTTGGTGCCACCGACCACGATGGTGTGCCCGGCCGGTGCGCCTAGGCCCATCGCGGTGGCCACGGCGCGCACGCGCTCCAGGCCCATGTCGATGGTCGCCGGGTGCTGGCGTTCAATGTAGTCCAGCCAGTTGGCCAGGGTGGTCGGGATGTTCGTCACGGCAGGGGTTCCAGCAGAAGCAGGTGGTTCGGGAATCAGAGGGCGCGGTGCTTGGCTTCGCCGAAGAACGGCGTGTGGTGGGCGCAGTCGTTCAGGCGCACCACTTCCAGGCTGTCCAGGTCGGCGCCTTCGAGCAGGTTCAGGGTGGTCGGCGCCTGGCGGAAGGTCCACAGGCGGGAAATCGGCAGGCCGAGGATCCTGCACAGGATCACCCGGTTGACCGCGTCATGGGCGACCACCAGCAGGGTGTCGTCCTCGCCGAGGCCTTCGGCGGCACGGGCGAGGCCACGCCAGCTGCGCTCGAGCACCAAGCGCAGCGATTCGCCGCCGGGCATCAGCACGGTATCGGGCTCTTCGCGCCAGGCCTTCAGGCGCGACGGGTCTTTTTCGTTGATCTCGCTGGCCAGCAGGCCTTCCCACTCACCGTGGGCGATTTCCTGCAGGTCCGGCTCGGTCTGCAGCATGGCGGCGCGGTCGGCACCAAGGGCGAGCTGGGCGGTCAGCTGGGCGCGCGACAGCGGCGAGGCCACCGCACGGGTGATGTCCACCGAAGCGAGACGGGCGCCCAAAGCCTGGGCCTGGGCTTCGCCGATGGGCGAAAGCGGGATGTCGATCTGGCCCTGGTAGCGGCCTTCGGCGTTCCACGGCGTTTCGCCGTGACGGGCAAGCAGGATGCGCATGCGAACAAGGGGTCCTGGGGGGAGGAGGTTTCCGCGTTTCGTTCACATCCTGTGAAGTACGCGGAACAGGGATGATACCTGTTCGGCGCACCGGGCCGGTCGGGGCATGAAAAAACCCCGCGACCAGGGTCGCGGGGCTTGAGGTTTGCGCACCGATTGCGCCGGGCGCGGCCTGGCATTGCCGGCCAGCGGCCGGCACTACCTTGTTGGCCCGGTCAGTAGATCCACGCCATGCGTGGATGATCCGCCCGGTTTGGCCCGGTCAATAGATCCACGCCATG
Organism: Stenotrophomonas sp. SAU14A_NAIMI4_5; assembly: GCF_003086795.1. Classification (NCBI taxonomy): domain Bacteria; kingdom Pseudomonadati; phylum Pseudomonadota; class Gammaproteobacteria; order Lysobacterales; family Lysobacteraceae; genus Stenotrophomonas; species Stenotrophomonas sp. SAU14A_NAIMI4_5. Next base: position 1,004,120 of record NZ_CP026003.1, on the reverse strand, counting down.
CGTGGATGATCTGCCCGGTTTGGCCCGGTCAGTAGATCCACGCCATGCGTGGATGATCTGCCCGGGGGCGTTACCGGCCCGCGGCCGGCACTACCTTATTTGGCCAGGTTCAGTTCCTTCAGCAGCTGCGGCGCCGGCGCCACTTCCTGCATGATCCACTGCATGTAGCGGCTGTCCACGGCGATCATGCGGGTCATCACCGGGTCGAACACCCAGTTGGAGCTGACCGATTCCCAGTTGCCGTCGAAGGCCAGGCCGACCAGCTTGCCGTGCGCGTCCAGCACCGGCGAACCGGAGTTGCCGCCGGTGATGTCCAGGTTGGACAGGAAGTTCACCGGCACCGAACCGATGCGCTTGTCTTCCAGGCCGCCGTAACGCTTGGCCTTGACCGCATCCAGCAGCGCCTTCGGCGAATCGAACGGATCTTCGCCGGTTTCCTTGGCGGCCACGCCTTCCAGGGTGGTGAACGGGGTGTACTGCACGCCGTCCTTGCCATACCCCATGACGTTGCCGAAGGTGATGCGCAGCGACAGGTTGGCGTCCGGATAGACGAACTCGCCCTGGCTCTTCTTGTAGTCGGCCACCGCCTGCAGGTACAGCGGACGCGCGGTCAGCGATTCGCCTTCGCGGATCTTGCGCTGTTCTTCCTGCTTCAGCAGCGCCGGCATGACGGCCACGGCGTACTGGATGGCCGGATCGGTGCTGGCTTCGAAGGCGGCGCGGTCGGCGGTGAACCACTTCAGGCGCGTATCGAGGCTGCCCAGCTGGGTGCCCGACAGCTTGCCGACCATCGACTTCACGGCGGCCTCGTCGCTGCCACCCAGCCACTTGTTCAGGACTTCGTTGTCACGCTGCGCAGCCGGCAGGGCGACGTACTGGTCCAGCCAGTAGGTCTGCAGCTGCTGGTCCATCTTCGCCACGTAGCGGCGGTCCATCTGCTTCAGGCTACCTTCGATGGTGGTCAGGTCGCGCTGCTGGTAGCCGGCTTCGCGCTCGGCGTCCGGCTTGCTGCGCTCGATCGACAGGCGGTACAGGGTGATGGCGGCGCTGACGGCCGAGGTGTTATTGAACTGCGACACGAACAGGTCGCGCTCACGCGTGGCCTTGCTGGTGTCCAGGTGCTTGAGCAGCTGCGCGTGCGCGGCCAGGGCCGGCTTGCCGGCGGCGCCCTGCTTCTTCAGCCAGGCCAGCACGGCGGCTTCTTCGGCCTGCTTCTGGCCGGCCGCGTCGATGCGCTTGAAGCCTTCCAGCTGGCCCAGGTAGTTCTTTGCCACGTTGTTCATGCTGGCGGCGGTGGCGGCGTACTTCACCTTCACGTCCGGGTCGGCCTTGCCAGCCTCGTCGATCATCTTCAGCACCGCGTTGTAGTGGCGGGCGATGGTCGGGTAGGTGAAGCTGGCGGTCTCGTTGAACTCACCGGCCAGGGCGTAGCGGTTGGTGCGGCCCGGGTAGCCGGCCACCATCACGAAGTCGTCGGCACCCAGCGGCTGGTCGGCGAACTTCAGGAAGTGCTTGGGCTGGTAGGGCACGTTGTCGGCCGAGAATGCCGCCGGCTTGCCGTCCTTGCCGACGTAGGCGCGGTAGAACGAGAAATCGCCGGTGTGGCGCGGCCACATCCAGTTGTCGATGTCGCCGCCGAACTTGCCGACGCTGCCCGGGGGCGCGTAGACCAGGCGCACGTCCTTGATTTCCATGTTGCGGAACAGGCGGTAGGTGTTGCCGCCGCTGAACGAGTACAGGCGGCAGCGGAAGCCGGCATCGGCTTCACAGGCGGCGACCTGGGCCTTGTCGAAGGCATCCAGGGCGCGGCTGCGGGCCAGCGGATCCTTGCCGGCGGCAGCGATGGCGGCCTTGGCCTGGGCGGTGACGTCGGTGATCTGGTCGAGCACGAAGACGCGGGCGTTCGGGCCGGCACTCAGTTCATCGCTGAGCTTGGGCGCGTTGAAGCCGTCCTTGATCAGGTTCTTCTGCGCGGTCGAGTTCAGCTGGATGGCGCCGTAGGCACAGTGGTGGTTGGTGACCACCAGGCCCTGCGGGGAGACGAAGCTGGCGGTGCAGCCGCCGAGCGCGACCACCGCGCCCATCGGGTCGCCGGTCAGGTCGGCCAGCTGTTCAGGGGACAGCTTCAGGCCGGCCTTCTGCAGCGGGCCGGCGATTTCCGGCAGCTGCTGCGGCACCCACATGCCTTCGGCGGCATGGGCGACCTGGACCAGCCCGAGGCTGGCGACGACGGAGAATGCAAGCAGGTTCGAGCGCATCGAGCGGCCCCTGGTGAAAGAACCGCCGAGTGTAGCCCAGCCCCCTGCCCCGCCCCGATCCCCGGAAGTCATGGGCCGACCCACTGCCCTCCGCCGGGCATGGCCCGGCGCTACCGGGAGCGCAAAAGCACCCGCAGCGCAACATGGGAATTCCGCGCGGGCCTCTATAATCCGCGTTTTCCCCCTGATGAGTTCCACCCGATGGCGCAGCAAACGATGAAGGCCCTGGTCAAGCGCGAAGCAGCCAAGGGCATCTGGCTCGAAGAGGTTCCGGTGCCGACCCCGGGTCCGAACGAGGTCCTGATCAAGCTGGAAAAGACCGCCATCTGCGGCACCGACCTGCACATCTACCTGTGGGACGAGTGGAGCCAGCGCACCATCAAGCCGGGCCTGACCATCGGCCATGAGTTCGTCGGCCGCGTCGCCGAACTCGGCTCGGCCGTCACCGGCTATGAAATCGGCCAGCGCGTCTCGGCCGAAGGCCACATCGTCTGCGGCCACTGCCGCAACTGCCGCGGCGGCCGCCCGCACCTGTGCCCGAACACCGTCGGCATCGGCGTCAACGTCAACGGTGCCTTCGCCGAATACATGGTGATGCCGGCCAGCAACCTGTGGCCGATCCCCGACCAGATCCCGTCCGAGCTGGCCGCCTTCTTCGACCCGTACGGCAATGCCGCGCACTGCGCGGTGGAATTCGACGTCATCGGTGAAGACGTGCTGATCACCGGCGCAGGCCCGATCGGCATCATCGCCGCCGGCATCTGCAAGCACATCGGTGCGCGCAACGTGGTGGTCACCGACGTCAACGACTTCCGCCTGAAGCTGGCTGCCGACATGGGTGCCACCCGCGTGGTCAACGTTGCCAACCAGTCGCTGAAGGACGTGATGAAGGAACTGCACATGGAGGGCTTCGACGTGGGCCTGGAAATGAGCGGCAATCCGCGCGCCTTCAACGACATGCTCGACTGCATGTACCACGGCGGCAAGATCGCCATGCTCGGCATCATGCCCAAGGGCGCCGGCTGCGACTGGGACAAGATCATCTTCAAGGGCCTGACCGTGCAGGGCATCTACGGCCGCAAGATGTACGAGACCTGGTACAAGATGACCCAGCTGGTGCTGTCCGGTTTCCCGCTGGGCAAGGTGATGACCCACCAGCTGCCGATCGACGATTTCCAGAAGGGCTTCGACCTGATGGAAGAAGGCAAGGCCGGCAAGGTCGTGTTGAGCTGGAACTGACCGGCATACGGTAGCGCCGGGCCATGCCCGGCGTTGCGGCAAAGAAAAAGGCGCCCATCGGGCGCCTTTTTCGTGGTCAACAGCAGCGTCGGATCAGTTGCCGATCGCGACGGTCAGCACGACGCGGTTGTCGGCCAGCTTGCCGTTGTTGTCGCGGCCTGCGCCATCGGTGCCGTGGTAGGCCACGCCCAGGTTGAACATGCCGAACTGGCGGGACACGCCGACGTTGAAATCGGTGTAATCCTTGCCGTAAGCCGTTTCAAGCGTGGTGCGGCCGACGTTGGCGCTCAGCGTGAAGTCCTGCGGCAGGCCCCACTCGCCGCCGACGGCGTAATACCAGCTCTTGGTATCCGAACCGGACAGGTCGTTGGTGTAGGCCACGGTGAGCTTGTACTGCTCGGCAAACGTGGTGGTGGTGATCAGCTCGTTGTAGTTCAGTTCGCTGGCACCGGGGTAGGTGTAGCGGTTGAGCAGCACGTCGAAGTTGACCTTGTCGCTGACGTCGATGCCGTAGCCGATCAGGTAATCCAGCTCGACGCTCGGGTCGCCCGGCCCGAAATCGACACCCGACCCCCACACACCGGCGTAAAGGCCAACCGGGCTGGTATAAGTGAAGCCGGCCTGCAGGGTGGGATCTTCGTCGGTCTGGGAGACGCCACGGAACACGTAGTCGGACACGCCGGTCACGTTCCAGCTGTACGGCGATGCGGCCTCATCCTGGGCACTGGCGGCGAAGGGGGCGAGACAGAGGGCGGCGGCGAGGGCGAGGCAGCTGCGGGCAGGCTTCATGTGCATCTCCGGATGGCGGTGGCGGGGGAGGCGGGTGGCGCGGCCGGCGGAATCGCTACCGGTTCACGGTTTTTTAACCTGTTTGATATTGCGATGCAACATGTGCCGGCCATGGCGATGGCCCGCCGCAGGCGGCTCCCGGCCACAGTTGCCCGGTAGAATCAGCGGTTTCCCGTGCTGAGCCGTGCCCACGCCATGACCGAGACCTCCTCTGCCCTGACCCGCCACTACGCCGAGGAACTGGACGCCATCCGCGCCCAGGGCCTGTTCAAGTCCGAGCGGATCATCACCAGCCCGCAGTCGGCCGAGATCACCCTCGACGATGGCCGCACCGTGCTCAACTTCTGCGCCAACAACTACCTGGGCCTGGCCGACCACCCGGACCTGATCCAGGCGGCCAAGGATGCCCTGGACACCCACGGCTTCGGCATGGCCTCGGTGCGCTTCATCTGCGGCACCCAGGACCTGCACAAGCAGCTGGAAAAGCAGATCGCCGACTTCTTCGGCAAGGAGGACACCATCCTGTACGCGGCCTGCTTCGACGCCAACGGCGGCCTGTTCGAGCCGCTGCTCGGTGAGAACGACGCGATCATCTCCGATGCACTGAACCACGCCTCGATCATCGACGGCGTGCGCCTGTGCAAGGCCAAGCGCTTCCGCTACGCAAACTGCGACATGGCCGACCTGGAAGCGCAGCTGCAGGCCGCCGATGCCGCCGGCTGCAAGACCAAGCTGATCACCACCGACGGCGTGTTCTCGATGGACGGCTTCATCGCCCCGCTGGACGAGATCACCGCGCTGGCGAAGAAGTACAACGCGCTGGTGCACATCGACGAATGCCATGCCACCGGCTTCCTCGGTGCCAGCGGCCGCGGCTCGGCCGAAGTGAAGGGCGTGCTCGAGAAGATCGACATCATCACCGGCACCCTGGGCAAGGCCATGGGCGGCGCCCTGGGCGGCTTCACCTGCGCCAGCGCCGAGGTGATCGAGCTGCTGCGCCAGCGCTCGCGCCCGTACCTGTTCTCCAACTCGCTGCCGCCGCACGTGGTCGCCGCCGGCATCAAGGCCTTCGAGATGCTGTCCGCCGCTGACGACCTGCGCGACACGCTGGCGCAGAACACCGCCTACTTCCGCGAGAAGATGACCGCTGCAGGTTTCGACGTGAAGCCGGGCGTGCACCCGATCAGCCCGGTGATGCTGTACGACGCCCCGCTGGCGCAGAAGTTCGCCGAGCGCCTGCTGGAAGAAGGCATCTACGCGATCGGCTTCTTCTTCCCGGTGGTGCCCAAGGGCCAGGCCCGCATCCGCACCCAGATCAGCGCCGCGCACACGCGTGAGCATCTGGACCGCGCGATCGATGCATTCACCCGCATCGGCCTGGAACTGGGCGTGATCAAGGGCTGATGATGCACCGGGGTCGGATCCCTTTCCGCAGGAAAGGGCTCTGACCCCAGCAACAGCGTCCGCGCTAGGCGTTCGCCGGGCATGGCACGGCGCTACCGGGGCGCAGCGGCATCAGCTCCCGGGGTCGGATCCCTTTCCGCAGAAAAGGGCTCTGACCCCAGCAACAGCGTCCGCGCTACGCGCTCGCCGGGCACGGCCCGGCGCTACCGGGGCGCAGCGGCATCAGCTCCCGGGGTCGGATCCCTTTCCGCAGGAAAGGGCTCTGACCCCAGCAACAGCGTCCGCGCTACGCGCTCGCCGGGCACGGCCCGGCGCTACCGGGGCGCAGCGGCATCAGCTCCCGGGGGCCGGATCCCTTTCCGCAGGAAAGGGCCCTGACCCCAGCAACAGCGTCCGCGCTACGCGCTCGCCGGGCATGGCCCGGCGCTACCGGGGCGCAGCGGCATCAGCTCCCGGGGTCGGATCCCTTTCCGCAGGAAAGGGCTCTGACCCCAGCAACAGCGTCTGCGCTACGCGCTCGCCGGGCACGGCCCGGCGCTACCGGGGCGCAGCGGCATCAGCTCCCGGGGTCGGATCCCTTTCCGCAGGAAAGGGCTCTGACCCCAGCAACAGCGTCCGCGCTACGCGCTCGCCGGGCACGGCCCGGCGCTACCGGGGCGCAGCGGCATCAGCTCCCGGGGTCGGATGCCTTTCCGCAGGAAAGGGCTCTGACCCCAGCAACAGCGTCCGCGCTAGGCGCTCGCCGGGCATGGCCCGGCGCTACCGGCGCTACGCGCAACGCGCGTCACTTCTTCTTTTTCTTCTTGTCCTTGGGCTCGTCTTTGCTGGCCACCACCACCGCCGGCTTGGCGGCGGCGTCCTGCGCGTTGCCCTTGGCCACGCGGATGCCGTTGGCCTTCATCCAGGCATCGAACTCATCGGCGGTCATCTTGTGGTCGCCGTCGCTCATCATGAAGCGGTAACTGCCGCGGCCGTCCAGTTCCGGGGTCTTCACTTCCACCACCGGCGTTTCCACCGGGGTTTCTGCCTTGGCCACTTTCTTGTGGCCGCCGCAGGCGGTCAGCAGTGCGAGCGGCAGCAACAGGCCGGCGCAGCGCAGGGTTCGGTCGAGGGTCGGGTACATGGGCACGCTCCGTTCAAATGAATCGAAAGCCAGGCGCCCCCTACGCCTGGAACGGTGGCCGGCGGCTGCCAGCCGTGGGCCGGACTTCAGCCCGGTGCAGCGGCCCCCAGCCGCTGCTGGTCGCTGACCTCCAGTACCCGCCACTGGCCCTTGCCGAGATCGCCGAGCGCCAGCCCGCCGATCGCAACCCGGACCAGGCGCAGCACCTGCAGGTCGAAGGCCGCCAACAGGCGGCGGATATGGCGGTTGCGCCCCTCTTCGAGGACGACCTCCAGCCATGCGGTCTTGTCACCGCTGCGCAGCACGCGCACGGCCCGGGCGACTAGGAACTCGCCCTCGTCGTCGATGCCGGCCTGCAGCGCGGCCAGCGTGGCCTCGTCCGGCAGGCGGTCGATCTGTACGTGGTAGGTCTTGTCCGGCCCGGTCTGCGGATCGGTGAGGCGCGCGGCCCACTGCGGGTCGTTGCTGAACAGCAGCAGGCCTTCGCTGGCCTTGTCCAGCCGCCCGACGGGCGCGATCCAGGGCAGCCCGGCGCCATCGAAGCAGCGGTAGACGGTGTCGCGGCCACGCTCATCCTGCGCGGTGGTCACCACACCGCGCGGCTTGTTGAGCATCAGGTACAGGCGCTGCGGCGCGCCCAGCGGCTGGCCGTCCACTTCGATGGGCGGTGCCGGCTGCGCAATCGGGAACTCGGGATCGCGGACGATGCGCCCGGACACCCGCACGCGACCGTCAGCGATCCAGCGCGCGGCTTCGGTACGCGAACAGACGCCCGCCTTGGACAGCACGCGCGCCAGGCCATGGCGGACACCGGCGGGTGCGGCAGCGGGCTTCGCACGCCCACGCGGAGCGTGGGAGCGGGCGGCGGGGGTGGCAGGAGGGCGGCGCGTGCGCAAGCCTCTGCTCCCCGCGCGGCTTACTTCTTCTCGCCCGGCTTGGTCTCAGCCGGTGCTTCGGTGGTAGCCGGGGCAGCGGCAGCAGCCGGCGCCGGACGCGCCTTGACCACGCGCACACCGCGCGCCTTCATCCAGGCGTCGAACTCTTCGGCGGTCATGCGCTTGCCGTTCTGGCTCATGTCAAAGCGCCACGGCGTGTTGTCGAACTCGGTCTGCGGCTTGTAGGCCGCCGGATCGTTCGGCTTCACCGCCGGTGCGCTGGGAATGGCCTTGGCGATGTTCTGGCAGCCATCGATGCGCAGGCGCTGCAGCACCTGGTCCAGCGACTGCGAGGGATCGTAGCTGCTGCCCAGCACGCCGCTGGACATGCCCAGCTGGGTGCCGCGGATGTACAGCTCATCGGCCACCGGCGCGATGGCCGTGGCCGGCAGGGGCAGCGGCGAGGCGCTGGTGTTGACCGAGCAATCAACCGCCGCGTGGGCGACGGGAACCAGGGCCAGCGCCAGGACGGCGGCCGATGCAGAGCGCAGCATGAGGTGCATCCACGAAAGGAAGTGACGCGGCGAGTTTAGCAATGCCGCGACAGCTTTCAAGCGCCACTTTCAATGAATACGGCAACTCATTGGTTTTGCGGGCAAAATGCCGACGAACGGTCGTTCAGAGGGCGTGACGGCTGTGTTTCCTGGGCCCACAAACAACAAGACCCGGCCGAAGCCGGGTCCTGCTGTGTCTTACTGGCAGAGCGTCAGAACTTAGTTCTGGACGTTCAGCTCGGTACGACGGTTCTTGGCGCGACCTTCCGGGTTATCCGAACCATCCGGGTTGGTGTTCGGGGCAATCGGACGGCTCTCGCCGTAGCCGATCGGGCCCTGCAGACGGCCAGCGTCCACACCGTTCTGGGTCAGGTAGTTGTACACGGCGGTGGCGCGACGCTCGGACAGCTTCTGGTTGTAAGCGTCGGTACCCTTCGAGTCGGTGTGACCGGCGACTTCAACGCGCAGGTCCGGGTAACGCTTCAGGATTTCCGAAGCTTCCGACAGGATGGCCACAGCGTCCGGACGCAGGTTCGACTTGTCGAAGTCGAAGTTCACGCCCTTCAGGTCGATCGAGACCGGCACCGGGCAACCGTCCGGACCGATGGTCTGACCCGGCTGCGAGTTCGGGCACTTGTCGTCGCAGTTGTTGACGCCGTCACCGTCGTCATCCAGGTCGGCGCAGCTCGGGGCAACCGGAGCCGGAGCCGGGGCAACAGCGGCCACCGGGGCCGGGCCCAGCGGGATCACGACGCCGACCGAAGCCAGCACGTCGCCGAACCAGCTTTCGTCGCGCGCGGCAACGCTCTGGTCGTCGAAGTCAGCGCGGTAGGCCACTTCGGCGCGGACAGCAACGCGCTTTTCGAAGGTGGTCTGCAGGCCGACGCCCAGCTTGGCCGACAGGTTGCCGTCCTTGCGCTCACGCGGACCGTTATTGTTGACGGCAGCGTACTCTTCTTCCGACTTCTGGTAGCCCAGGCCACCGACGATGTACGGGTTCCAGCCGCGGCCTTCCTGGATGAAGTGGCGACGCACGTCGAACGACACGCCGTACTGCGACCAGTTCAGGTCCTGGTTGGCGTCGAAGTTCGGGTTCTGGTAGTTCAGCTCACCGTCCAGCGACCAGTTCGGGCTGATGAACTTACCCAGGCCCAGGGTCACGAACGGAGCGTCATTGGTCAGACGGTCGCTGTCCTGGAAGTTGAAGCCGGCCGAACCGGTCAGGTACCAGCGGTCATCGAACTCCTGCGCGGACGCAGCCTGGGCGAAAGCCAGACCACCCAGCAGCGCGGCAGTAAGGATCTTCTTGTTCATTGAGTACAGCTCCTATTTCGGGGGTATGAAACCGGTAGAGGCATGGGCCAGCACTACTGCGTCGATGTTCGACAGCCGATTCAGCACGCCACCGCCGCGAACATTATGCTCAGGCGGGTGAAGGTCATGTTAACAGTCCCGTAACATGTGAAGCGTCGCAGCCGACCAGCCAACGGTCCGACGTTGAAACCCTATACAGGATCATGAAAATCCGCAAGACCCCCGTGCGACAAGGGTTTGGAGGGGATTAAGGGGAACAGGCGACAGGTTTTGCGAAGGGCTTCGTGGCGGGATTCAGCGCGCGCCCATTGAAGTGAGGAACCTTATGACAGGAACCGCTCCCCCGGCCGTAGAAGTGGTGAAACCGTCATTCGATGTCGTGGTTTCAGTTCCGCACCGACCGATATTCTGCCGCGCCCGCCCGTCATTACCGTTGATGCGGTACGGCCCGTTGGCGGCAACACCGCTGTACGCGCGCATTGCCTGGCATCTGTATCTATAACGATGGCCAAAGCGGGACTACGGTGGGAACAGATCTTCTCTCCCCCGGAACTCCCCATGCCCACCACCCTGCCCCTGCGCCTGCTGCAACTTGTCACCGGCCTGTTCCTGTACGGATTCGGCATTGCCCTGATGGTGCGCGCAGCCATCGGCGTGGCGCCGTGGGACGTGCTGTCACAGGGCATCACCCTGCACTCGCCGCTGTCGTTCGGCCTGGTCACAAACCTGGTGGGCCTGGTGGTGCTGCTGCTGTGGTTGCCACTGCGGCAGAAGCCCGGCGTGGGCACCGTGCTCAACGTGCTGCTGATCGGGCCGTCCGCGCAGTTCGGCCTGTGGCTGCTGCCGCCCGCCGTCGGCCTGGCGTGGCAACTGCTGCTGTTCTGCGCCGGCCTGCTGCTGATCGCGCTGGCCACCGGCCTGTACATCGGCGCACGGCTCGGCCCCGGTCCGCGCGATGGGCTGATGACCGGCCTGCATGCACGCACCGGCTGGCCGATCTGGAAGGTCCGCACCCTCATCGAGGGCAGCGCGCTGGCGGTGGGCTGGTGGCTGGGCGGCAACATCGGCCTGGGCACGCTGGCCTTCGCCGTGCTGATCGGCCCGCTGTGCGGATTCACCCTGGGCTGGTTCGGCATCGGCCGCCCGGCCGTTGGTAGCGCCGGGCCACGCCCGGCGAGCGCGCAGCGCGGCCACGGGTGACCGCGTCGCCGGGCATGGCCCGGCGCTACCGGGCGCTGCACCAGCCCTTGCCCCGGCCGCGGTTTCGCGGCACGCTGCGCGCTTCCGTACGCAAGCGTATCGACCATGTCGCCAGCCAACGAAACCGCCTATCCGCACCTGTTCTCCCCGCTGGACCTGGGCTTCACCCAGCTGCGCAACCGGGTGCTGATGGGCTCGATGCACACCGGCCTGGAAGATCGCGCCCGCGACTTCCCGCGCCTGGCCGCCTACTTCGCCGAACGCGCCGAGGGCGGCGTCGGCCTGATCGTCACCGGTGGCTTCGCGCCGAACGTGGTGGGCTGGCTGAAGCCGTTCGGCGGCAAGCTGTCCTGGCCCTGGGAAGTGCGCCCGCACCGCCAGCTCACCGCCGCCGCGCACCAGCACGGCGCAAAGATCTGCCTGCAGCTGCTGCACGCCGGTCGCTACGCCTATCACCCGCTGTCGGTGGCGCCGTCGAAGCTGAAGGCGCCGATCAATCCGTTCACCCCGCGCGCGCTGTCGGCCAGCGGCGTCGAACGCCATATCGCCGACTACGCGCGCAGTGCGAAGCTGGCCCGCGAGGCCGGCTACGACGGCGTCGAAGTGATGGGCTCGGAGGGCTACCTCATCAACGAGTTCATCGCCCCGCGCACCAACACGCGCACCGATGCCTGGGGTGGCGACGCAAAGCAGCGCATGCGCTTCGCGGTGGAGATCGTGCGCCGCATCCGCGAGGCTTGCGGGCCGGACTTCATCATCATCTACCGGCTGTCGCTGGTCGACCTGGTCGATGACGGCAGCAACTGGGAAGAGATCGTGCAGCAGGCGCAGGCCATCGAGGCCGCCGGCGCGACGATCATCAATTCCGGCATCGGCTGGCACGAGGCGCGCATTCCGACCATCGCCACCTCGGTGCCGCGCGGGGCCTTCGCCGGGGTCACCGCCAAGCTCAAGCCGCATGTGAAGGTGCCGCTGGTGGCGACCAACCGCATCAACATGCCCGACGTGGCCGAGCGCATCCTCGCCGGCGGCGGCGCCGACATGGTGTCGCTGGCACGCCCGCTGCTGGCCGACCCGCAGTGGCCGAACAAGGCCCGCGCCGGCCGCGCCGAGGCGATCAACACCTGCATCGCCTGCAACCAGGCCTGCCTGGACCACGTGTTCGAGAACAAGCTGGCCAGCTGCCTGGTCAACCCGCGTGCCGCGCACGAAACCGAGCTGGTCTACCACCCGACCACCGCACCGAAGAAGATCGCCGTGGTCGGTGCCGGCCCGGCCGGCCTGGCCTGTGCCACGGTGGCCGCCGAACGTGGCCATCAGGTCACCCTGTTCGATGCCGGCGGGGAGATCGGCGGCCAGTTCAACGTGGCAAAGCGCATCCCGGGCAAGGAGGAGTTCCACGAGACCCTGCGCTACTTCCGCCACAAGCTGGCCGAAACCGGCGTGCAGCTGCGCCTGGACACCCGCGCCGACGCGGCGGCCCTGGCCGGATTCGACGCGGTGGTGCTGGCCACCGGCATCACCCCGCGCAAGGTCGATTTTCCCGGTGCCGACCACGCCAAGGTGGTCAGCTACCTGGACGTGCTGCTGGGCCGGGTCGAGGTCGGTGCCAACGCGGCGATCATCGGCGCCGGCGGCATCGGCTTCGATGTCGGCGAGTTCCTCAGCCATGCCGGCCCCTCGCCGTCGCTGGACCCGCAGCGCTGGATGGCCGAATGGGGCGTGGACAGCCGCTTCGAGGCCCGCGGCGCCCTCGCCACCCCGCAGGTGGAGGCGTCGCCGCGTCGCCTCTGGCTGCTGCAGCGCAGTGCCGGCAAACCCGGTGCGCGGCTGGGCAAGACCACCGGCTGGATCCACCGCGCCACGCTGAAGGCCAAGGGCGTGCGCATGCTCGGCGGCGTGGAGTACCTGGGAGTGGACGACGACGGCCTGCGCATCCGCGTCGAGGGCAGCGAACAGCTGCTGCCGGTCGACCATGTGGTGGTCTGCGCCGGGCAGGAACCGAACCGTGCGTTGCTGGCCGAACTGCAGGCCGCGGGCATCGCCGCGCAGCTGATCGGCGGTGCCGATGTGGCAGCCGAACTCGACGCAAAACGAGCAATCGATCAGGGCAGCCGGATGGCTGCCGCGCTGTAGTTCGAGCCTGAATGGGGGACGGAATGTGATTTCCGTCACCCGGCCCGAACCTGAATGTCAAGCGAGCCGATTCAGGATGCGTTCGGCAATCCCCCCCTACCTTGCGCCAACTTTCCGCTCACCAGCCAGTTTCCGGTGAGCCGGCGCGACCCCCTCGATCGGATTGATCGTTTCTTTTGGGGTCGCCCACGGGGCGGCCCCGATGGCCGCCTCCCCATGACGCCAAGTCGTACCCCGGCCCGCAGCCCCCGCTGCGGGAATCCAGAGGTGCGGCCCACACGGAGCAAGGAGTTATATGAAACTGGCCTGGATTCTCTGGCTGTCGCAGTTGTTGCCGCAGCCGGCCGCTGATTCATTGTGTTTGAGCACCACCGTTTACCTGGAAGCCCGCGACCAGACCCTGCGCGGCCAGCAGGCCGTCGCCGAAGTCGCACTGCGCCGCCTCGACAGCGGCCTGTGGGGTGATTCGATGTGCCAGGTGGTCACCGCGCGCAAGCAGTTCGCCCCGACCATCGTCTCCCCCGGCACCCAGCTGGGCAACGACGCGGCCTGGAGCGAGGCAATGAACGTGGCCTTCGACGCCGAGCGCAACTGGGCGCTGCCGGCCGGCGAACGCCGCGAGATCGTGCCCGGCGCCAGCCACTTCGCCGCGCTGTCCATCGCCAGCCCGAACTGGCGCAATGCCTACCAGGTGGCGACCATCGGCGACCACACCTTCTATAAGGTGCAGAACCTCAAGCCTCGCCAGTCGTAACGATCTGTTGCCGGCGGCAGCGTTGCCGCACGCCGGCAGGCTCTGGGATAGTGGGCGTTTCCCGCCCCGCCTGGAGTTCCCATGAAGCTGTACAGCAAGCCCGGTGCCTGTTCCACCGCCGACCACATCGCCCTGCAGTGGACCGGCCAGCCCTATGACGTGGAACTGCTGGACAAGGACACCCTGAAGGGTCCGGAATTCCTCAAGATCAACCCGGCCGGTGCGGTGCCCGCCCTGGTCGATGGCGATTTCATCCTGCTGCAGAACGCGGCCATCATGGGCTACATCGCCGACAGCTTCCCGCAGGCTGGCCTGGCCGGTGATGGCAGTGCGCAGCAGCGCGCCGAAGCCACCCGCTGGCTGTCCTTCGTCAATTCGGACGTGCACCCGGCGTTCTCGCCGCTGTTCGGGCCGGCCAAGTTCATCGCCGATGAAGGCCAGTTCGACGCCATCCGCGCCGCCGCGCGCAAGCGCCTGCGTGGCCTGTTCGAGACCGCCGACAAGCAGCTGGCCGACAAGCCGTGGCTGGCCGGTTTCCGCAGCTTCGCCGATCCCTACTTCTACATCACCCTGCGCTGGGCCGCGGCCGCCAAGGTCGACCTGGTCGGCCTGGACAACGTGGCGGCGTTCAAGACCCGCATGGAAGCCGACGCCGGCGTGCAGGCCGTGCTGAAGGCCGAAGGCCTGGCCTGACGCCTGGGACGGGGTCAGAACCCGGGGTCGGATCCGTCTGCGCAGCAGGCGGCTCTGCCCCCACCCCGCGCGCTCACCGCGCTCAGCCGATCTCGCGGATGACCTCGCCCTTGCCGTCGCGCAGCTGGGTCGGCACCACTTCAATGCGCAGCGAATCCGCCACCGGGTACAGCCCGCGTTCGGCCGGCACCACCGCCATCGCCCGCAGCCCAGCCTCATCCAGGGCCCAGCGCGCGCTATCGCTTCCAACATCATTTGCAGGCTCACCAGCGGCAGGCACGAACGTCCACTGACGCTCACGGCTGACCAGCTCCAGCGGCTTGCCGTGGCGCAGGCGCAGGCCCAGCAGCTCGCTCACGCTCGACACCTGGCCGGCGCCCAGCACCAGCGTGGTCACCCCCGCCTCCTGACGCCACTGCAGCGTTTCAATGAACAGCATGCCGGTGCTGGAGCCTTCGCGTTCACTGCCCTCCCGCACCTGTGCCGCCAGCGCGGGATCGTCGAGCAGGTTGCCGCGGTGCAGGTCGGTGATCCACAGCGGCATCGCCGGCTGCAGGGCCAGCAGCACGTCGCGGGTCGACCAGCGCTTGACCGCTTCCATCTCCTCGTCGGTCAGGCCGACCAGCTGCAGGAACTGCAGGTGGCCGTTGGCGGTGTCACGCGCCGGCAGCTGCGGGTCGGCGATGAAGGCCAGATGGCACAGGCGGGTGTCGGTCTCCAGTGCGATCGGTCCGTTGGCATTGAGATGGTGGCCATCCTCGAACACGTTGCCGCTGCCGAACACATAGCGCGCCAGGTTCTGCAGCAGGTTCAGCGGCCACACCGGCGGCGTGCTGGTGGCGCCCTCGCCGGGCGCTGCCGCCAGCCGGAAGGTCAGCTCGAAGCCATAGCCACTGGCGTCGGCATCGCTGCTTTCCTTGGCATACAGTTCGGAAAAGCCGTAGGTGACGTAGTGCCAATGCGGCAGCGGCGCGTCGGCCCAGTAAACGCTGATGCCATCCAGCGGATCCTGGCCGCCCAGCGTGTACGGCAACGCGGTGCCGTAATGGCGCGGCTCCTGGCCGGCATACAGCGGTGCCAGCGCGGCGTTGATGGCGTCCCAACCGGGCGTGTCGGTGGTGTCGTGTTCGTCCTGCACGCAGGTCTCCTCGGGGGCAGTGGAATCCACCGCCCACTTTACCCGCCGCGTCAGGCCTGCACGACCTCGCTTGTGGCCGGCGACAGCAGCGCCTGGGTTTCCTGCCACCAGCGCTGGGCCAGCGCCGGACTGCGCGCTTTCGCCACGGCCTCCTGCAGTTCCGGGCACAGCCGTTCCAGCGACAACGCGTCCTTGCAGCGCTCGATCTTGAGCTGCATGAAGTAGCCCTTCAGGCCCAGATGGCGACGGACCGCTTCGCTCATCGCGTCGTACAGCTGCTGGTACAGCGCCGGGTCCTGCTCGCGGCCGCTGCTGAGGCCGCGCGCGGCGACCGGCTCGACCGAGCCGCCAACCACCTCGATCAGTTCCAGCGCCGCCAGTTGCTGCAATGCATCCTGCGGTGCGCGCAGGCCTTCCAGCAGGCCGCGCAGTTCGTTGTCATCGCGCCGGCCATCGACCATCAACAGGATCGAACGCAGTCCCGCCGGCAGGCGACGGCCACGGTCTTCGATTTCCTGGCGGCCAGCGGCCGTCTTGGCGTGCAGCAGTGCCATGCATCCCCCCCGATCCTTGATGCGCTTCATCTGCGCGCCCGGACGGACGCGCCCCCTTGCCCGCCATCGTCGGAGCCTGCGCAGCTTCCCCGAAGCGCAGGCCCTGTTGCAGATCGATGACAGGCCGAGCTTAGCGCATGTGCGGTAGTTGGGTAGCGCCAGGCCATGCCTGGCGGCTTTTCCGCGCTTCGCGCTCGCCGGGCATGGCCCGGCGCTACCAGACCGGTTTACCGCCCCAGCGCGCGGCGGATCTCTTCCAGCGCCCCGGGGTCATCCAGGGTCGACAGGTCGCCCGGGTCGCGCTGTTCGGCCAGCGCCTGCAGCGAACGCCGCAGCAGCTTGCCCGAGCGGGTCTTGGGCAGCGCGTTGACCACGTGCACATGCGCCGGCCGCGCCACCGCGCCGAGCGAGGCGGTCACCGCCGCCATCATCTCGGCCACCACCGGTGCCGGATCCTCGCCGTTGAGTCCCTGCTTGAGGGTGACGAACACCAGCGGCACCTGCCCCTTCAGCTCGTCCTTGACCCCGATCACCGCCGCCTCGGCCACCCGCGGGTGGCCAGAGATGGCTTCCTCGATCTCGCGCGTGCCCAGGCGATGGCCGGCCACGTTGATCACATCGTCGGTGCGGCCAAGGATGAAGGTGTAGCCGTCGTCATCGCGGATGGCCCAGTCCAGCGAGCTGTACAGCAGTTCCTTGAAGTGGCTGAAGTAGCTCTGCATGAAGCGCGCATCGTCGTTCCACACCGTGCTCATGCAGCCCGGCGGCAGCGGCGGCGTCACCACCAGCACGCCCTTCTGCCCGGCGGCGACCTCCTCGCCGGTGTTCTCGTCGATCACCTTCATGCGATAGCCGAGATTGGGGAAGCCCGGCGAACCGAAGCGCACCGGCTTCATGTCCAGCCCCGGCAGCAGGGTCAGCGCCGGCCAGCCGGTTTCGGTCTGCCAGTAGTTGTCGATGATCGGCTTGCCCAGCGCCTCGCTGATCCAGTGCGCGGTGGGTTCATCCAGCGGCTCGCCGGCCAGGAACAGATACTTCAGCGCATCCAGGTCGTGGCGGTGGATGAAGTCCGCATCGTGCTTCTTCAGCACGCGGATGGCCGTGGGCGAGGAGAACATCGTGCGCACGTTGTACTGCTCGCACAGCGCCCACCAGATGCCCGGGTCCGGGTTGGTCGGCAGGCCTTCGTACAGCAGCGAGGTGCAGCCGCCGATCAACGGCCCGTACACGTTGTAGGAATGGCCGACGGCCCAGCCCACGTCCGAGGTGGAGAACATCACCTGGCCGGGCTTGCAGTCGAACACGGTCTGCATCGACTGCGCCATGGCCACCGCATAGCCGCCGACATCGCGCTGCACGCCCTTGGGCTTGCCGGTGGTGCCGGAGGTGTAGAGCAGGTAGCTGGGTTCGCTGGATTCGAGCCATTTCACCGGCACGTCCACTTCGCCCACCTGCGCACGCAGTTCGGCGTAGTCGACATCGCGCCCCTGCACGCGCGGCTCGGCCGGATCCAGCCCGCGCGAAACGATCAGCACGTGCGGCGGCGGGTTGGCCGCTTCGGCACAGGCCGCGTCGACCATGGCCTTGTACGGTATGACCTTGCCACCGCGCATGCCGGCATCGGCGGCGATCAGCAGCTTCGGCTTGGCATCGTCGATGCGCAGCGCCAGGTTGTGCGCGGCGAAGCCACCGAACACCACCGAGTGCACGGCGCCGATGCGCGCGCAGGCGAGCATCGCGAACACGGCTTCGGCCATGTTGGGCATGTAGATGACCACGCGGTCGCCATGGCCGACACCGAGGCGCTGCAGCACCGCGGCGAAGTCATTCACTTCGCGGTACAGCTGGCGATAGGTGATTTCGCGGGTGACGTTGGTTTCGGTGGAGACCGCGACCAGCGCGAGCTGGTCGGCGCGATCAACGAGGTGGCGGTCGACGGCGTTGTAGCAGAGGTTGGTTTCGCCGCCGACATACCAGCGGCGGAACGGCGGGTTGCTGTAGTCCAGCACCTGCTTCGGCGGCACATGCCAGTAGATGCGCTTGGCTTCCTCGCCCCAGAAGGCCTCCGGCTCGTCGATCGAGCGGCGGTAGGTTTCCTCGTAGTTCATGACGCAGCCCTCCCAGACAAAGTCATGCAATCGAGGATAGTCCGGCGGTGGCATGCGGGCCGCCCTACCTTGGTAGGGGGTGGGGTGTGTTCTGCAGGGCTGCCGCCCTGCACCCGCAGAAGCAACGTCAACGTCAAAAGCGGGGCCGCTGAGGGATGGCGGGGCGGGTCCGGTCGAGGGGGACGCTGCAAGTACGTCCCTGTAAGCTCGGTCGCCGCATCCATGCGGCTCACGCCCCCTCAACCGGACCCACCCGCCTTCGACACATTTCTGCGGCTGTTGGTGGGTGCCGACCGTTGGTCGGCACGGGGTCGGATATCGATGTCTGACAGATGTGTCGACCAACGGTCGACACCTACCAGCAGCCTGTCGGAGTCGACACAGTAGAGCCACGCCATGCGTGGATGATTTATTCGATATCTGACAGATGTGCCGACCAACGGTCGGCACCCACCAACAGCCGCGGAAATCTGTCGGGGGTGGGGCGGTGTGGGTGGGCAGGACCGCAGGCGCCATGGATGGCGCCTACGAGCCCCCATGGAAGGGTTTACGGCGTGTCCTGCCCACCCACACCGCCCCGCCCAACACACAGAAAACCAGCGCCGCTTTTGACGTTGACGTTGACGTTGACGCTGCTTCGGCAGGTGCAGGGCGCAGCCCTGCCGAACCACCTAGAACGGAGCCGGGGACTCGAACGCCAGCGCCGCCCCCGTCACCGGATGCGTGAACGCCAGCGCGCATGCATGCAGGTGCACCCGCTGCGCCGGCGCGGCGTCATACAACACATCTCCCACGATCGGATGGCCAAGACTGGCCATGTGCAGCCGCAGCTGATGGCTGCGCCCCGTCACCGGTTCCAGCGCCACCCGCGTGCGCTGCGCCTGCGCATCCCGCGCCAGCACCTGCCAGCGGGTCAGCGCCGGTTTGCCACGCTCATGGTCGACCATCTGCTTCGGCCGGTTCGGCCAGTCCACGATCAACGGCAGGTCCACTTCACCGGCGTCGGTCTCAAGCAGCCCCTGCACCACCGCCTCGTAGCGCTTGCTCACCTGGCGTTGCTCGAACTGCATCGACAGCGCCGCCTGCATCGCCTTGCCGCGTGCATGCAGCAGCAGGCCCGAGGTCACCTGGTCCAGGCGGTGCACGGTCAGCGCGTCCGGGTACAGCGCCTGCAGACGCGCCACCACGCAGTCCTGGTTCTCCTCGCTGCGGCCAGGCACGGACAGCAGGCCGGCCGGCTTCTCGGCCACCAGCAGTGCGTCATCGATGTAGTGCAGATGGATCATCAGGTTCCGTATTCCTCAAACAGAAACGGGGAAGCCGAAGCCTCCCCGTTCATGCGTACCGACCAACGGTCGGTACCTACCTTCTGGATGACGTACCGACCAACGGTCGGTACCTACCGGTCAACGCCGGTATCAGCCCAGCAGGTGGGCGACGCCGGAGCGCTCTTCTTCCAGCTCGGCCAGGGTCTTGTCGATGTACTTCTGGCTGAAGTCATCGATCGGCAGATCCTTGACCAGGGTGTACTTGCCGTTTTCGGTGGTCACGGCGAAGCCGAAGATCACGCCTTCCGGAATGCCGTAGGAACCGTCGGACGGCACGCCCATGGTGACCCACTTGCCGTTGCTGCCCAGCACCCAGTCACGCACGTGGTCGATGGCAGCGTTGGCGGCCGAAGCAGCCGAGGACGAACCGCGGGCTTCGATGATCGCCGCGCCGCGCTTGCCGACGGTCGGGATGAAGGTGTTGGCGTTCCATTCCTGGTCGTTGATCGCATCGGCGATGGAGGCACCATCGGCGGTGGCGAAACGGTAGTCCGGGTACATGGTCGGGCTGTGGTTGCCCCACACGACCAGCTTCTCCATGCCACCGACCGGCTTGCCGAGCTTGTTCGACAGCTGGCTCAGCGCGCGGTTGTGGTCCAGGCGCAGCATGGCGGTGAAGTTTTCCGGCTTCAGGTCCGGGGCCGACTTCATGGCGATGTAGGCATTGGTGTTGGCCGGGTTGCCGACCACCAGCACCTTCACGTCACGGCTGGCGACCTTGTTCAGCGCCGCGCCCTGGGCGGTGAAGATCTTGGCGTTTTCCAGCAGCAGGTCCTTGCGCTCCATGCCCGGGCCGCGCGGACGCGCGCCGACCAGCAGGGCGATGTCGGCGTCCTTGAAGGCCACTTCGGCGTCGTCGGTGCCGACCATGCCGGCCAGCAGCGGGAAGGCGCAGTCTTCCAGCTCCATCATCACGCCCTTCAGGGCGGCCTGGGCCTTGTCGACCGGCAGTTCCAGCAGCTGCAGGATGACCGGCTGGTCCTTGCCCAGCATTTCGCCGGAGGCGATGCGGAACAGCAGGGCGTAACCGATCTGGCCGGCAGCGCCGGTCACGGCAACACGAACGGGTGCTTTCATGGGGGTTTCCTCTTGCTTGCAAGCGTTGGATGGAACGCCGCGGGCGTGGCTCGCAGGCCTGGCGGGCGGCGGGGAACAGGGAAACGGCCACCGAGGGGTGGCCGTTTCGAAGGGGGATCAGGCGGCGAGGATCTTGTTCCACTCGGCGACGCGGTCGGCCTGTGCGGCCAGCGCGGCGTCGACGTCGCCTTCCAGGGTGATCGAATGGATCACGTCGCCCTGCTTGACCGAATCGACGATGGCCTGGCCTTCCAGGACCTTGCCGAAGACGGTGTGGCGGCCGTCCAGCCAGTCGGTCTTGATGTGGGTGATGAAGAACTGGCTGCCGTTGGTGTTCGGGCCGGCGTTGGCCATCGACAGCGAGCCGACCTCGTGCTTCACGCCATTCTTCTCGTCCTCGAACTTGTAGCCCGGGCCACCGGTGCCACGACCCTGCGGGCAGCCGCCCTGGATCATGAAGTCGGCGATGACGCGGTGGAAGATCAGGCCGTCATAGAAGCCCTGCTTGACCAGGTTGACGAAGTTGGCAACCGTCAGCGGCGCCTTGTCGGCGAACAGCTCGACCTTGATCGGGCCCTGGGTGGTGTCGAAAGTGGCGATGAGGGACATGGAGATCCTTGCTGCAGATGGGAATGCGTCTAGCCACCTAGTTTACACCCGGCTCGTGGCAGCGGCGCCTTCGACCATGGGCCAACGGGGCCGGCCCGACCGGCCGGGGGCCACCGTTCAGGCAGCCCCGACAGGCGCCTGAATGGGCATCCGACCGGGCCTGAAATGAAGGTTTTCGCCAATCGTCAACTTCGACGTATAATGTTGGACTTCTTTTTCCAAATCCGGCGCCGACTGGCCCCCTTTCGTATGTCCATCGAAAACCTTCGCAACATCGCCATCGTCGCTCACGTCGACCATGGCAAGACCACCCTGGTCGACCAGCTGCTG
Source organism: Stenotrophomonas sp. SAU14A_NAIMI4_5 (assembly GCF_003086795.1). NCBI lineage: Bacteria > Pseudomonadati > Pseudomonadota > Gammaproteobacteria > Lysobacterales > Lysobacteraceae > Stenotrophomonas > Stenotrophomonas sp. SAU14A_NAIMI4_5. The sequence continues at coordinate 982,637 of NZ_CP026003.1, read as the reverse complement.
AAGCAGTCCGGCACCCTGTCCGAGCGTACCGTCCTCGCCGAGCGCGTGATGGACAGCAACGACCAGGAAAAGGAACGCGGCATCACCATCCTGGCCAAGAACACCGCCATCACCTGGGAAGACAAGAAGACCGGCATCAAGAACCGGATCAACATCGTCGATACCCCGGGGCATGCCGACTTCGGCGGCGAAGTGGAGCGCGTGCTGTCGATGGTCGACACCGTGCTGATCCTCGTCGACGCGATGGACGGCCCGATGCCGCAGACCCGCTTCGTCACCCAGAAGGCCTTCGCGATGGGCTTCAAGCCGATCGTCGTGGTCAACAAGGTTGACCGTCCGGGCTCGCGTCCGGAGTGGGTGATCGACCAGGTCTTCGACCTGTTCGACAAGCTCGGCGCCACCAACGAGCAGCTCGACTTCCCGATCGTCTACGCCTCGGCCCTGAACGGCTACGCCGGTCTGGAAGACACCGTGCGCGACGGCGACATGACCCCGCTGTACGAAGCAATCATGCAGCACGCGCCGAAGCCGGAAGTCGATCCGGAAGGCGCCTTCCAGATGCGCATCAGCCAGCTGGACTACAACAACTTCGTGGGCGTCATCGGCATCGGCCGCATCCAGCGCGGCACCCTGAAGAAGAACATGCAGGTCGCGGTCATCGACCGTGAAGGCAAGAAGCGCAACGGCAAGGTCGCGCAGGTGCTGGGCTTCCTGGGCCTGGAGCGCATCGAGCAGGACACCGCCGAAGCCGGTGACATCGTCGCCATCTCCGGTATCCCGGAGCTGACCATCTCCGACACCCTGTGCCACCCGGATACCCCGGAAGCGCTGCCGGCACTGACCGTCGACGAGCCGACCATCTCGATGACCTTCCAGGTCAACAACTCGCCGTTCGCCGGCAACAAGGACCTGTCCGGTGGCAAGTTCCTGACCAGCCGCCAGATCAAGGACCGCCTGGACCGTGAAAAGGTCCACAACGTGGCCCTGAAGGTCGAGCAGCTGGAAGACGCTGACAAGTTCCTGGTCTCCGGCCGCGGCGAACTGCACCTGTCGGTGCTGATCGAGAACATGCGTCGCGAAGGCTACGAGCTGGCCGTGTCGCGCCCGGAAGTCATCATCAAGGAAATCGACGGCCAGATGATGGAGCCGATCGAACAGCTGGTGGTGGACATCGAAGAAATCCACCAGGGCGGCGTCATGGAAAAGCTGGGCACCCGCAAGGGCCAGCTGAAGAACATGGAGCCGGACGGCAAGGGCCGCGTGCGCCTGGAATACTCGATCCCGGCCCGTGGCCTGATCGGTTTCCAGAACGAGTTCAAGACCCTGACCCAGGGTTCGGGCCTGCTGTTCCACGTGTTCGACCACTACGGTCCGAAGGAACAGGGCGCGATCGCCAAGCGCATCAACGGCGTGATGATCGCCAATGCGCCGGGCACCACGCCGGCCTACTCGCTTGGCCCGCTGCAGGAACGCGGCAAGCTGTTCGCTGCTGAAGGCGACAACGTGTATGAAGGTCAGCTGGTCGGTATCCACTCCAAGGACAACGACCTGACCGTCAACGCGATCAAGACCAAGCCGCTGACCAACATGCGCGCTTCGGGCAAGGACGATGCGATCCAGCTGACCCCGGCGATCAAGTACTCGCTGGAACAGGCCCTGGACTTCATCGAGGACGACGAGCTGGTCGAGATCACCCCGAAGGAGATCCGCCTGCGCAAGAAGTTCCTGACCGAAAGCGACCGCAAGAAGGCTTCGCGCGGCGGCTGAGCCTGACCCGTGAGCCAGAACGGCTACAACCCGGATCCGCACCGGCATCCGGGTCTCCACGTCATCGCCCTGCTCGAAGCGAGCAAGGCGATGCTGGCGCTGTTGGCTGCGACCGGGCTGGAAATGCTCGGTCCGCAGCCGCTTCGCGATGGGGTCAATGCCCTGATCCGGCGTTTCAGCCTGGACCCGGATCACGGCACCCTGCCCTCGCTGTTGAACATGATCAGTCCCGACGCGGTGCACCTGGCCGCGGCGGCGATGATCGGCTACGGCCTGCTGCACTTGGTCGAAGCCTGGGGCCTGTGGAAGGCCAAGGCCTGGGCCTCCTGGCTGGGCTGCCTGACTGCCTCCATCTACCTGCCCTTCGATATCTACGCGGTGCTCCGCCACCCCGGCTGGGCCTCCTGGAGCGTGCTGGCGATCAACCTGATCGTCGTCTACGTGCTCGCCCGCGACCTGCGCAAGCGCCGCCACTGAGCAGCCGCTACACTGACGATTGGAGCCGACCCAGCCGTCCGATGCGCCCGTTCCTGTCTTCCCTGCTGACCTGCCTGACCGCGGCCCTGCCCGCGCTGTTTGCCGTGGGCTGCAGTCCGGCGACACCGGCCGCGCACGCCGCCGCGCCCAACAGCAGCAACGTGCCCTTCCCCTACGCCGAAACCGACGTGGCCGATCTGCAGGCGCGGATGGTCAGCGGTGAGCTGGACAGCACCACCCTCACCGCCGCCTACCTCAAGCGCATCGCCGCCCTGGACCGCACCGGGCCCCGCCTGCGCGCGGTGCTGGAACTCAACCCCGATGCCCTGAAGGAAGCGGCCGAACGTGACCGCGAGCGCCGTGCAGGCCGCCTGCGTGGCCCGCTGCACGGCATCCCGGTGCTGCTGAAGGACAACATCAACGCCGCACCGATGGCCACCACCGCCGGTTCGCTGGCGCTGCAGGGCTTCAAGCCCGGCGATGCCTACCTGGTGCGGCGCCTGCGCGAGGCCGGCGCAGTGGTGCTGGGCAAGACCAACCTCAGCGAATGGGCCAACTTCCGCGGCAATGATTCGGTGTCCGGCTGGAGCGCGCGCGGCGGCCAGACCCGCAACCCCTACCGCCTGAGCCATTCGCCGTGCGGCTCCAGCAGCGGCAGCGCGGTGGCCGTGGCCGCCAACCTGGCCAGCGTGGCGATCGGCACCGAGACCGACGGCAGCATCGTCTGCCCGGCGGCGATCAACGGCGTGGTCGGGCTGAAGCCCACCGTCGGCCTGGTCAGCCGCGAAGGCATCATCCCGATCTCCTTCAGCCAGGACACCGCCGGGCCGATGACCCGCAGCGTGGCCGATGCGGCCGCCGTGCTGACCGCCATCGCCGGCCGTGATGCGGCCGACCCGGCGACCGCGACCATGCCCGGCCGGGCGGTCTACGACTACACCGCGCGGCTGGATCCGCAGGGCCTGCGCGGCAAACGCCTGGGCCTGCTGCAGACGCCGCTGCTGAAGTACCGCGGCATGTCGCCGCTGATGGACCAGGCCGTGGCCGAGCTGCGCCGCGCCGGCGCGGTGGTGGTGCCGGTGGCGATGCCCAACCAGGGCGCCTGGGAAGAGGCCGAGCGCACCGTGCTGCTGTACGAGTTCAAGGCGGGGCTGGAGCGCTACCTGGTCACCTACAAGGCGCCGCTGCGCAGCCTGGCCGCGCTGATCGCCTTCAACCAGGCCCATGCGAAGCAGGAACTGGGGCTGTTCGGCCAGCAGCTGCTGCAGGAGGCCGACGCCACCCCCGGCCTGGCCGACCCCGTCTACATCCGTGCGCGCAGCGATGCGCGCCGCCTGGCGGGGCCTGAGGGCATTGATGCGGTGCTGGCCGCGCACCAGCTCGACGGCCTGATCGCACCGACCACCGGCATTGCCTGGCCGTTGCGCAGCAGCGGCGATGATTTCCCCGGCGAGAGCTACAGCGCCGCTGCGGTGGCTGGCTACCCCAGCCTGAGCGTGCCGATGGGCCAGATCGACGGCCTTCCCGCCGGCCTGCTGTTCATGGGCACCGCCTGGAGCGAGCCGAAGCTGATCGAGATGGCCTACGCCTACGAACAGCGCACCCGCGCACGGCAGCCGCCGCGGTTCGCCACCGACGCATTGATCGACGCCGGCGATCCGTAACGTCCCGGTAGCGCCGGGCCATGCCCGGCGGATGGGACGATGCCGCTGCGCTCGCCGGGCATGGCTTGGCGCTACCGTTCGGGCTCTGGCTCCACAGGCACGATCGCGGCCTCCCCATCCTCCGCACCCGGCGACCGCACGTCCGCCGTGCGCGCACGCGGCCCGCGCGGCATGTCCAGTTCGTCCTCGTGCTGCAGCCGCGCACGCACCTGCGGCAGCGACTGCGGATGTTCGCGGGCAAGGAAATCGAGCATCCGTTCACGCACCAGGCAGCGCAGGTCGAACGCATCGCCGGAACTGCGCGCACTGACCAGCAGGCGAACCTGGATCGCACGCTCGCTGGTGTCGGTCACCTGGGTCACGCACACGCGGCCATCCCACAGCGGCTCGCCCCGGCAGATGCGCTCGAGTTCGGCACGGATGGCTGCGATGGGTGCGCGGTAATCCAGCCAGAAAAACGCGGTACCCAACAGGTCGGCGCTGCGCCGCGTCCAGTTCTGGAAGGGGTTCTCGATGAACCAGGTCAACGGCACCACCATGCGCCGCTCATCCCAGATGCGCACGACCACGTAGCTGCTGCCGATCTCCTCGATGCGGCCCCACTCGCCTTCGACGATCACCACGTCATCCAGGCGGATCGGCTGGGTCACCGCGATCTGCAGGCCTGCAATGAGGTTGCCGAACACCGGCTTGGCCGCGATACCGGCAACGAGGCCGATCAGACCCGCCGACGCCAGCAGCGCCGAACCGATCTTGGCCACCATGTCGAACTGCAGCAGCACCAGCGAGGCGCCGAGCACGATGATGCCGCCCATGATCACCCGGCTGAGCACACGTGTCTGGGTCTGGATGCGGCGCGCTTCCAGGTTGTCGGCCACGTCGATGGGATTGCTGCGCAGGATCGCGCGCTCGATGGCGCCGACACCGCGCACCAGCAACCAGATGAAGCAGGCCACCAGGCTGATGTGCAGGATGCGCTGCAGATTGCCCAGCAGCGGATCCTGCAACGGCGTCGCCTGCAGTGCGGGAATCAGCAACAGAAGCGGCAACGCCGTCGCCAGCGGCAGGCCAAGCACGCGGCCGATGCGCGCACGGCGCCGGTCGCGCCCCTTCAACCGGTGATAGACCCACAGGATCACCCATGCACCGATGCCGCCGATCACCAGCGCCAACCCCAACGGCCATGCATAGGCCTGCATGTGCTCCCAATGCACCCTTGCCACCTCCACTCGAACACGCGGATGGACAGGGTCGCGCATGGGGCATGAGCGTGTTGTATGCAGGGTTTGCACCCTGCACCCGCAGAGGCGACGTCAACGTCAACGTCAAAAGCTGGTTTCCTGAGGGTAGGCGGGGTGGGTCCGGTTGAGGGGGACGCTGCAAGTACGTCCATGTAAGCTCGGTCGCCGCATCCATGCGGCTCACGCCCCCTCAACCGGACCCACCCCGCCTTCGACAGTTTTCCGCGATCTGTCGGAACCTGCTGCTGATGGTGGGTGCCGACCGTTGGTCGGCACGGTGTCGGATCCCATTTTGAATATTGATATCTGACAGAAAAATCGTGTCGACCAACGGTCGACACCTACCAACAGCCGCCGTTACCAGTAGATCCACGCCATGCGTGGATGAATTCATTCGATATCCGACAGATGTGCCGACCAACGGTCGGCACCCACCAACCGTCGCGGGAATCTGTCAGAGGTGGGGCGGTGTGGGTGGGCAGGACCGTTGGCGCCATGGATGGCGCCATCGAGCCCCCATGGATGGGTTTACGGCGTGTCCTGCCCACCCACACCGCCCCGCCAACCCACGGACACCCAGCATTTGATGTTGACGTTGCAGTTGCAGTTGATTGCAGCAGGTGCAGGGCTGCAAGCCCTGCAGAAAAACCTACCTCGCCTGCTCCTGCTTGCGCACGATCGCCATCGCAATCTCCAGCGACTGCTCGTAGTTCAACCGCGGGTCCACCGTCGACCGGTACGCACGCTCCAGGTCACGCTCGGTCAGCTCACGCGCACCGCCGGTGCATTCGGTCACGTCCTCACCGGTCAGCTCCAGGTGCACGCCACCCAGCCGCGTGCCCGCCGCTGCATGCAGGTCGAAGGACATCTCCACTTCGCCGCGCACGTTGTCGAAGCGACGCGTCTTGAAGCCGTTCGCCGTGCTCTCTGTGTTGCCGTGCATCGCATCGCACACCCACAGCACGCGGCGGCCATCGCGCTTCACCGCGTCCAGCAGTGGCGGCAGCTTCTCGGCAATCTGCGCCGCCCCCATGCGGTGGATGAAACTCAGGCGGCCCGGTTCGTCGTCCGGGTTCAGCACGTCGATCAAGCGCAACAGCTGGTCCGGCTGCACCGACGGCCCCACCTTGATCGCGATCGGATTGCGCACGCCCCGCAGGTACTCCACGTGCGCGCCATCCAGCGCGGCGGTGCGCATGCCGATCCACGGGAAATGCGTGCTCAGGTTCAACCAGCCCTGCTGGCGCGGCACCTGCCGGGTCAGCGCCTGCTCGTACGGCAGCAGCAGCGCTTCGTGCGAGGTGTAGAAGTCGATGCGGTTGAGGTTGTGCACGCGGGCCCCGGCCAGGGTCTCCATGAAGTGCACCGCGTCGCCGATCGAGGCCACCATCTTCTGGTACTCGGCGGCCAGCGGCGAATGCCGCACCCACTCCAGGTTCCAGTATTCGGGATGGTGCAGGTCGGCGAAGCCACCGTCGATCAGCGCCCGCACGAAGTTCATCGTCATCGCCGAATGCGCGTGGGCCTGCAGCATCCGCTTCGGGTCCGGCAGGCGCGCGGCCTCGGTGAACGCCGGCGCATTGATCACGTCGCCGCGGTAGCTGGGCAGGGTCACGCCGTCGCGGGTCTCGGTGTCGGCCGAGCGCGGCTTGGCGTACTGGCCGGCGAAACGGCCGACGCGGATCACCGGCTGGCGCAGGCCGTGCACCAGCACCAGGCTCATCTGCAGCAGCACCTTCAGCCGGTTGGAGATCGTGCCGGATTCGCAGTCGCTGAAATTCTCCGCGCAATCACCGCCCTGCAGCAGGAAGCGCTTGCCTTCCTGCGCGTCGGCCAGCTGCTGCTTCAGCGCCAGGATCTCCCACGAGGTCACCAGCGGCGGCAGCCGCTTCAGCTCGTGCAGGGCGGCGTCCAGCGCGATGGGATCGGGATAGGTCGGCATCTGCAGGGCAGTCTTGCCACGCCAGCTCTCCGGCGACCAGCCAGCGCCGGCGGCGGTCGCAGCGGGATCGGAGACGGGCGGAATGGCGGACAGGCTCATTGCAGGATTCCGGGGTGGGGGACGTTCATGGTCGCAGAGCCGGCCGCTGTCGCAAAGGCCCGGCCGCCATCTGCACATGCCTGAACATCGGGGAAAGGGCAACGCGATCGGCCACAAACCGCATGACCACACCCGCCCGGACAGGCGCATGATTCGCCTCGCAGTGTTACGAAGTAACAATCCCATCTCCTCTTCCGGCCCCTTCCACAGCCCATCGCCATGAAGCCCTCCCTGCTCGCAACCGGCATCACCTTCGCCCTGGCCCTGGCCAGCCTGCCCTCCCTCGCCCTGGCCGCCGATGCCACCACGGACGCCGCGCCAGTGAAGGACCTCGACACGGTCACCGTCAGCGCCCAGCTCGACCAGGCGCGCAACGCGCTGTCGCCCGACATCGGCAGCAGCCAGTACCAGATCACCGCCGAGGACATCCAGAAGCAGCCGCTGGGCGCGTCCGCGCCGCTCAGCCAGGTGCTGCTGCAGGCGCCGGGCGTGGTCCAGGATTCCTACGGTGGCGTGCACGTGCGCGGCGACCACGCCAACCTGCAGTACCGCATCAACGGCGTGCTGCTGCCCGAGTCGATCTCCGGTTTCGGCCAGACCCTGGACGCGCGCACGATCAAGAGCATCCGCCTGATGGACGGCGCGCTGCCGGCACAGTTCGGCGAGCGCACCGCCGCGGTGGTCGACATCACCACCCGCAGTGGCGCCGAGCTCGGCAATGGCGGCAGCGTCGGCATCACCACCGGCTCGTTCGGCAAGGTCAACCCGAACGCCTCGTGGTGGGGCTCGCAGGGACGCTGGAGCTGGTTCCTGACCGGCAACTACGACCAGAACGACGTCGGCCTGGAAAACCCGACCAGCTCGCGCAAGCCGGAGCATGACGATACCCACCAGGGCAAGGCGTTCGCCGACCTGACCTACCTGGTCAACGACACCACGCGCCTGAGCGTGTTCGCCGGCTTCGCCAACAACCGCTTCCAGATTCCGGTCAACCCGGGCCAGACCCCGCAGTTCGGCTACCTGGACACCACCACCTTCGATTCCAGCCAGCTGGATGAGACGCAGCGCGAGACCACCCGCTTCGGCATGCTGGTGCTGCAGGGCACGCTGGGCGAGACCGCCTACCAGGTCTCTGCCGGGCAGCGTTACAGCGATGTCGGCTTCAATCCCGATGTGGCCGGCGATCTGGTGTTCAGTGGCGTCGCCTCGCAGGTCCAGCGCAGCAACCGCGCCAACACGCTGCAGGCGGACTTCTCCACGCCGCTGGGCGACAACCACACGCTGCGCTATGGCGTGTACGGCAACCAGGAGCGTGCCCGCGCCAGCAACAACAGCTGGGTGTTCCCGGTCGACGACGACGGCGCACAGACCAGCACCACGCCGCTGCGGATTGCCGACAGCAGCGCGTTCAAGGCCACCACGATGGCGGTCTACGTGCAGGACGAGTGGAAGATCGGCGAGGACTGGACGGTCAACTACGGCCTGCGCGGTGACCGCTACAAGGCCTTCGGCCAGACCGAGGGCCAGCTCAGCCCGCGCCTGGGCGTGGTCTGGAATGCCAGCGACAGCACCACCGTGCACGCCGGCTATTCGCGCTACTTCACCCCGCCGGCGAGCGAGCTGATCGCCACCAGCGACATCAGCCTGTATGACGGCACCACCAACGCGCAGCCGTCCGGTGGCAACAACATTCCGCTGGCCGAGCGCAGCGACTACTACGACATCGGCGTCTCCCAGCAGGTCGGCGAGCACCTGACCCTGGGCCTGGATGCCTATGATCGCCGCGTCTCGCGCCTGCAGGACGAAGGCCAGTTCGGCGCTGCCTACATCTACTCGACGTTCAACTACCGTCGCGGCCACATCCGCGGCCTGGAATTCAGCGCCGACTACAGCAACGGTCCCTTCAGCGCCTACTTCAATGCAGCCCTGAACAAGGCCATCGGCACCGACGTCATCACCAGCCAGTACAACCTCGACCCGGAGGCCCTGGCCTACGTGGCTGACCACTGGATCCACCTGGACCACGACCAGAAGCTGACCTCGTCGGGTGGCTTCAGCTACGCCTTCGCCGGCCACAACCGCATCGGTGCGAACTACGTATTCGGCAGCGGCCTGCGCTCGGATACCGACACGGTGCCCAACGGTGGCGAGCTGCCGTCCTACCTGCAGGTGAACCTGAGTGCCGGCCACGACTTCAACGCCGACAGCGGGCATCCGCTGCACGTGCAGGTGGCGGTGATCAATGCACTGGATCGCAGCTACCAGCTGCGTGATGGCGGCGGCGTCGGCGTGTTCGCGCCGCAATGGGGCCCGCGCCGCGGTGCCTACCTGAGCCTGCAGCAGGACTTCTGATCGGGCTGGGGTCGGATCCCTGATTCACAGTAGAGCCACGCCACGCGTGGCTGCCAATGGGGTCAGAGCCCTTTGCTGCGCAAAGGGATCTGACCCCGTTCTGCTTTCAGCGCTTGACCTTGCGCAGCGACACCACCAGCGCCCACAGCGCCAGCAGCGCGAACCACACGCCGGACCACATCGGCATGGTCATGCCCAGGAAGGTCCAGTCGATGTTGCCGCAGTTGCCGGTACCGGTCAGCACGGTGCGGAACACTTCCAGCGGGCCCATCGTCTCGCTCAGGAAGGCCAGCGGCGGGCCACAGGTGGAGCCCATTTCCGGCGGCAGCATCTGCACGTACACGTGGCGCGCGGCAATGCCGAAGCCGACAGCGGCGGCGATGAAGGCAAGGATGCCGTAGGTCGCGCGACCCGGGCGGTTGGACGGGCCGTGCACGGCACCAATCAGGAACAGCAGGCCCAGCGCGGCGAACGCCAGGCGCTGGAAGATGCACAACGGACAGGGCTCCAGGCCCATCTTCAGCTGCAGGAAGATGGCGAAGCCGAGCAGGCCCACGCAGATCAGGAAGCCCAACAGGAACTGGGCGCGGAAGGGCCAGCGCAAAGGATTCATCGTCAACGCTCGAACGGATCAGGCGCCAAGCGTAACCGAGAGCGCGCCCCGTTCGAACCGCCACACGGCACGCCTGTCGGAACGGTGTGGGTCAGATACCTTTGCGCATGCGAAGGGCTCTGACGCTCTGTGCTGGAGGAATGGGGTCGGAGCCCTTTCCTGCGGAAAGGGATCCGACCCCGGAAACGCAAAAGCCCGGCAGAGGCCGGGCTTTCGCTGTGTCGCGTTGGAGCGGTCCGATTACTCGGCCACTTCCTCGGCCACGGCCGGACGGTCGACCAGCTCGACGTAGGCCATCGGAGCGTTGTCGCCGGCGCGGAAGCCGCACTTCAGCAGACGCAGGTAGCCGCCCGGACGGTTCGCGTAGCGCGGGCCCAGGATGGTGAACAGGTTGCCCACGGCTTCATTGTCGCGCAGACGGGCGAAAGCCAGACGACGGTTGGCGACGGAGTCGATTTTGGCCAGGGTGATCAGCGGCTCGGCCACGCGGCGCAGTTCCTTGGCCTTCGGCAGGGTGGTCTTGATCAGCTCGTGCTTGAACAGCGAGGCGGCCATGTTCTTGAACATCGCTTCGCGGTGGGCGCTGGTGCGGTTGAACTTACGGCCAGACTTCATGTGACGCATGGTGATATTCCTTGGTTAATGATGAGGCTGTGTGGATCGTTGTCGCCATCCTGGCGTTGCTGCGCGGACTGCGGTTGGTCCTGGCCATCCGTCCTGGACGACCTGCCCGCGAACCTGGGGTTCGTCGTGGCGATGTGTTGCTGCGTTGAAGGCCCCACCGCGAACGGTGGAGCCTCCAGGCATTACCGATATCAGCCCAGCATGCCGTGGCTGGCGACGCCGGCCGGCGGCCAGTTCTCCAGCTTCATGCCGAGGGACAGGCCGCGCTGAGCCAGCACTTCCTTGATCTCGGTGAGCGACTTCTTGCCCAGGTTCGGGGTCTTCAGCAGCTCCACTTCGGTCTTCTGGATCAGATCGCCGATGTAGTAGATGCTTTCGGCCTTCAGGCAGTTGGCCGAACGCACGGTCAGCTCCAGGTCGTCGATCGGGCGCAGCAGCACCGGATCCACGCCGTTGTTGGCCGGCTTGGCCGCACCGCGGTCGCGGTGGGTGAAGTCACCGAACACCGACAGCTGGTCGCTGAGGATGTCGGCGGCGGTGCGCACGGCTTCCTCGGCGTCGATGGTGCCGTTGGTCTCGATATCGATGACCAGCTTGTCCAGGTCGGTACGCTGTTCGACGCGAGCCGCTTCCACGGCATAGGCGACGCGGCGGACCGGCGAGAACGAGGCATCCAGGACCAGACGGCCGATGGCACGGGTTTCTTCGTCCGGACGACGACGCGCGGCAGCCGGCTGGTAGCCGAAACCACGTTCGATCTTCAGACGCATGTTGATCGCCGTATCCTTGGTCAGGTGGCAGATCACGTGATCGCTGTTCAGGATCTCCACATTGTGGTCGACCTTGATGTCAGCTGCAGTGACAACGCCCGGACCCTGCTTGGACAGGGACAGGGTGGCGCTGTCGCCGGAATGCATACGGATGGCCACGTCCTTCAGGTTCAGCAGGACTTCGAGCACGTCCTCCTGCAGACCTTCGACCGTGGTGTACTCGTGCAACACGCCGTCGATTTCGACTTCCGTGATGGCGAAGCCCGGGATGGACGACAGCAGCACGCGACGCAGGGCATTGCCCAGCGTATGCCCGTAACCCCGCTCCAAAGGTTCGATAACGACCTTTGCACGGGTGTCGGTAAGGCGTTCGATCTGCGGACCGCGAGGACGCAGAACCTGGTTGGCGGTAACCGTCATGTTGCGGGTTCTCCTAGTGAACCCCCGGCCGTCGCCGGGGGCTCTCCAATGTGAATTACTTCGAATACAGCTCGACGATCAGCGCTTCGTTGATGTCCGCAGGCAGATCCGAACGATCCGGAACAGCCTTGAAGATGCCGGTGAACTTGCCGGAATCCACTTCAACCCACGACGGGCTCAGGTCATGCTGGGCGGCGACGGTCAGGGCTTCCTGGACGCGCAGCTGCTTGGCAGCCTTTTCAGACAGAGCGATGGCGTCGCCAGCCTTGACCTGGTACGAAGCCAGGTTGACCGACTTGCCATTCACGGTGACGCCGCGGTGCGACACCAGCTGACGGGCAGCCGGACGGGTCACGGCGAAGCCCATGCGGTAGACGACGTTGTCCAGGCGGGTTTCCAGCAGCTGCAGCAGGTTCTCGCCGGTGTTGCCCTTCTTGGTCGAGGCCTTCTTGTAGTAGTTGCGGAACTGACGCTCCAGCAGGCCGTAGATACGCTTGACCTTCTGCTTTTCACGCAGCTGGGTAGCGTAGTCGGACAGCTTGCCCTTGCGGGCAGTGGCGCCGTGCTGGCCGGGCTTCTGCTCCAGCTTGCACTTGGAGTCCAGCGCACGCGCCGGGCTCTTCAGGGACAGGTCGGCGCCTTCGCGACGGGCGAGCTTACAGGTAGGACCGATATAACGAGCCATTTCTTATCGCTCCCTTTAGACGCGACGCTTCTTCGGCGGACGGCACCCGTTGTGCGGGATAGGCGTCACGTCGATGATGTTGGTGATCTTGTAGCCGACGTTGTTCAACGAACGCACGGCCGACTCACGGCCCGGACCCGGACCCTTGATGCGGACTTCCAGCGACTTCACGCCGTAGTCCAGCGCAGCACGACCGGCCTTTTCAGCAGCCACCTGGGCAGCGAACGGGGTCGACTTGCGCGAACCGCGGAAGCCAGCGCCACCGGAGGTCGCCCACGACAGAGCGTTGCCCTGGCGGTCGGTGATGGTCACGATGGTGTTGTTGAACGAAGCGTGGACGTGGGCAACGCCGTCGGTGACGACGCGCTTGATCTTCTTCTTGGTCTTAGCAGCAGGCTTAGCCATTTATAGGTCCCTTACTTCCTGATCGCCTTGCGCGGGCCCTTGCGGGTGCGGGCGTTGGTACGGGTGCGCTGGCCACGCAGCGGCAGGCCGCGACGGTGACGCAGGCCGCGGTAGCAGCCCAGGTCCATCAGGCGCTTGATCGCGATGCCGATTTCACGGCGCAGATCGCCTTCCACGATGTACTTGCCGACTTCGGCGCGCAGGCGCTCGATTTCCGGCTCCGACAGATCGCGGATCTTGGTGGTCGAAGCAACGCCTGCGACTTCGCAGACCTTCTTCGAACGGGTACGGCCGATGCCGTAAATGCTTTGCAACCCGACCCAGACGTGCTTCTGGGCTGGCAGGTTGACGCCTGCAATACGCGCCATGACGCGGTTCTCCAGCTGAGTGATGGCCGACAGCGCGCCTCAGGCACGCCAATCCGGCAGGATGGATCAAAAAAGTGAACTAGCGATACTAACAAGGTTCCGGTTTACATGGAAGCCCGTGAAACAATGAAGTTTCATGGACCCGGCCTGGGGAGTGTGCCCAGGCTCCGGCGCCGGACAAGGTTGGACCTGGGTTTCCCCGGGGCCGCCCGCGCTACTCCAGCGCAGGACCACCTCGCCACACCCCCACCCGGAACCGCTGCGGGGGCCGCCCTTCGTTTGTGTGGCCAGAGTCCGCGAAGCGGAGGACCATCACGTCAGGAAGACGAAAGTATAACAGGCTTATCAGCCGCGGGCAAAACCGCCGCGGTTGCCGCCCTTCAGGTTGGCCTTCTTCAGCAGGCTCTCGTACTGGTGGGACATCAGGTGCGCCTGCACCTGGGCGATGAAGTCCATCACCACCACCACGACGATCAGCAGCGAAGTACCACCGAAGTAGAACGAGGCGTTCAGCTGCGTGCGCATCAGTTCCGGCAGCAGGCAGACGATCACCAGGTAAGCCGAACCGGCAGCGGTCAGGCGGGTCAGCACGCCGTCGATGTAGTCGGCGGTAGCCTTGCCCGGACGGATGCCCGGAATCAGCGCGCCCGACTTCTTCAGGTTGTCGGCGGTTTCCTGCGAGTTGAACACCAGCGCGGTGTAGAAGAACGCGAAACCGGTGATCAGCGCAGCGAACACGATCATGTGCAGCGGCTCGCCCGGGCCCAGGGCGTTGGCGACCTTCTGCAGGGTCTGGCCGACGGCGCTCTGGTTGGCGGCCTGGCCGGACCACATGGCCAGGGTGGCCGGGAAGGCCAGCAGGCTCGAGGCGAAGATCGCCGGGATGACGCCAGCCATGTTCAGCTTCAGCGGCAGGAACGAGGTCTGGTTCATGTACGCGTTGCGACCGCCCTGGCGGCGTGCGTAGTTGACCGTGATCCGGCGCTGGCCGCGCTCGACGAACACCACGAAGAAGGTGAAGGCGAGGACGACGATGGCGATCAGCAGCAGCTGGATGAACTGGATGTTGCCGTCGCGGTAGGCGTCGAAGGTGTGGATGACCGCACCCGGCAGGCCCGCCACGATACCGGCGAAGATGATCAGCGAGACGCCGTTGCCGATGCCGCGCTCGGTGACCTGCTCACCGACCCACATCAGGAACATGGTGCCGGCGGTCAGCGCGACCACGGCGGTGAGCACGAAGCCCATGCCCGGTGCGTAGACGACCGGAGCGCCCGACGGTGCCACCTGGTTCTGCAGCGCCAGGGCGATCGAACCGCCCTGCACCACCGCCAGCAGCACGGCGCCGATGCGCGAATACTGGGTGATCTTGCGACGGCCGGACTCACCTTCCTTCTGCATCGCCTTCAGGGCGGGGAAGATGTGGGTGGCCAGCTGCATCACGATCGATGCCGAGATGTACGGCATCACGTTGAGCGCGAAGATGCTCAAACGGTGCAGGGCGCCGCCCGAGAACATGTTGAACATGTCCACGATGCCGCCGCCCTGCTGTTGCATCATGGCAAGCATGGCATCGGGATTGACGCCCGGCACCGGCACATAACAGCCGATGCGATAGACGATCAAAGCCCCGACGACGAACAGCAAACGTTGGCGAAGTTCAGTGAACTTGCCCATTCCGCCCGCGAGGTTACCGATGCCAGCTTGCGCCATGATTTCTTACTCCGTCACGCTGCCGCCGGCAGCTTCGATTGCAGCCTTGGCACCGGCCGTGGCAGCAATACCCTTCAGGGTGAACGCCTTGGTCAGTTCGCCCTTGAGGACGACCTTGGCCTTCTTTGCAGTGCTCGGGACCAGCTTGGCAGCACGCAGGGCGGCGAAGTCGATCTCACCAGCCGGCAGCTTGTCCAGCGCGTACAGCAGAACTTCAGCGGTGTCCTTGGCGATCGGCGAACGGAAGCCGATCTTCGGCAGACGACGCTGCATGGGGGTCTGGCCGCCTTCGAAGCCAGCCTTGATCTTGCCGCCACCCTTACGGGCGAACGAACCCTTGTGGCCGCGGCCGGCAGTCTTGCCCAGGCCCGAGCCGATACCACGACCGACGCGGGTACGCTCGGTGCGGGCGCCCGGTGCCGGGCTCAGTTCATTGAGACGCAGAGTCATGATCGATTACTCCTCAACCTTGACGAGGTAGTGAACGGTGTTGATCAGACCGCGAACCTGCGGGCTGTCCTTCAGTTCACGGACATCGTTGAGCTTGTTCAGGCCCAGGGCACGCACCGACAGGCGGTGACGCGACTGGGTACCACGCAGGCCGCGCACCAGGCGCACCTTCACAGTCTTGTTGGACTCATTAGCCATGGTTGAGTTCCTCCACCTTCTTGCCGCGCTTGGCCGCGATGCGAGCCGGCGACTGCGCAGCAGACAGGCCCTTCACGGTGGCACGCACCAGGTTGATCGGGTTGCGCGAACCGGTGGCCTTGGCCAGCACGTTCTTCACGCCAACCGCTTCCAGCACGGCGCGCATGGCACCGCCGGCGATGACGCCGGTACCTTCGGAAGCCGGCTGCATGAACACGCGGGCTGCGCCGTGACCATCCTTGATGGTGTGCCACAGGGTGCCGTTGTTCAGGTCAACGCTGACCAGGTTCTTGCGAGCCTGTTCCATCGACTTCTGGATGGCGACCGGCACTTCGCGCGCCTTGCCATAACCGAAACCGACCTTGCCTTCGCCGTCGCCGACCACGGTCAGGGCGGTGAAGGTGAACTGGCGGCCACCCTTGACGGTCTTGCTGACGCGGTTGACCGCGACCAGCTTTTCGATCATGCCGTCGTCGACTTTCTCTTCGCGGTTACGGTCGCGATCGCGACCCCGCTGCTGACGTTCTTCTGCCATCTTGATTCCTTGGTAGTTTGGGTATGTACGGCTCGAGGCCGCTTATGGTTGTGGAGTACCGCGTTGGTGCGGTGGGCCGCTGCAGAAGAGCGGCGCCGCCCCGCCTCACTCAGGCGGGCGAGCAGGCGGACAGGGGACGCGAGGTCCCCTGCCCTTATCCCTTAGAACTGCAGGCCGGCTTCGCGGGCGGCTTCTGCCAGGGCCTTGATGCGGCCGTGGTAGCGGTAGCCCGAACGATCGAAGGCAACCTTCTCGACGCCGGCGGCCTTGGCGCGCTCAGCGACGATACGGCCGACCTTGGCGGCGGCATCGGCGTTCTTGCCGTTCTTCAGGCCTTCCATGACGTCGGTCTGGGTGGTGTTGGCGGCAGCCAGCACCTTGGAACCGTCGGCGGTGAAGACCTGGGCGTACAGGTGCTGGCCGGTGCGCAGCACCGACAGGCGGGCGACGCCGAGCTCACGGATGTGGGCGCGGGTCGACTTGGCGCGACGCAGGCGGGCGATGTTCTTGTTCATGATTTTTTTCCCTTGAAAGCGGAAGAGCCTGATTAGGCCTTCTTGGCTTCCTTACGGATGATGACTTCGTCGGAGTACTTCACGCCCTTGCCCTTGTACGGTTCCGGCTTGCGGAACGCACGGATCTTGGCGGCGACTTCACCGACGACCTGCTTGTCAGCGCCCTGCACCAGAATTTCGGTCTGGGTCGGGGTGGTGATGGTGATGCCTTCCGGCGCCACGAACACGATCGGGTGCGAGTAACCGAGCGACAGGCTCAGGTCCTTGCCCTGCATGGCAGCACGGTAACCCACGCCGACCAGCTCCAGCTTGCGCTCGAAGCCTTCGGAAACACCCTTGACCATGTTGGCCAGGATGGCGCGGACGGTGCCGGTCAGCGGGACCAGGTCAGCGTTCTCGGTGCTCAGGGTGGCAACGCCGTTGTCGACGTTGATGGCAATGCCAGCCGGCTTCGGCAGCGACAGGGTGCCCTTCGGGCCCTTGACGGTGACGGAATCGGCCTGGACGTTCAGTTCAGTCTTACCCAGGGTGACGGGCTTCTTGGCTACGCGGGACATAGTATTACTCCTTTCGCCTTAGGCCACGAAGCACAGGACTTCGCCGCCGACGCCCAGCTGGCGCGCCTGCGCATCAGTCATGATGCCCTTGGAGGTGGAAATGATGGAGATGCCCAGGCCGTTCATGACCTTCGGCAGCTCGCTCTTGCCGCGGTACTGGCGCAGGCCCGAACGCGAGAAGCGCTTCAGGGTCGCGATGACCGGCTTGCCTTCGAAATACTTCAGCACGATTTCCAGCTCGGACTTGTTGTTTTCCAGCTGGGTCACGCGCAGGTCGGTGATGTAACCCTCGTCCTTCAGGACCTGGGCGATCGCAACCTTGATCTTGGACGACGGGGCTTTCACCGTCTGCTTGCCAACCGCGGCCGCATTCTTGATGCGGACCAGCAGGTCGGCGATGGGATCAGTCATGCTCATATGAGTACCTTTGAGTGCACCGATATCCGCTTTCGCGAAAATCTGTTGTCTCCTGGAAACGGGCCAGGTCCCTTGTTGCGGCAGGCCATCGGCCTGCCCTGCTACCCCGTTTGCACAGAGCAAGACGCGGGAGTATACGCCAAAAGAGCCCGGCTTGCGCCGGGCTCCCTGGTTTTTTTGCGTCGGGAAGGCTGAATGCCTCCCCTGCCCGGTTCAGGACCCCCCGAAGGGGCTCCTGATCACAGGGCCGGCTGGGATTACCAGCTGGCCTTGCGCAGACCCGGGACGTCGCCACGCATGGTGGCTTCGCGCAGCTTGTTACGGCCCAGGCCGAACTTGCTGTAGACGCCACGCGGACGACCCGACAGTTCGCAACGGTTGCGGTGGCGGCTCGGCGACGAATCGCGCGGCAGCTTGGCCAGCTTGGTTGCGGCGTCGATCTTCTCTTCGTAGGTCGCGTCCACGGAGGACACGATCTTCTTCAGAGCCGCACGCTTTTCAGCGTACTTCTTTGCCAGCTTTTCCCGCTTGATGTCGCGGTTGACCATGGAGGTCTTTGCCATTTCGGATTCCTCGACGGATCAGTTACGGAACGGGAACTTGAACGCTGCCAGCAGCGCCTTCGCTTCCGCATCGGTCTTCGCAGTGGTGGTGATGGCGATATCCATGCCGCGGATCGCGTCGACAGCGTCGAAGTCGATTTCCGGGAAGATGATCTGTTCCTTCACACCCATGTTGAAGTTGCCGCGACCGTCGAAGGAACGACCGGACACACCACGGAAGTCGCGCACGCGCGGCAGCGAGATGTTGATCAGGCGATCCAGGAACTCGTACATCTTGTGGCGACGCAGCGTGGTCTTGCAGCCGATCGGCCAACCATCACGGATCTTGAACGACGCAACCGACACACGCGACTTGGTGACCACCGGCTTCTGGCCGGAAATCTTGGTCATGTCGCCGACGGCGTTTTCCAGGATCTTCTTGTTGGTGGCCGCTTCGCCGACACCCATGTTCAGGGTGACCTTGACAAGCTTCGGCACTTCCATCGGATTGGTGTAACCGAACTGCTTCATCAGCGCCGGTACCACTTCTTCCTTGTAGAACTTTTCGAGACGGGAACTCATCTTCTCATTCCTCAGGCGTCGAGCGCCTCACCGCTGGAGCGGAACACACGCAGTTTGCGTCCATCCTCCAGCACCTTGAAGCCAACGCGTTCGCCCTTGCCCGAAGCCGGGTTCAGCACATTCACGTTGGAGATATGGATCGAAGCTTCGCGCTCGACCACGCCGCCGGCAACACCTGCCTGCGGGTTCGGCTTGGTGTGGCGCTTGACGATGTTCACGTTGCCGACGACCACACGGTCGCCGTCGACGCGGACGACTTCGCCCTGCTTGCCCTTGTCCTTGCCGGCGTTGACGACAACCTGGTCGCCCTTCTTGATACGGTTAGCCATGATTATCTCCTGTCGCTCACAGCACTTCGGGAGCGAGCGAGACGATCTTCATGAACTTCTCAGAGCGAAGTTCACGAGTCACCGGCCCGAAGATACGGGTGCCGATCGGCTCCTGCTTGTTGTTCAGCAGGACGGCAGCGTTGCCGTCGAAGCGGATCAGCGAACCGTCGGCGCGACGCACACCCTTGCGGGTACGCACCACGACGGCGTCATACACTTCACCCTTCTTGACCTTGCCGCGCGGAATCGCATCCTTCACGGTGACCTTGATGATGTCGCCGATGCCGGCGTAACGGCGCTTGGAACCACCCAGCACCTTGAAGCACATCACCTGCTTGGCACCCGAATTGTCCGCGACGTCAAGGTAGCTCTGCATCTGGATCATGATTCAGCTCCTTATTCAGCCGCGCGCGTGATGACTTCCACCACGCGCCAGTTCTTGGTCTTGGACATCGGAGCAATCTCGGTCACGCGGACGACATCGCCTTCCTTGCAGGCGTTGTCGGCATCGTGGGCGTGCAGCTTCGTCGAGCGCTTGATGTACTTGCCGTACAGCGCGTGCTTGACCTGACGCTCAACCAGGACGGTAACCGTCTTGTCCATCTTGTTGCTGACGACACGGCCTTCGACCGTGCGCAGCGCCTTGTTTTCGATATTGTCGCTCATAGCGGCCGTCCTTACTTCTTGCTGCCGAGCAGCGTCTTGACGCGAGCAATCTCGCGACGGACGCGGCGGATATCGTGAGTCTTCGGCAGCTGGCCGGTGACCTGCTGCATACGGACAGAGAACTGTTCCTTACGCAGGTCGATCAGGTGGGCCTTCAGTTCGTCAGCCGACTTTTCACGGAGAGTTTTCAGTTCCATCAGCGCACCGTCCGGGTCACGAAAGTGGTGGTGACCGAGAGCTTGGCGGCGGCCAGGCGGAACGCCTCGCGTGCCACTTCCTCCGAGACACCCTCGATTTCATAGATCATGCGGCCGGGCTGGATCTGGGCCACCCAGTATTCCACGTTGCCCTTACCCGAACCCATTCGAACTTCGATGGGCTTCTTGGTGATGGGCTTGTCGGGGAACACACGGATCCACATCTTGCCGCCGCGCTTCACGTAGCGGCTGATCGAGCGGCGGGCCGCTTCGATCTGACGCGCGGTCAGCTGACCGTGGGCGGTTGCCTTGAGGCCGTATTCGCCGAAGCTGACAGCGTTGGCGCTCCAGCTCAGGCCGTCGTTACGGCCCTTGTGCACCTTGCGGTACTTGGTTCGCTTGGGTTGCAACATTGTCGTTACCTCGCTTCACGAGCCGGGCGCTGACGGTCACCGCGGTCGCCGCGATCGTGACGATCGTTGCGCGACGGGGTGTCGTCCTGCTTTTCCTGGCCAACCTGGGAGAAATCGAAGACCTCGCCCTTGTAGATCCAGACCTTGATGCCGATGATGCCGTAGGTCGTCTTGGCTTCAGCGAAGCCATAGTCGATGTCGGCACGCAGGGTGTGCAGCGGCACGCGGCCTTCGCGGTACCACTCCGAACGGGCGATTTCTGCACCGTTGAGGCGGCCACCGACGTTGACCTTGATGCCCAGGGCACCCAGGCGCATCGCGTTGCCAACCGAGCGCTTCATGGCGCGGCGGAACATGATGCGACGCTCCAGCTGCTGGGCGATCGACTCGGCAACGAGCTGAGCGTCCAGTTCCGGCTTGCGCACTTCGGTGACGTTGATGTGCGCCGGGACGCCCATCATCTCGCTCACTTCCTTGCGCAGCTTCTCGATGTCCTCACCGCGCTTGCCGATCACCACGCCCGGACGGGCGGTGTGGATCGTCACGCGAGCGGTCTTGGCCGGACGCTCGATCAGGATCTTGCTGATGCCGGCCTGAGCCAGCTTCTTGCGCAGCATTTCGCGCACTTTCAGGTCGGCTGCCAGGTAACCAGCGAACTCGGCCTTGTTGGCGTACCACTTGGAGTTCCAGTCCTTGGAAATGCCGAGGCGGATACCAATCGGATGAACTTTATGACCCATGGTCTTTTCCTTATCCGCTTACTTGGCGGCGCCCACAACCACAGTGATGTGGCTGGTGCGCTTGAGGATGCGGGTACCGCGGCCTTTCGCCCGCGCCATGAAACGCTTCAGGGTCGGACCTTCATCAACCATGATGGTCTGAACCTTCAGCTCGTCGACGTCGGCGCCCTGGTTGTTCTCGGCATTTGCAATAGCCGACTCCACCACCTTCTTGATCAGGTGGGCAGCCTTCTTGTCCGAGAACTTCAGCAGGTTGACCGCACGTTCGGCCGGCAGACCGCGCACCTGGTCAGCGACCAGACGAGCCTTCTGCGGGGAGATGCGCGCAGTGCGCAGGATGGCTTTCGCTTCCATTGTCATCTCTCCTTACTTACCCGACTTCTTGTCACCACCGTGACCCTTGAAGGTCCGGGTGATGGCAAATTCGCCGAGCTTGTGGCCGACCATGTTCTCGTTGACGAGAACCGGGATGTGGTTCTTGCCGTTATGCACGGCAATGGTGACGCCTACCATGTCAGGCAGGATCATCGAACGACGCGACCAGGTCTTGACCGGACGCTTGCTACCCGCAGCGGCAGCCACCTTAGCAACCAGGTGGTGATCGACAAACGGGCCCTTCTTGAGTGAACGTGCCATGGTCGATTAGCCCCTACGATCGCGGACGATGAACTGCTGAGTGCGCTTGTTATGGCGCGTCTTGTAACCCTTGGTCGGGACACCCCACGGGGTGACCGGATGCGGATTACCCTGGCCGGCCTTGGCCTCACCACCACCGTGCGGGTGGTCAACCGGGTTCATGGCAGCACCACGAACGGTCGGGCGGACGCCGCGCCAACGCTTGGCACCGGCCTTGCCCAGCTTTTCCAGGCTGTGCTCGTCGTTGCCGACTTCGCCGATGGTGGCGCAGCACTCGACCGGAACCTTACGCATTTCACCCGAGCGCAGGCGCAGGGTGGCGTAGATGCCTTCGCGGGCAACCAGCTGCACGGCCGCACCAGCGGCGCGGGCGATCTGAGCGCCCTTGCCGGGCTTCAGTTCGATGCAGTGGATGGTGGTACCGACCGGGATGTTGCGCAGCGGCAGGGTGTTACCCGCCTTGATCGGGGCGTCCGAACCAGCGATCACCTGATCACCAGCCTTCAGGCCCTTCGGGGCGATGATGTAACGACGCTCGCCGTCGACGTAGCACAGCAGGGCGATGTGGGCGGTGCGGTTCGGATCGTATTCGATGCGTTCCACGCGCGCCGGGATGCCCAGCTTGTTGCGCTTGAAGTCGATGATGCGGTAGTGCTGCTTGGCACCACCACCGACGTGACGCACGGTGATGCGGCCATGGTGGTTACGACCACCCGAGCGGCTCTGCGACTCGACCAGCGCGGCGTGCGGAGCACCCTTGTGCAGGTCGGGGGTAACCACGCGCACGGCCGAACGGCGGCCGGGGGAAGTGGGCTTGAATTTCATCAATGGCATGGGATGTACCTCAGGCCTTGGCCGTTACATCGATCGACTGGCCGTCGGCCAGGCGAACGTACGCCTTACGCCAATCGCCGCGGCGGCCAGCACGGTTACGGAAGGACTTGTTCTTGCCCTTGACGTTGACCACGTTGACAGCCTCGACCTTGACGCCGAACAGCTGCTCAACCGCGGCCTTTACATCGGCTTTGGTGGCTTCGTTCGAAACTTCGAAGGCATACTGGTTGGAAAGTTCCTGAATGCGAGCGGTCTTTTCGGAGACACGCGGGGCACGCAGCACGCTGAAGATTTTTTCGTTGCTGTTCATGCCAGCCACTCCTCGACCTTCTTGACCGCATCAGCGGTGATGACGACCGTGTCGGCACCGACCAGCGACACCGGGTCCAGACCCTGGACGTCACGCACCTGCACGTACGGCAGATTGCGAGCGGACAGGTACAGGTGCTCGGAGGCTTCTTCAGTGACGATCAGCGGGCGCTTGCCCACTTCCAGGCCGGCCAGCTTGGCGATCAGACCCTTCGTGTTGGTCACTTCGACATCGAAGGACTCCACGATGGTCAGACGGCCCTGACGGTTCAGCTCGGACAGGATCGCGCACATGGCGGCACGGTACTGCTTACGATTGACCTTCTGCTCGAAGCTGCGCGGCTTTGCCGCGAAGGTGACACCGCCGCCGACGAAGATCGGAGCCGTCAGTGCGCCATGACGCGCGCCGCCGCCCTTCTGCTTCTTCGACTTCTTGGTGGTACCTGCCACTTCGGAGCGAGTCTTCTGCGCCTTGGTGCCGGCGCGACCGGCGTTGCGGTAAGCAACGACGACCTGGTGGACCAGATCTTCGCTGAAATCGCGACCGAACACGGCGTCGGAGACCGAGACCTTGTTGTTGCTACCCGTGATAACGAGTTCCATCGTCATCTCTCCTTATGCCTTGCTCGCCGGACGGACGATCACGTCGCCACCCGCCGCGCCCGGAACGGCGCCGCGAACCGCGATCAGACCGCGTTCGACGTCGACCTTGACAACTTCCAGGTTCTGGGTGCTCTGCTGCACGGAGCCCATGTGACCGGACATCTTCTTGCCCGGGAACACGCGACCCGGCGTCTGGCGCTGACCCAGCGAACCCGGCGCGCGATGCGACAGCGAGTTACCGTGGGTAGCGTCACCCATACGGAAGTTGTAGCGCTTGATGGTGCCCTGGAAGCCCTTACCCTTGGTGACACCCTGGACGTCGACGATCTGGCCGACTTCAAAGATGTCCGCCTTGACTTCGCCGCCAACGGCGAAATCGCCGAGCTGCGCGTCTTCAACGCGGAATTCCCACAGGCCACGACCCGCTTCCACCTTCGCCTTGGCGAAGTGGCCGGCTTCCGGCTTGTTGACCAGGGCAGCGCGACGAGCGCCGACGGTCACCTGCACGGCGCTGTAGCCGTCGGTTTCGACGGTCTTGATCTGCGCGATGCGGTTGGGGGTTGCTTCGATCAGGGTCACCGGGATGGAGCGGCCATCTTCGGTGAACACGCGGCTCATGCCAGCCTTGCGGCCCACGAAGCCCAACGAATACTTCTTCGTCATGGTCGTAGTCCTCAGGTCAGCTTGATCTGAACGTCGACGCCGGCAGCCAGTTCGAGCTTCATCAGCGCGTCCACGGTCTTGTCATTCGGGTCAACGATATCGAGCACGCGCTTGTGCGTGCGGGTCTCGTACTGGTCACGCGCGTCCTTGTCGACGTGCGGGGAGACGAGGATGGTGTAACGCTCGATCTTGGTCGGCAGCGGGATCGGGCCACGCACTTGCGCGCCGGTCCGCTTGGCCGTCTCAACGATCTCGCTGGCCGAACGGTCGATCAGACGATGATCGAACGCTTTCAGCCGGATCCGGATCTTTTGGTCCGCCATGGCGGTAGGTTCCTTCGTTAAAAGAGCGACAGACAAAGCCTCTGGGTTGCTTTGTCCCATGAAATCCCTGAATACGGACGGCCCGCACTCCTGCAGGCCGACAAGGTCAATCCGTAGACCTCAAAAACGTAGGCAGACCTAGAAACAGGCCTGCCCAGACGACGAAGCATAATGGCACGCAAGGCAGCTGTCAACAGTTTCCTGTTGACGCCGCCTGAATGGCATTGACCCTTCCTGGTCCGGGGAACACAAGGCACATCCTGTGCCTACTTTCCCGTTTGATACGCCCCGATGCCCTACCCAGGCAACATCGGGGCGCAGAGTGTAGCAGATTACTCGATGATGGTGGAGACCACACCGGCGCCGACGGTACGGCCACCTTCGCGGATTGCGAAGCGCAGGCCGGCGTCCATTGCGACCGGGTTGATCAGGGTGACAACCATCTTGATGTTGTCGCCCGGCATCACCATCTCGACGCCTTCCGGCAGTTCAACCGCACCGGTGATGTCGGTGGTACGGAAGTAGAACTGCGGACGGTAGCCCTTGAAGAACGGGGTGTGACGGCCGCCCTCGTCCTTCGACAGCACGTAGACTTCGGCGTCGAACTTGGTGTGCGGCTTGATCGAACCCGGCTTGGCCAGGACCTGGCCACGCTCGACGTCGTCACGCTTGGTGCCGCGCAGCAGCAGACCGGCGTTGTCGCCTGCCTGGCCCTGGTCCAGCAGCTTGCGGAACATTTCGACGCCGGTCACGGTGGTCTTCTGCACCGGACGGATGCCGACGATTTCGATTTCTTCGCCGACCTTGATCACGCCGCGCTCGATACGACCGGTCACCACGGTGCCGCGGCCCGAGATCGAGAACACGTCTTCCACCGGCATCAGGAACGGCTTGTCGACGTCACGCTCCGGGGTCGGGATCCAGCTGTCGAGAGCATCGACCAGCTTGATCACGGCCGGCACGCCGATGTCGCTCTGGTCGCCTTCCAGCGCCAGACGGGCCGAACCCGAGATGATCGGGGTGTCGTCGCCCGGGAAGTCGTACTTGCTCAGCAGCTCGCGGACTTCCATTTCGACCAGTTCCAGCAGCTCGGCATCGTCAACCATGTCGGCCTTGTTCAGGAACACGACGATGTACGGCACGCCGACCTGACGCGACAGCAGGATGTGCTCGCGGGTCTGCGGCATCGGGCCGTCAGCGGCCGAGCACACCAGGATCGCGCCGTCCATCTGGGCGGCACCGGTGATCATGTTCTTGACGTAGTCAGCATGGCCCGGGCAATCGACGTGGGCGTAGTGACGGGTGGTGGATTCGTATTCGACGTGCGCGGTCGAGATCGTGATACCACGAGCCTTCTCTTCCGGAGCAGCGTCGATTGCCGAGTAATCCTTGAACTCGCCGCCGAAGCGCTCGGCGCCGATCTTGGTCAGCGCGGCGGTCAGCGTGGTCTTGCCATGATCGACGTGACCGATGGTGCCGACGTTGACGTGCGGCTTGGTGCGCTCGAACTTACCCTTTGCCATTGTTGTATCCCTTGATTGTCGTAAGTGTTTTCAGGAGAGGCTGAGCGAGGCTCAGCCCTTCTTCATGACGGCTTCGGCGATGTTGTTCGGCGCCGGCTCGTAATGGTCGAATTCCATGGTGAAGGTGGCGCGGCCCTGGGTCTGCGAACGCAGCGCAGTGGCGTAACCGAACATTTCACCCAGCGGGATCATCGCGTTGATGATCGAAGCGGAGCCGTCACCGGTGGTGTCGGAACCCTGCAGCACGCCGCGACGACGGCTCACGTCGCCCATCACGTCACCCTGGTAATCCTCCGGGGTCACGATCTCGACCTTCATGATCGGCTCCAGCAGCACCGGCTTGGCCTTGGCGAAGCCCTGCTTGAAGGCCATCGACGATGCCAGCTTGAACGCCATTTCCGAGGAGTCGACGTCGTGGTACGAACCGAAGACCAGCTTGACCTTCACGTCCACCACCGGGAAGCCAGCCAGCGGACCGCTGGTGATGGTTTCGCGCAGGCCCTTTTCGATCGAAGGAATGAATTCCTTCGGAATCACGCCGCCGGTGATGTCATTGACGAACAGGAAGTCGTCCTTGATCAGCGGAGCGATCTTCGCATCGGCGCGGTCTTCAGCGGTGATCGGCGACAGCTCGATCACGACGTGACCGTACTGACCCTTACCACCGGACTGCTTGGCGTGCTTGTAGTCCGACTTGACGTCGGCCAGGGTGATGGTTTCGCGGTAGGCAACCTGCGGCGCGCCGACGTTGGCTTCAACGTTGAACTCGCGCTTCAGGCGGTCGACGATGATGTCCAGGTGCAGCTCGCCCATGCCCGAGATGATGGTCTGGCCGGATTCTTCGTCGGTCTTGACGCGGAACGACGGATCTTCCTGCGCCAGACGGCCCAGGGCCAGACCCATCTTTTCCTGGTCCGACTTGGTCTTCGGCTCGACAGCCATCGAGATCACCGGTTCCGGGAACGTCATGCGCTCCAGGATGATCGGCTGGTCGATCGAGCACAGGGTGTCACCGGTGGTGGTGTCCTTCAGGCCCACGGCAGCGGCGATGTCACCAGCCAGAACTTCCTTGATTTCTTCGCGGTTGTTCGAATGCATCTGCAGGATGCGGCCGATGCGCTCCTTCTTGCCCTTCACCGAGTTCAGGACGGTGTCGCCACCGTTCAGGGTGCCCGAGTAGACACGGAAGAAGGTCAGCGCGCCGACGAACGGGTCGGTGATGATCTTGAAGGCCAGCGACGAGAACGGAGCCTTGTCGTCGGACTTGCGGGTCATGGCGACGTTTTCGTCATCCACGTCGGTACCGGTCACGTCCGGCACGTCGACCGGCGACGGCAGCAGCTGGATCACGCCGTCCAGCATGGCCTGCACGCCCTTGTTCTTGAACGCCGAACCGCAGTACATCGGGACGATTTCGGTGGCCAGGGTACGGGTACGCAGCGCGTTGATGATTTCAGCCTCGGCCAGCTCTTCGCCGCCCAGGTACTTTTCCATCAGCTCTTCGCTGGCTTCAGCCGCGGTTTCGATCATGAAGGTACGGGCTTCTTCAGCCTTTTCCTGCAGGTCGGCCGGGATGTCGCCGTATTCGAACTTCATGCCCTGCGAGGCTTCATCCCAATGGATGGCCTTCATCTTCAGCAGGTCGACGACGCCCTTGAAGCCGTCCTCGGCACCGATCGGCAGCTGCATCGGCACGGCGACAGCGCCGAGCTTGGCCTTCAGCTGGTCACGGACCTTGTAGAAGTTGGCGCCGGTGCGGTCCATCTTGTTGACGAACGCAATGCGCGGCACCTTGTAACGGTTGGCCTGGCGCCACACGGTTTCCGACTGCGGCTGCACGCCACCGACGGCACACAGCACGAACACCGCGCCATCGAGCACGCGCAGCGAACGCTCGACTTCGATGGTGAAGTCAACGTGCCCGGGGGTGTCGATGATGTTGAAGCGGTGCTCCGGCAGGGACTTGTCCATGCCCTTCCAGAACGCGGTGGTGGCAGCGGACTGGATCGTGATGCCACGCTCCTGCTCCTGCTCCATCCAGTCCATGGTGGCGGCGCCGTCGTGCACTTCACCGATCTTGTGGCTCTTGCCGGTGTAGAACAGGATGCGCTCGGACGTGGTGGTCTTGCCGGCATCGATGTGAGCCATGATGCCGAAGTTACGGTAACGCTCGATGGGAGTGGAACGGGCCACGGGGAGCCTCTCAGATTTCTTGGATTTCGGATGGCCGAACGCCGCCTTGCGGCGGCCTTCGGATTGGCGCAGCCCTTCCGGGGCCGCGAGGCAGCACCGATGTGGTGCCGCCCTGCCTGTTTTACAAGGCCGTCAAACTCACCAGCGGTAGTGGGCGAAGGCCTTGTTGGCTTCGGCCATGCGGTGGGTTTCTTCGCGCTTCTTGATGGCGCCGCCACGGTTTTCCGAGGCGTCGATCAGTTCAGCAGCCAGCTTCTTCGGCATGGTGTTCTCACCACGCTTGCGCGCGGAGTCGATCAGCCAGCGCATGGCCAGGGCCATCTTGCGCGATGCACGCACTTCGACCGGCACCTGGTAGGTGGCACCACCGACACGGCGCGACTTCACTTCGACCGCCGGAGCGACGTTGTCCAGAGCCTTCTGCACCAGCTCGATCGAGTTGGCGTTCTTCTCGGCGATGACGTCCATGGCACCGTAGACGATCTTCTCAGCGACGGACTTCTTGCCGCTCAGCATGACCATGTTGATGAAACGGGCGATGGTTTCGCTTCCGTGCTTCGGATCCGGCAGGACGGAACGCTGCGGAGTATTACCCTTACGCGACATAGTGGTCTCTCCTTATGCCTTCGGACGCTTGGCGCCGTACTTGGAACGGGCCTGGCGACGCTTGGCAACGCCGGCGGCGTCGAGCGAGCCACGAACGGTGTGGTAACGCACACCCGGCAGATCCTTGACGCGACCGCCACGGATCAGGACCACGGAGTGCTCCTGCAGGTTGTGGCCTTCGCCGCCGATGTAGGAAATGACTTCTTCCTGGTTGGTCAGGCGGACCTTGGCAACCTTGCGGAGAGCCGAGTTCGGCTTCTTCGGGGTGGTGGTGTAAACGCGCGTGCAGACGCCACGGCGCTGCGGGCACTTGTCGAGCGCCGGCGAGGCACTCTTGTACGTAGTAGCTTGCCGCGGCTTGCGGACCAGCTGGTTGATCGTCGCCATCAGTAGGTTCTTCTGATTGGTGGCCGGAAATCCGGCCAGAGATGCGGAAATGTTAAAGCAGGCCAAAATTCTGGCCTGCTGAGACAGACGATTGTAGCAACCTGTCAGGAAAGCAGTCAAACGCCTCCTGTCAAGCCCGTTCCTGATCCTGGAACGTTACTGGGGAGCCTCCGTGCACCCCGTTCAGGTTGACCGGGTGGATCGCGGACGATCCCCCTGCCCTTTCCCAATGGCCGACCGGTGCAGTCGAGCAAGCTCGACTCTACCGGCCGGACCTGATACCTCATTCTTCGCCAGACGCCTGTTCAGCTTCGGCTTCGATGGCCGGAGCTTCAACGGCTGCCGGGGTGCCGGTCAGGGCCTGCATCTCCGAGTCGGTGAGACCCGAAGCGCCGCGGCGGCGGCTGCTGTGGTACGACAGACCGGTACCGGCCGGGATCAGGCGGCCGACGATGACGTTTTCCTTCAGGCCGCGCAGGTTGTCCTTGGTGCCGCGGACGGCAGCTTCGGTCAGCACGCGGGTGGTTTCCTGGAACGAAGCGGCCGAGATGAACGATTCGGTCGCCAGCGATGCCTTGGTGATACCCAGCAGGACCGGATCGAAGTGCGCCGGCAGCTCGTTGCGGGTCGACAGGCGCGCATTCTCCTCGATTACGCGCTGGCGCTCCACCTGTTCGCCGTTCAGGAACTTGCTGCTGCCCTGGTCGGTGATCTCGACCTTGCGCAGCATCTGGCGGGTGATGACCTCGATGTGCTTGTCGTTGATCTTCACGCCCTGCAGGCGGTACACGTCCTGGATTTCCTTCACCAGGTAGGCAGCCAGCGGTTCGACACCCAGCAGACGCAGGATATCCTGCGGGCTCGGCTCGCCGTCCACGATGGTTTCACCCTTGGTGACATGCTCGCCTTCGAACACGATGACCTGGCGGTACTTCGGGATCAGCTCTTCGTGTTCCGAACCATCGGTGTCCTTGATGATCAGGCGCTGCTTGCCCTTGGTGTCCTTGCCGAAGCTGATGATGCCCGAACGCTCGGCCAGCACTGCCGGATCCTTCGGCTTGCGGGCTTCGAACAGATCGGCCACGCGCGGCAGACCACCGGTGATGTCGCGGGTCTTCGACGCTTCCTGCGGGATCTTGGCGACGACGTCGCCCACGCCCACTGCGGCGCCGTCCTGCAGGTTGACGATCGAACGCGGCGGCAGCAGGTACTGCGCCGGCAGATCGGTGCCCGGGATGGACAGGTCGTTGCCCTTGGCGTCGACGATGCGCACGATCGGGCGCAGGTCCTTGGCCTGGGCACCACGACGCTTCGGATCGGTGATTTCGCGCGAAGCGAGGCCGGTCAGCTCGTCGGTCTTCTCGATGACGGTGATGCCGTCGACGAAGTCGATGAAGCGGATGAAGCCGGCAACTTCCGACACGATCGGGTGGTTATGCGGATCCCAGTTGGCCACGGTCTGGCCAGCCTTGATCGCATCACCGTCCTTCGAGGTGATGGTCGCACCGTACGGCAGCTTGTAACGCTCACGCTCACGGCCGTGGGCATCGAGCACCGAGATTTCGCCCGAACGCGACACTGCCACCAGCGAGCCGCTGGCGTGCTCGACCGACTTGAGGTTGCTGAACTTGACCGAGCCGGTGGTCTTGACGGTGATGTTGTCGACCGCAGCAGCTCGCGACGCCGCACCACCGATGTGGAACGTACGCATGGTCAGCTGGGTACCCGGCTCACCGATGGACTGGGCGGCGATGACGCCGACCGCTTCACCGATGTTGACCAGGTGGCCACGGGCCAGATCGCGGCCGTAGCAGCGACCACAGACACCGAAGGCCGATTCGCACGAGATCGTCGAACGCACCTTGATGCTCTGCACGCCGGCGTCTTCAAGCTTGGCGACCCAGGCTTCGTCCAGCAGGGTGTTGCGGGTGACGATCGGATCTTCGTCGTTGCCCGGCAGGAACACGTCCTCGGCAACCACGCGACCCAGCACGCGATCCTTCAACGGCTCGACCACGTCGCCGCCTTCCACGATCGGGGTCATGATCAGGCCTTCGGTGGTACCGCAATCCACCTCGGTGATGACCACGTCCTGCGCGACGTCGACCAGACGACGGGTCAGGTAACCCGAGTTCGCGGTCTTCAGCGCGGTATCGGCCAGACCCTTACGGGCACCGTGGGTGGAGTTGAAGTACTCCTGCACGTTCAGGCCTTCGCGGAAGTTCGCCTTGATGGGCGTCTCGATGATCGAGCCATCCGGACGCGCCATCAGGCCACGCATGCCGGCCAGCTGACGGATCTGCGCCTGCGAACCACGCGCACCGGAGTCGGCCATGATGTACAGCGAGTTCATCGACTTCTGGTCGATGGTCTCGCCCTTGGCATTGACGACCTTCTCGGTACCGATGGTGTCCATCATCGCCTTGGCGATGCGCTCATTGGTGCGCGACCAGATGTCGACCACCTTGTTGTAGCGCTCGCCGGCGGTGACCAGGCCCGACTGGTACTGCTCCTGGATTTCCAGCACTTCGGCTTCGGCCTCGGTGAGGATGCCCTTCTTCTCGTCCGGGATCAGCATGTCGTCGATGCCGATGGAAACGCCGGCGCGGGTCGCGTAAGCGAAGCCGGTGTACATCAGCTTGTCGGCGAACACGACCGTGTCCTTCAGACCCAGCTGGCGGTAGCTGGAGTTGATCAGGCGGCTGATGTTCTTCTTGGTCAGCTCGGTGTTGGCCAGCGCAAACGGCAGGCCTTCCGGCAGGATTTCAGCCAGCAGGGCGCGACCGATCGTGGTGTCCACGATCGAGGTCTTGTTCTGCTTGTTGCCTTCTTCGTCGGTCACCACTTCGGTGATGCGGACCTTGACGCGTGCGTGCAGTTCCACCACGCGGTTGTCGTAGGCGCGCTTCACTTCGGCGATGTTGGCGAAGGCCATGCCCTCGCCCTTCTTGTTTTCCAGCGAGCGGGTCATGTAGTACAGACCCAGCACGACGTCCTGCGACGGCACGATGATCGGCTCGCCGTTGGCCGGCGACAGGATGTTGTTGGTCGACATCATCAGCGCACGCGCTTCCAGCTGGGCTTCCAGCGAGAGCGGCACGTGGACGGCCATCTGGTCACCGTCGAAGTCGGCGTTGAACGCGGTGCAGACCAGCGGGTGCAGCTGGATGGCCTTGCCTTCGATCAGCACCGGCTCGAACGCCTGGATGCCCAGACGGTGCAGGGTCGGCGCACGGTTCAGCATGACCGGATGTTCGCGGATGACCTCTTCCAGGATGTCCCAGACTTCGGCTTCTTCGCGCTCGACCAGCTTCTTGGCGGCCTTGATGGTGGTGGCCAGGCCACGACGCTGCAGCTTGGCGAAGACGAACGGCTTGAACAGCTCGAGCGCCATCTTCTTCGGCAGGCCGCACTGGTGCAGGCGCAGGTACGGACCGACCACGATGACCGAACGGCCCGAGTAGTCGACGCGCTTGCCCAGCAGGTTCTGGCGGAAGCGGCCCTGCTTGCCCTTGATCATGTCGGCCAGCGACTTCAGCGGGCGCTTGTTGGTGCCGGTGATGGCACGGCCGCGACGGCCGTTGTCCAGCAGCGCATCGACCGATTCCTGCAGCATGCGCTTTTCATTGCGCACGATGATGTCCGGCGCGCTCAGTTCGAGCAGGCGGCGCAGGCGGTTGTTGCGGTTGATGACGCGGCGGTACAGGTCGTTCAGGTCGGAGGTCGCGAAGCGGCCACCGTCCAGCGGGACCAGCGGACGCAGGTCCGGCGGCAGCACCGGCAGCACGGTCATGACCATCCATTCCGGACGGTTGCCCGATTCCAGGAAGGCTTCGATCAGCTTGATGCGCTTGGTGAGGCGCTTCAGCTTGGTTTCCGAACCGGTAGCGGCGATTTCTTCGCGCAGGCGGGTCATTTCCGACTGCAGGTCGATGGTGCGCAGCAGTTCGTACACGGCCTCGGCGCCCATGGCGGCGTCGAAGTCGTCACCGTGTTCCTGGCGGGCGGTCAGGTACTGTTCTTCGGTCAGCAGCTGGCGGCGCTCCAGGGCGGTCAGGCCCGGCTCGGTCACCACGTAGGCTTCGAAGTACAGCACGCGCTCGATGTCACGCAGGGTCATGTCCAGCATCAGGCCGATGCGCGACGGCAGCGACTTGAGGAACCAGATGTGCGCGACCGGCGAGGCCAGGTCGATGTGGCCCATGCGCTCGCGGCGCACCTTGGCCAGGGTCACTTCGGTGCCGCACTTCTCGCAGACCACGCCGCGGTGCTTCATGCGCTTGTACTTGCCGCACAGGCACTCGTAGTCCTTGACCGGCCCGAAGATGGCGGCGCAGAACAGGCCGTCACGCTCCGGCTTGAAGGTACGGTAGTTGATGGTTTCCGGCTTCTTCACTTCGCCGAAGGACCACGAACGGATCAGGTCCGGCGAGGCCAGCGCGATCTTGATCGCGTCGAAGTCCAGCGTCTGGCGCTGCTGGTTGAAGAGGTTGAGCAGGTCTTTCATGGTGTTCTCCAGAAGGAGGAATGCTGTGTCGATGGGCTTTCAGTTGACTGCCAGCGGCGCGGCGGCGGACCGCCGCGCCGGCATGGATCAGTTGTCTTCCAGTTCCATGTTGATGGCCAGCGAGCGGATTTCCTTCACGAGGACGTTGAAGGATTCCGGCATGCCCGCGACCATCTCGTGCTCACCGTCGACGATGTTCTTGTACATCTGGTTGCGGCCCTGCACGTCATCGGACTTCACCGTCAGCATTTCCTGCAGGGTGTAGGCCGCGCCGTAGGCTTCCAGCGCCCAGACTTCCATTTCACCGAAGCGCTGGCCGCCGAACTGCGCCTTGCCGCCCAGCGGCTGCTGGGTGACGAGCGAGTACGGACCGGTCGAACGGGCGTGCATCTTGTCGTCGACCAGGTGGTTCAGCTTCAGGTAGTGCATGTAACCGACGGTGGTGTGGCGGTCGAAGGCTTCACCGGTGCGGCCGTCGTACAGCTGGGTCTGGCCACTGCTCGGCAGGTCGGCCAGTTCCAGCATGCGCTTGATTTCCGCTTCGGTGGCGCCGTCGAACACCGGGGTGGCCATCGGCACGCCGTCGGTCAGGTTACGGGCCAGGCGCAGCAGTTCCTCGTCGCTGAACTGCGACAGGTCGACACGGTTGGCCACGTTGGTGTCGTCGTGGTTGTAGATGTCGTCCAGGAACTTGCGCAGGTCGGCAACCGCAGCCTGGGCTTCCATCATCGCCTGGATCTTGCGACCCAGGCCCTTGGCTGCCCAGCCCAGGTGCACTTCCAGGATCTGGCCGATGTTCATACGCGACGGCACGCCCAGCGGGTTCAGCACGATGTCCACGGTTTCACCCGAGGCCATGTACGGCATGTCCTCGACCGGCACCACGTTGGAGACCACACCCTTGTTGCCGTGGCGGCCTGCCATCTTGTCGCCCGGCTGGATGCGGCGCTTCACGGCCAGGAACACCTTGACCATCTTCAGCACGCCCGGGGCGAGGTCGTCGCCGGCGGTGATCTTGCCGCGCTTGTCGGCGAAGCGACGCTCGAATTCCTTCTCGTGCGCCTGGATCTGCTTCTGCGCGCGTTCGATGGCTTCCGAAGCGTCCTCGTCCTTCATGCGCAGGGCGAACCAGTCAGCCTTCTTCAGGCCGTCCAGGTAGGCGTCGGAGATGACGTCGCCCTTCTTCAGGCCGGCACCACCGTTGACCACCTTGCCCACGATCTGCGAACGCAGACGCATGTAGATGGCGGCTTCCAGGATGCGGAACTGGTCGTCGAAGTCCTTCTTGACGCGCTTGATTTCAGACTCTTCGATCTGGCGGGCGCGCTTGTCCTTCTCGATGCCGTCGCGGGTGAAGACCTGCACGTCGATGACGGTGCCGTCCATGCCCGGCGGAACGCGCAGCGAGCTGTCCTTAACGTCCGAAGCCTTCTCGCCGAAGATCGCGCGCAGCAGCTTCTCTTCCGGGGTCAGCTGGCTTTCGCCCTTCGGGGTGACCTTGCCGACCATGATGTCGCCGGCGCGGACTTCCGCACCGATGTACACCACGCCGCTTTCGTCCAGGCGGTTCAGCGCCTGCTCGGAAACGTTCGGGATGTCGGCGGAGATTTCCTCCGGCCCCAGCTTGGTGTCACGCGCGACGCAGGTCAGCTCTTCGATGTGGATCGTGGTGTAGCGATCCTCTTCCACCACGCGCTCGGAGAGCAGGATGGAGTCTTCGAAGTTGTAGCCGTTCCACGGCATGAACGCGATCAGCATGTTCTGGCCCAGGGCCAGTTCGCCGATGTCGGTGGACGGACCGTCGGCCAGCACGTCGCCGCGGGCGATGACGTCACCCACCTGGACCAGCGGACGCTGGTTGATGCAGGTGTTCTGGTTCGAACGGGTGTACTTGACCAGGTTGTAGATGTCGACGCCGGCGTCGGTGGCACCGACGATTTCTTCCTCGACCACCTTGACCACGATGCGCGCGGCATCGATCTGCACGATCTCGCCACCACGACGGGCGTTGACGGTCACACCGGAGTCACGCGCCACGGCGCGCTCGATGCCGGTACCGACCAGCGGCTTCTGCGCACGCAGGGTCGGCACGGCCTGACGCTGCATGTTCGCGCCCATCAGTGCGCGGTTTGCGTCATCGTGCTCCAGGAACGGAACCAGCGCGGCCGCGATCGACACGGTCTGCATCGGCGAGACGTCCATGAAGTGGACTTCCGCCGGCGGCTTCAGCAGCGATTCGCCCTGGAAACGGCAGGGAACGAACTGCTCGGTCAGCACGCTGTCGGCATTGGTCAGGGCGTTGGCCTGCGCAATGACGTACTCGTTTTCTTCAATGGCCGACAGGAACTCGACTTCGTCGTACACCTTGCCGTCCACGACCTTGCGGTACGGGGTCTCGAGGAAACCGTACTTGTTGGTGCGGGCGTACACGGCCAGCGAGTTGATCAGGCCGATGTTCGGGCCTTCCGGCGTTTCGATGGTGCAGACGCGGCCGTAATGGGTCGGGTGCACGTCGCGCACTTCGAAGCCGGCGCGCTCACGGGTCAGGCCGCCCGGGCCCAGGGCCGAGACGCGACGCTTGTGGGTCACTTCCGACAGCGGGTTGTTCTGATCCATGAACTGCGACAGCTGCGAGGAGCCGAAGAATTCCTTGATGGCAGCGGCAACCGGCTTGGCGTTGATCAGCTCCTGCGGGGTCAGGCCTTCCGACTCGGCCATCGACAGGCGCTCCTTGACCGCGCGCTCGACGCGGACCAGGCCGACGCGGAACACGTTCTCGGCCATTTCGCCGACCGAACGCACGCGACGGTTGCCCAGGTGATCGATGTCGTCAACCACACCGCGACCGTTACGGATCTCGGTCAGGACCTTGATCACGTCCAGGATGTCGGAGCTGTCGCCGTGGGCGCCGACCAGGCGCTTGGACTCTTCGTCGTTGCGCTCGCCGAAGTACTTGCTGTCATACAGCACGGCTTCGCCGGTGGTTTCCTTGCGGCCCACGCGACGGTTGAACTTCATGCGGCCGACCGCGGACAGGTCGTAGCGCTCGAAGGTGAAGAACAGGTTGTGGAACAGGTTCTGCGCGGCATCCTTGGTCGGCGGCTCGCCCGGACGCATCATGCGGTAGATTTCGACCAGGGCTTCCAGCTGGGTCTTGGTCGGATCGATGCGCAGGGTGTTGGACAGGTACGGGCCACGATCCAGGTCGTTCACCCACAGGGTGCCCACCGCATCGACGCCGGCCTTGCGGAAGTTCTGCAGCTGCTCGTCGCTGATCTCGTCGTTGGCCTGGGCCAGCAGTTCGCCGGTCGAGGCATCGACCACGTCGTGCGACAGGATGCGGCCGACGATGTAGTCGTCCGGCACGGCCAGGGCGGCAATGCCCGAGGCTTCCAGCTGCTTGATGTGGCGCGCGGTGATGCGCTTGCCGGCTTCCACGATGACCTTGTCGCCGTCGGCGAGGTCGAAGCCCAGGGTTTCGCCACGCAGGCGCTCCGGCACCAGCTCCAGCTGGACGCCTTCATCCGGGTTGATGTGGAAGGTGTTGATCTCGAAGAACTCGGCCAGCATCTCTTCGTTGCTGTAGCCAAGCGCGCGCAGCAGGATCGACACCGGCAGCTTGCGGCGGCGGTCGATACGGGTGAACAGCGCGTCCTTCGGGTCGAACTCGAAGTCCAGCCAGGAACCGCGGTAAGGAATGATGCGGGCGCTGTACAGCAGCTTGCCCGAGCTGTGGGTCTTGCCACGGTCGTGGTCGAAGAACACGCCCGGCGAACGGTGCAGCTGCGAGACGATGACGCGCTCGGTGCCGTTGACGATGAAGGTGCCGTTCTCGGTCATCAGCGGGATTTCGCCCAGATAGACCTCCTGCTCCTTCACGTACTTGATGGCCTTGGTCGACGACTCGCGGTCGTAGATGACCAGGCGCACGGTCACGCGCAGCGGCGCACCGTAGCTCATGCCACGCTGACGGCACTCACGCTCGTCGAAGACCGGCTCGCCCAGCTTGTAGCCGACGTATTCCAGGGCGGCATTGCCGCTGTAGCTGGCGATCGGGAAGACCGACTTCAGCGCAGCGTGCAGGCCGTAATCGGCGCGCTTGGCCGGATCGATGTTTTCCTGCAGGAAATCACGGTAGGAGTCCACCTGGATGGCCAGCAGGAACGGCACTTCGAGGATCGAGCGCTGCTTGCCGAAATCCTTGCGGATACGCTTTTTTTCGGTGAACGAATAGGACGTCATGAGGTCTTCCACCTTGTTGTGCGGGCCGTGCGCCCACGACCCGAAGGAAACTTGAAATTGTCAGTTGGAAGTCGCTGGTATTGCCGGCACCAGCACGCCTTCTCTTGCTACTTCCAACTGCCAACTCGTCTGCATCTACTGCCCTGCTGCCGCGCGTGGCGCTGGCTGGCGAGGTTGTGACCGCAGCCCGTGTTGGGCTTTTTCTGCTTTTGAACCGGTAGAGTCGACTGTTAGTCGACTTCCTTCACAGCAGTCGACTAACAGTCGACTCAACCGATACCGCAACAACGACCAAAGGCCGGGGGCTTACGCCCCCAGCCTTGGCTGCATCGCCGTGAATCGATGACGATGCAAGGGAAGTGCTTACTTGACTTCGACAGTCGCGCCAGCAGCTTCCAGGTCCTTCTTCATCTTCTCGGCTTCGTCCTTCGAAGCGTTGTCCTTCAGGACGCCGCCGGCTTCGGCCAGGTCCTTCGCTTCCTTCAGGCCCAGGCCGGTGATGGCGCGGACGGCCTTGATGACTTCAACCTTCTTGTCGCCAGCGGACTTCAGGGTGACGACGAATTCGGTCTGCTCTTCAACGACGGCAGCCGGGCCAGCCACAGCGGCGGCAACCGGAGCAGCGGCGGAGACGCCGAACTTCTCTTCGATGGCCTTGACCAGCTCCATCACTTCCATCAGGGACTTCTCGGCGATGGCGTCGACGATCTGTTCGTTGGTAAGGGACATGATAATTACCTTTGGATGATTTTCTGGGTTGAGGTTCCGTCAGGAACCACTAAATAGTCGAAACTCAGGCGGTCTCGGCGGCCGGTTCAGCAGCTTCAGCGGCTTCGCCACCGTTCTGCTTGTCACCGATAGCCTTGATGGCGCGGGCGAACATCGTGACCGGCTCGGCCAGGACGCGTGCCAGCATTGCCAGGGCCTGGTCGCGGGTCGGCAGCGATGCCAGAACCTCGACGTGGCTCGCCGGGAACACTTCACCACCGATGGCGACGACCTTAGCCTTCAGCTTGTCGTTGCCCTTGGCGGCTTCCTTGATCAGGCGACCGGCTGCGCCGGGCTCCTCGAGCGAGAACGCGTACAGCAGCGGACCAACCATCTGGTCCTGTGCGACTGCGAACTCGGTGCCTTCAACAGCGCGCGAAGCCAGGGTGTTCTTGACAACTTTCAAGAAAACACCGGTTTCACGAGCCTGCTTGCGCATCGCGGTCATCTGGGCGACCGTGGTGCCAGCGTATTCGGCTGCGATCAAGGAGTGGGCCTTGGCGGCGACGTCTGCCAGCTCGGCGACTACTTCTTGCTTCTGGGACAGATTGAGAGCCATTGCACTCCTCCAATTGAACTCCGCTTACGGCTCCTGCCGTGTGCGGTCCTGTGCGGCATCCGTCCTGGACGCCGGGAACATCGGAATGATGCTCCGGGGGTGGGCCGTTCCAGACCTGGAGTGCAATCGGGGAAGATCCCAGACGTGCGTGAACCAGAAAAACTCCAGAAGGGCACCATCTACGCAGGTTGATTCCGAAGAATCGATTAAGCGGTCATTGCTGCTCCGGCGGCGACTCCCTGCCATATCGAGCTTCCGTGCCCGTCGCCGGTATTGCCACGACCGCGCCTGCGGTCTTTGACGGCTACCGCCAGCGATGGACTGCCGGCGACGCCTTCAAATGTCACGGTCACGGTGCCCGAGGGTACCGTGACCGCTTGAAACAATTACTTCAGGGTCAGCGACGACTGGTCGACGGTGACGCCCGGGCCCATCGTCGAGCTGACCGAAACCTTCTGCAGGTAGGTGCCCTTCGAGGTCGCCGGCTTGGCCTTGATCAGGTCCAGCAGCAGCGCGGTCAGGTTCGACTTCAGCGCGTCTTCGGCGAAGTCGGCCTTGCCGATGGTGCAGTGGATGATACCGGCCTTGTCGGTGCGGTAACGGACCTGGCCCGACTTGGCGTTCTTCACGGCTTCACCCGGGTTCGGGGAAACGGTGCCGACCTTCGGGTTCGGCATCAGGCCGCGCGGGCCCAGCACGGTGCCCAGCTTACCGACGACGCGCATGGCGTCCGGGGTCGCGATGACGACGTCGTAGTT
The DNA here is from genome assembly GCF_003086795.1 of Stenotrophomonas sp. SAU14A_NAIMI4_5. Lineage (NCBI taxonomy): Bacteria > Pseudomonadati > Pseudomonadota > Gammaproteobacteria > Lysobacterales > Lysobacteraceae > Stenotrophomonas > Stenotrophomonas sp. SAU14A_NAIMI4_5. Next base: position 942,445 of record NZ_CP026003.1, on the reverse strand, counting down.
CAGATCGCCGGCCTGCATCTTCTCGGCCAGATCGTCCATACCGACGGCTTCGGCGCCAGCGGCCAGGGCTTCGTCAGCCTTGGCACCGGCCGGAGCGAAGACGGCGACGCGGACCGACTTGCCGGTACCAGCCGGCAGCACGGTGGAGCCACGGACCTGCTGGTCGGACTTCTTGGCATCGACGCCCAGGCGCACGGCAACGTCGATCGACTCGACGAACTTGGCCTTGGTGGCGGTCTTCAGGATGTTGATCGCGTCTTCGAAGGCGTACGACTTGCCCGGGACAACGGCGGCCTTGATGGCCTTTTCGCGCTTGTTCTGTGCCATCTGATTAACCCTCCACCACGAGGCCCATGGAACGGGCAGAGCCAGCGATGGTACGCACGGCGGCGTCCAGATCGGCGGCAGTCAGATCCGGTTCCTTCGCCTTGGCGATCTCTTCCAGCTGCTTACGGGTGACCTTGCCGACCTTCTCGGTGTTCGGGCGCTTGGAGCCCGACGAGATGCCAGCGGCCTTCTTCAGCAGGGTGGTGGCCGGGGTGCTCTTGGTGATGAAGGTGAACGTACGGTCCGAGTAGGCCGTGATGATCACCGGAACCGGCAGACCCGGCTCGAGCTTCTGCGTGGCAGCGTTGAACGCCTTGCAGAATTCCATGATGTTCAGGCCGCGCTGACCCAGCGCAGGACCGACCGGCGGCGAGGGGTTGGCCTGACCGGCCTTCACCTGCAGCTTGATGTAACCGACAACTTTCTTTGCCATGAGTATGCTCTCCGGGTGCTAGCGCCTTGCGACAACAGGCTCCCCATCGGACCGGGAATCACGCGTCCCGGCATCGCGTTTTGAAATCATGCTGAAGGCCGCCTTGCGGCGGCTTCATCCTGCTGGCTTCCCAGCGGGGAGCCGCGCACTATATCAGGTTTTTTCTTCACATGCCTGAAGCGGCACGTAAACGAACGAAACCGGGCTGAGCCCGGTTTCTGGTCCTGTAGAGTCGAGCTTGCTCGACTGATCAGCAAAGTCGAGCAAGCTCGACTCTACCGGCCGCTTAGACGGCCTTTTCGACCTGGCCGAACTCGAGTTCGACCGGGGTGGCACGACCGAAGATCAGCACCGAGACGCGCAGACGGCTCTTCTCGTAGTTGACTTCTTCGACGACGCCATTGAAATCGTTGAACGGACCGTCGGTGACGCGGACCATCTGGCCCGGCTCGAACAGCACCTTCGGACGCGGCTTCTCGACGCCTTCCTGAACGCGGTTCAGGATGGCCTCGGCCTCGGAATCGGCGATCGGCAGCGGACGATCGGCGGTGCCGCCGATGAAGCCCATGACGCGCGGGGTTTCCTTGACCAGGTGCCAGCTTTCGTTGTCGATGCGCGGGATGCCGGCTTCTTCGTGGGTCTCGATCTGGACCAGCACGTAACCCGGGAAGAACTTGCGCTCCGAACGGCGCTTCTGGCCAGCGCGCATCTCGACCACTTCTTCGGTCGGGACCAGGACATCGCCGAAGCGCTCTTCCATGCCGTCACGGGCGATGCGATCACGCAGGGCCTGCGCAACCGACTTCTCGAAGCCCGAATAGGCGTGAACGACGTACCAACGCTTCATGCAAATCTCCTTAGCGGGTCAGGAACAGCTGGACCAGCCGCTGAATGACGTAATCGAATCCACCCAGCAGCAGGCTGAGGATGATCACCACAACCATCACGACCCAGGTCATGCGGGTGGCTTCCTGGCGCGTCGGCCAGACCACCTTGCGCAGCTCGAAGCGCGACTCGGAGAGGAATTCGCGGGTATCACGACCCTTGCCGGTCAGCAGGAACACGCCGATACCACCGGCCAGACCCACGACAACGGCCAACGCACGCAGCTGACCCGTCCACGCGCCCAGCTGGGCAGCGCGACCGGAGTCAGCGGAGAACCAGAACCAGACGAACAGACCAGCCAGCACCAGCAGGGTGGCGAGGGCGTACTTGACGATATCCCCACCCTGGGTGGAGGTGTCCTTGGAGTGTTCGATCTTGCTATTCATCAGGCTATGTCTGCTTTAGCGGCCGAACCGCTGGATAAGGTGGGCAGATGGCACGCCAGGAGGGACTCGAACCCCCAACCTGCGGTTTTGGAGACCGCTGCTCTGCCAATTGAGCTACTGGCGTACAGATTGAAACTTGCCTTCCCTTAGACGGCGAAGGCGGACCGAGGTTCCCGGCCCGCCACTCGCGCGACCGGCAGCGCTATGCAACCGCCGGCTTTGCAGGCTTACTCGATGATGGTGGAGACCACACCGGCGCCGACGGTACGGCCACCTTCGCGGATTGCGAAGCGCAGGCCGGCGTCCATTGCGACCGGGTTGATCAGGGTGACAACCATCTTGATGTTGTCGCCCGGCATCACCATCTCGACGCCTTCCGGCAGCTCAACCGCACCGGTGATGTCGGTGGTACGGAAGTAGAACTGCGGACGGTAGCCCTTGAAGAACGGGGTGTGACGGCCACCTTCGTCCTTCGACAGCACGTAGACTTCGGCGTCGAACTTGGTGTGCGGCTTGATCGAACCCGGCTTGGCCAGGACCTGGCCACGCTCGACGTCGTCACGCTTGGTGCCGCGCAGCAGCAGACCGGCGTTGTCGCCTGCCTGGCCCTGGTCCAGCAGCTTGCGGAACATTTCGACGCCGGTCACGGTGGTCTTCTGCACCGGACGGATGCCGACGATTTCGATTTCTTCGCCGACCTTGATCACGCCGCGCTCGATACGACCGGTCACCACGGTGCCGCGGCCCGAGATCGAGAACACGTCTTCCACCGGCATCAGGAACGGCTTGTCGACGTCACGCTCCGGGGTCGGGATCCAGCTGTCGAGAGCATCGACCAGCTTGATCACGGCCGGCACGCCGATGTCGCTCTGGTCGCCTTCCAGCGCCAGGCGGGCCGAACCCGAGATGATCGGGGTGTCGTCGCCCGGGAAGTCGTACTTGCTCAGCAGCTCGCGGACTTCCATTTCGACCAGTTCCAGCAGCTCGGCATCGTCAACCATGTCGGCCTTGTTCAGGAACACGACGATGTACGGCACGCCGACCTGACGCGACAGCAGGATGTGCTCGCGGGTCTGCGGCATCGGGCCGTCAGCGGCCGAGCACACCAGGATCGCGCCGTCCATCTGGGCGGCACCGGTGATCATGTTCTTGACGTAGTCAGCGTGGCCCGGGCAATCGACGTGGGCGTAGTGACGGGTGGTGGATTCGTATTCGACGTGCGCGGTCGAGATCGTGATGCCACGAGCCTTCTCTTCCGGAGCGGCGTCAATGGCCGAGTAGTCCTTGAACTCGCCGCCGAAACGCTCGGCACCGATCTTGGTCAGTGCGGCGGTCAGCGTGGTCTTGCCGTGGTCGACGTGACCGATGGTGCCGACGTTGACGTGCGGCTTGGTGCGCTCGAACTTACCCTTGGCCATGGCTGCTTATCTCGAATTCGTCTGGTGTGGTGCTTAAGATGGTGCTCACAAAAGGAATCGAACCTTCGACCTCTTCCTTACCAAGGAAGTGCTCTACCGACTGAGCTATGTGAGCGAGTTTTGCATTATGGCATGAACTCGATAATATTCAAAGTTCATTCAATGGAGCGGGAGACGGGAATCGAACCCGCACCATCAGCTTGGAAGGCTGAGGTTCTACCATTGAACTACTCCCGCACCGGGAATGTGCCACAACGTGAATCTGGTGGAGGGAGGTGGATTCGAACCACCGAAGGCGTAAGCCAGCAGATTTACAGTCTGCCCCCGTTGGCCGCTTGGGTATCCCTCCTTACCACCCCATCCCGTTGCCGCCGAAGCGTTGCGGTGTGTGGTGGTGAGCCGCTTATTCTGCTGATGGGACGGGGGGCTGTCAACGCTTTTTTCGGTTTTTTTCACACGTTGTCGCAAACCCATTGATACGCAAGGTTATTGCCCCGGCAGCACCAGGGTCTCGTTGGCGAAAATTGCGACATGGGGCACTCCGTCGGCGCCAATCCAGCCCCGATACATGCCCTGCGTGTTGAACGGCGTGGCCGCTTTTCCGTCTGCGGACAGCACGATGGCGCCACCATCGCCACCCATCTGCGGAATGGTGTCATTGATGACGCCCTTGCCGGCCTGCTCCGGCGTCTGCCCCTGGTAACGCATGCGCGCACAGATCTCGTGCGCCGCCGCGGTGCGGATGTAGTACTCGCCCCAACCGGTACCGGACACCGCGCAGCGCGTGTCGGCCCAGGTACCGGCACCGATGATCGGCGAGTCGCCCACGCGGCCGTAGCGCTTGTTGGTCATGCCGCCGGTGGACGTGCCTGCCGCAAGATGCCCCTGCGCATCCAGCGCGACGGCGCCGACGGTGCCGAAGTGCTTGGCGGTTTCGAGATCGGCATGAGCCTGGCCGCTGGCCTCTTCCTTCAGTGCGCGCTGCAGCTGCTGCCAGCGCTTGTCGGTGCGGAAATACGAGGGATCCACCAGGCTGACGCCCTGCTCCACCGCGAACGCCTCGGCGCCCTGCCCGACCATCATCACGTGCGGCGATTTCTGCATGACCAGCTGCGCCAGCTGGATCGGGTTGCGCACGCGCTGCACGCCCGCGACCGCACCGGCCGCCTGGGTGGCGCCATCCATCAGCGAAGCGTCCAGTTCGTTGTGGCCGTCATGGGTGAACACCGCGCCCTTGCCGGCATTGAAGGTGGGATCGTCCTCGAGCACGGTGATCGCCGCGGTGACCGCCGCCAGCGCCGGGCGACCTGCCGCCAGTTCGGCATGCCCCTTCAACAGCGCTGCCTTCAACGCCGCGCGCGCAGCCTTCTCTTCAGCCGGCGACAGATCCTTGCGCTCGACCCCTGCCCCGCCATGGATGACCAGCAGCGGCGAAGTGGACGGCGCTGCCTGCGCGAGCAGGGGCAGGGACAACAGGGCAGACAGCGCCAAGCGCAGTTTCATCAGGTACGTCTCCAGGGAGTGTAGTTCGGTAGCGCCGGGCCATGCCCGGCGGAAAGAGCGATGCGGCAAGGCCACCGGGCATGGCCCGGCACTACCGGCGCGTGATTTCGATCTCGCCGTCGGTGATGTCGGCCATGGCGTGGTAGTCGACGTCGGCCTGGAAGTCATCCAGGCGCAGGCGGCCACCGCTGGCGACCACGGTGACCGGCACGGCGTGGAACTGCAACGGCTCGCCTTCGACCATCCGGTCGGCGTCGCGGCCGGGGCTGACCACCCAGACCTTGCCCTGGCCATCGGCGCTGTAGACCTGGGCCTGGCCGTCGGGCTCCACGCACAGCGCGGTGTCCTCGTCCACGCCGATGCCGACCATGTCCGGATCACCGCTTTCCTGCGCGGCGCGGGCGACGAACACGATCAGGCGGCCGAGCCGGTCGCGCTTGTCGAAGTGGGTATCGGTGACCACGCGCTGCAGGTAGGGCATGTGCAGGAAGCCGCTGTCCAGGGTGACCGCGCTGCCCATCGGGTCGGCCAGCGCGCCGGCCGAGGTGATGCTGCCGCCATCGAGCGCGCCGTAGGCGTAACCACCGAGGATCGCCAGCCCAGCGCTGGTACCGGCGATCGGCTTGCCGGCGCGGACATGCGCATTGAGCGCGCGGTTGAGCGCCGTGCCCTTCCAGAAGCGGATGTAGCGCGACTGGTCACCGCCGGCGATGAAGATGGCATCGGCGGCGGCGACCACGCGCAGCACCGCCGGATCGTCGGCGCCGCGGCGGTTGTCGAACACCAGGGTCTGCACGGCGGTGGTGCCGCCGATATCGCGGTACAGGCGCTCCTGCAGCTCGTCGCCACCGGACGCGCGCAGGATCAGCACGCGGCCGTTGCCGGCCTGCCGCAGCCACCACTGGAAGGCCTCGGGCACCCACTCGCCACCGCCCATCAGCATCATCGCCGGGGCGCGTGCACCGGGACGGGGTGCATCCAGGTCGCCAATCTCGTAATAATCGAAGCCAGGGGAATGCAGGTCGCGGGAGTCCTGCGCTGACGCCAGCGGGGCCATCACGGCCAGCACCACCCCCAGCACGAGGCTTGACCAGAATCGGCGGACAAGGGAACTCATCGTGGATCTCCCTGAACAGAATCGGCTTGCAACCGTTTTCACTCTTTGCCAGATGAAAGACCTGTAGTCAAGAGCATAAAAAAGGCGTTAAATGCGCGCGCCCATTCCGGATTGTGAATGGGGGACAGGGCCCTTCCTATGCGGGCCGGCTTCATTCCCGAGATATCTCTCATGCGTAGACAGGCGATGGCGTGGTCGATCCAGCTGGCGTTGATGGGTTTTGCTGCCTCGGCAGCGGCCCAGAGCCCCGGTTCCTCTTCGGTGCAGCAACTCGATGCGGTCCAGGTGACCGGTTCGCGCATTCCGCGCGCACAGGTGGAAGGCCCGGCACCGATCACGGTGATCAATGCCGAGGAGATCCGCTCCAGCGGCTTCACCACGGTGCCCGACGTGCTGCGTGCGATGACCCAGAACGGCGGCGAGACGCAGAGCCAGCAGTCCTCCAGCGGCGCCGACTTCTCCCCGGGCGCGCAGCAGGTCGACCTGCGCGGGCTGGGTCCGAACCACACCCTGGTGCTGGTCAACGGCCGCCGTATCGCTGATTTCCCGATGCCGTTCCAGGGCCGCAGCAACTTCACCGACGTGTCCAACATCCCGCTGGGCATGATCGACCGCATCGAGGTGCTGACCGGCAGCGCGTCGGCCATCTACGGTTCGGATGCGATCGCCGGCGTGGTCAACTTCATCCTGAAGAAGAAGGCCGACGGCACCACCGTCGACGTGCGCATGGGCACCACCAGCGAAGGCGGTGGCGAGTCGTTCGACATGAGCCTGTCCAGCGGCTTCAGCAAGGGCAATTTCAATGCGGTGTACAGCGTGGAGCTGCAGTCGCAGACGCCGCTGTGGGCCTATGAGCGCGACATCCAGGATTCGACCCAGGACGGGCCGACCGAAGGCTCGCGCATCGCCCGCCGCGCCTACCTGCGCACCGACTACAACGACGACTACCTGGACCCGGGCGCGGCCACCTGCGAAGCGCTGGCCGGGCAGAACCAAGGCAGCACGTACCATGCCTTCCGCCCGCGCTATGGCTACTACTGCGGCAGCGACGCGTCGATCGGCTACGGCACCATCCTCAGCAAGCGCCGCGGCGCCAACGGCTATGCCTCGATGAGCTATGACTTCGACAACGGCCAGCAGTGGTTTGCCGACGTGCAGATGGGGTACCACACGCTGGCCCTGATGCGCGATGTCACCTCGTGGGGCCGCATGGCCGCCGACGGCGACGAGTCGGGCTACTTCAACAACCAGGCCACGGGTGAGATCGAATTCTGGCAGCGCCAGTTCTCGCCCGAGGAGATGGGCGGCCTGCGCAATGCCATGGTGCGCAGCACGCAGAAGACCTTCAGCGTGACCACCGGCTTCAAGGGCAACCTGGCCGGCAACTGGGATTACGAAGCGGCGCTGAGCCACTCGCAGTACCAGTCGCGGATCAGCTGGCCGCAGATCGTCGCCGCCAAGGCCAACGACCTGTTCCTGGGGCCGCAGCTGGGCGAGGACGATGATGGCTTCCCGATCTACAACGCCGACCCGTCGCGCCTGTACCGGCCGCTGACCCGCGCCGAGTACGAGTCGATCGCCGCACGCACGACCTACACCCCGAAGTCGCGCACCGAGACCGCGGCCCTGACCCTGACCAACGGTTCGCTGTTCGGCCTGCCCGGCGGCGATGCCGGCTTCGCCGCGACCGTGGAAGTGGGCCAGCAGGCCTACGCGTTGAATCCCGATCCGCTGGCGACCGAGTACTACTACTACAGCTGGAAGGATTCGGACGGCAAGGGGTCGCGCAACCGCTGGGCGACCGCCGCCGAACTGCGCCTGCCGCTGCACGACACGCTGAACCTGAGCGTGGCCGGCCGCTACGACCAGTACCGTTATTCCGGCCATACCATCGGCAAGGCGACCTGGAGCGGCGGCCTGGAATGGCGTCCCGTGGACAGCCTGCTGGTGCGCGGCTCCTACGGCACCGCCTTCCGCGCGCCCGACCTGCACTACGTGTTCGCCGGCCCGGGCAACGACGAGACCACGGCCGAGGATCTGTACAGCTGCCGTGCCGACGATGCCGATGACTGCTCCGACTACGAGCGCAACGTGATCCGCAGCCGCAGCGGCAATCGCGAGCTCGACCCGGAAACCAGCACCTCGTGGAGCGCAGGCTTCGTCTGGTCGCCGGCCACCGGCCTCGATCTGTCGGTGGACTGGTTCGACATCGACATGCGCAAGCAGGTGCAGGACATGGACGTGCGCACGATCCTGGCCAGCGAAGCGAACTGCCGCCTGGGCGACGCCGACATCACCTCGCCGACCTGCGTGGACGCGCTGGCGCGGGTGACCCGCACCGCCGACGGCCGCCTGTACGGCGTGTACGTCAACCCGATCAACGTGGCGCGTGAGTCGACCTCGGGCATCGACGTGGGCCTGCGCTACCGCCTGCAGACCGGTGCCGGTGATTTCATCTTCAACGGCACCCACACCTGGGTGAAGGAGCATGATTTCCAGCGCTACCCGGGCGACCCGACCGAAGACCAGTTCGCGGTGAACAGCGGCTTCGACATCCCGCGCACCAAGACCAGCGTCAGCGTGACCTGGGAGAAGGATGCGTGGTCGGCCACCGTGTACGGCTCGCGCCTGGGCAAGCTGCCGAACTCGGACAGCTACGACCAGGTGTTCGACCCGGACAGCGGCGACAGCCCGTACATCAAGGCCACCTACCGCTACAACGCGTCGGTGCAGTACCGCTTCGACGACCACTCGCGCCTGTCGCTGTCGGTGGTCAACGTGTTCAACAAGATGCCGCCGAAGGACGCCACGTACACGGCCTACCCGTACTACGACGTGTCCTGGTTCGACAGCGTCGGCCGCACGATCAACCTGCAGTACACCCACAAGTTCGGCGGCAGCGCGTTGTAAGCGCGGTCTCGCAGGACGTGGACGACGAGGCCCGCCATTGGCGGGCCTCGTTGTTTATGCACACCGCACGTGGAGAGCGATGGGAACTTGGTGTGGACAAGTGGGCGCGAGCATTGCGCCGCAGGCGTTTCCACGCGTGGTGATTTTTTGTCCACGGCCTCGGTTGTTTTCCACACGCGACGTGGAGAGCGATGGGAACTTGATGTGGACAAGTGGGTGCGAGCGTTACGCTGCAGGCGTTTTCATGCGTGGTGAAATTTTGTCCACGACTCGGCTGCGCTGATCGGGGTCGGAGCCCTTTCCGGTGGAAAGGGATCCGACCCCACGGTTTTCCACACCGCGCGTGGAAAGCGGTGGGGGTTTGGTGTGGACAAGTGCGTGCGAACGTTGCGCCGCAGGCGTTTCGAAGCGTGGTCATTTTTTGTCCAGCGCAGAAACCGATGCCGGAAACGCGAACGCCCCGCTCGAGGCGGGGCGTCCGGGGTCGATCCGTTGCCGCTGGATCAGACGTTGAAGCGGAAGTGCAGCACGTCGCCTTCCTGCACGCGGTATTCCTTGCCTTCCAGGCGCAGGCGACCGGCTTCCTTGGCGCCGGCTTCGCCCTTGTACTTGATGAAGTCGTCATACGCGATGGTTTCGGCGCGGATGAAGCCCTTCTCGAAGTCGGTGTGGATGACCGCAGCGGCCTGCGGGGCGGTGGCGCCCTTGCGCACGGTCCACGCGCGGACTTCCTTCACGCCAGCGGTGAAGTAGGTCTGCAGGCCCAGCAGGCTGTAGGCCGCGTTGATCACGCGGTTCAGGCCCGGCTCGCTCAGGCCGAGATCGGCCAGGAAGGTGTCGCGGTCTTCGTCGTCGAGCTGGGACAGCTCTTCTTCGATCGCGGCCGACACCGGCACCACCTGCGCGCCTTCGGCGGCGGCGTGGGCGCGCACGGCGTCCAGGTGCGGGTTGTTCTCGAAGCCGTCTTCCAGCACGTTGGCGATGTACATCACCGGCTTCAGGGTCAGCAGGAACAGGTCACGGACCAGCGCCTTCTCTTCCTCGTCCAGGCCGACCGAGCGACCCGACCTGCCATCGGCCAGGGCGGCCTGCAGCTTGGCCAGCACCGGCTTGCGCGCGGCCGCTTCCTTGTCGCCACCCTTGGCGGCGCGCTCGGCGCGGTTCAGTGCCTTCTCGACGCTGTCCAGGTCGGCCAGGGCCAGTTCGGTATCGATGGTTTCGATGTCCGAGATCGGGTCGACCTTGTTGTTGACGTGGATGACGTCGGCGTTCTCGAAGCAGCGCACCACGTGGGTGATCGCATCGACTTCGCGGATGTGCGCCAGGAACTTGTTGCCCAGGCCTTCGCCGCTGGCCGCACCAGCCACCAGGCCGGCGATGTCGACGAACTCGACCGCGGTCGGGATGACCTTCTGCGGGTTGATGATCGCCGCCAGCTCACCCAGGCGCGGGTCCGGCACCGGCACGATGCCGACGTTCGGTTCGATGGTGCAGAACGGGAAGTTCGCCGCGGCGATGCCCGCCTTGGTCAGCGCGTTGAACAGGGTCGACTTGCCGACGTTGGGCAGGCCGACGATGCCGCATTTGATACCCATGGGTGACAGCTCTCTGGGGTGAAAGTGATTGGGGAAGCAGCGAGGTGGGCGCTGCTTTTCCAATCATTCTCCGTACCGACCAACGGTCGGTACCTACCGGTCTGGTTGATTCCGTACCGACCAACGGTCGGTACCTACCGGTCTGGTTGATTCCGTACCGACCAACGGTCGGTACCTACCGGGGCCGGTGGGCGCCCGTTGCCGGCCAGCGGCCGGCACTACCGTTATTTCGGGGTGTGCAGCCGCTTCATTGCTTCGTTGAAATCGCCCTGTACCGCCAGCGGCAGCACGTCGATGGCATCGTCGATGGCGCGTGCGATCAGCACGTCGTCGTCCTTGGAGGGACGGCCGAGCACCCAACCCACCACGCGGTCCTTGTGGCCGGGATGGCCGATGCCCACGCGCAGGCGGTGGAACTTGCCGTGGCCGAGCAGGCGCATGGTGTCACGCAGGCCGTTCTGGCCGCCGTGGCCGCCGTCGAACTTCAGCCGTACCGCGCCGGGCGGCAGGTCCAGTTCGTCGTGCGCCAGCAGGGTTTCCTCCGGCTCGATCTTCCAGAACCGCTGTGCGGCGGTGACCGACTTGCCGCTGAGGTTCATGAAGGTGGCCGGCTTCAGCAGCCAAACGGTCTGCCCGGCGATCTCGACCTTGGCGGTCTCGCCGAACAGCTTGCTGTCCACATTCCAGCGTGCACCGGCTTTTTCAGCCAGGGCCTCAACGAAATGAAACCCGGCGTTGTGCCGGGTCCGGGCGTGTTCCGATCCGGGATTGCCCAGACCGACGATCAGTCGCAGTCCTGCCATGGTTCCTTCCAGAACGGTGCCTGCCCGGAGGCAGGCACCGCTACGGTATTACTCGGCAGCCGGAGCTTCAGCGTCGGCAGCGTCTTCCTTGCCGTGCTTGGCGGTGACGATGGCGTCGTCGTGGTCCTTGCCCAGCGCCAGGGCCGGGATTTCCACGCCCTTCGGCAGCTTGATGTTGGACAGGTACACCACGTCGCCAGCGTTCAGGGCGCCCAGGTCGACTTCGATCGACTCCGGCAGGTCCTTCGGCAGGCAGCTGATGGTGACTTCCTTCAGTTCGTGGGTGACCACGACGTCGGCAGCCTTGCCAGCCGGCGAGGTGTCTTCGTTGATGAAGTGCAGCGGAACCGAAGCGGTCAGGGCTTCGTTCTCGTTCACGCGCAGGAAGTCCAGGTGCATGATCAGCTGCTTGTACGGGTGGCGCTGCATGTCACGCAGCAGCACGCGCTCGACCTTGCCATCCAGGTTCAGGTCCAGGATGGAGGCGTAGAACCACTCGTTCTGCTGGGCCAGCCAGATTTCGTTGTGGTCCAGGCTGATGGCGACCGGCTCGGCGGTACCGCCGTACACGATGGCCGGGATCACACCAGCGTGACGCAGGCGGCGGCTCGCACCCTTACGCTGCAGTTCACGCTTGGTGACCTTGATTTCATGGGTCTTCGACATTTTCGACTACTCAGGTTGTTGCCTTGCCTTGCGGCTCGGCGATTGAAGATGCTTCCGCGACCAGAAGCACCCGGGGTGTGTCCCTACCGTTGCCGGCAGGGACGAAAAAATCAGTCGACGTACAGCGAGCTGACCGACTCGCCGAAGGCGATGCGGCGCATCGTTTCGGCCAGCATTTCCGCCACGCTCAGCTGGCGGATCTTGCTGCACACCCGCGCTGCGTCCTTCAGCGGGATGGTGTCGGTCACCACCAGCTCGTCGAGCTGGGAATTGGTGATGTTGTCCACCGCCGGGCCCGACAGCACCGCGTGGGTGCAGTAGGCGGCGACCTTGAGCGCACCGCGCGCCTTGAGGGCAGCGGCAGCGGCGCACAGGGTGCCGGCGGTATCGACGATGTCATCGACCATGACGCAGGTCTTGCCTTCGACGTCACCGATGATGTTCATCACGGTGGAGACGTTGGCGCGCGGGCGGCGCTTGTCGATGATCGCCAGGTCGGCGTCATCCAGGCGCTTGGCCACCGCACGGGCGCGGACCACGCCGCCCACGTCCGGCGAGACGACGATCAGGTTCTCGGTGCCGTAGGCGCGCCAGATGTCGGCCAGCAGCAGCGGGGACGCATACACGTTGTCCACCGGGATATCGAAGAAGCCCTGGATCTGGTCGGCGTGCAGGTCGACGGTCAGCACGCGATCAGCGCCAGCGGTGCTGAACATCTTGGCCGCCAGCTTGGCGGTGATCGGCACGCGCGAGGAACGCATGCGGCGATCCTGGCGCGAGTAGCCGAAGTACGGCACCACGGCGGTCACGCTGGCCACCGATGCGCGCTTGAGCGCGTCGATCAGGACCAGCAGTTCCATCAGGTTTTCCGCGCTCGGCGCCGAGGTCGGCTGGATCACGAAGACGTCCTGCTTGCGGACGTTTTCTTCGATCTCGACCTGCACTTCACCATCGGAGAAGTGCGAGACCAGTGCCTTGCCCGGGCGGACTCCCAGTTCCTTGCAGATGTTCTGCGCCAGACGTTTGTTGGCGTTGCCGGAAAATACCAGCAGGTTCGGGGACTCTTGCATCATGATTGTCTCGGGCGGGGACGAGTGGCGGGGATCCGGTAGCGGCAAGGACCGCTGCGGCCCCTGCTGCTTACAACACCGCGGCTGTTTCCACGTCCCGCGCAGTGATGCGCTGGATGGCGCGGACGCAGCCGCATTGGCAGGGGCGGGAGGATTCGAACCTCCGAATGCCAGGATCAAAACCTGGTGCCTTGGGCCTCTTGGCGACGCCCCTGCATTGATGAATCAGTGTTGCTCGAGTGCATCCAGCAGTGGCGAACGTGCAACGCCCGCGGCCACCCTTGCCCGCAACTCCTTCGGCAACTCCGCTCGCCCCTGCTCTGCGGCAGCCTGCGAATCGAACTCGACGAAACAACCACTTCCGGACCCGGTCAAACGTGCCTGGCCTATGCTGCTCAACGCGGCAAGCACCGCCTCGACGGCAGGCTCGCGGCGGCGCAGCACCGGCTCGAACACGTTTCCGACCAGAGCGCCGGAAGCGAAGTCGTCTATTTTCGCCTGTGGGCAGTCGCGCGTCAAATCCGGGTCAGCGAACAGGGCCGGGGTCGGAACATGAACGCCCGGTTCGACGATCACGTACCAGGCCGGCGGCAGGGCCACCGGCTGCAGGCGCTCGCCCACGCCCTCGGCCCAGGCGTTGTGGCCGCGCACGAAGACCGGCACGTCGGCGCCCAGGCGCAGGCCCAGTGCAGCCAGCGCATCCTCGTCCAGGCCGGCCTGCCAGAGCCGGTTCAGGACCACCAGCACGGTGGCCGCGTCGGACGAGCCGCCGCCGAAGCCGCCACCCGCCGAAACATGCTTTTCAACGACGATATCCGCCCCCTGGCCGACGTTGGCAGCCGATTGCAGCAACCTGGCCGCACGCACCGCCAGATCATCGGCCTCGGCAACACCGGCCAGGCCCTCGCCCTGACGTCGCACCAATCCATCATCGCGCAGGCGCAGGCCGATACGGTCGCCCCAGTCCAGCAGGCGGAACACGGTCTGCAGCTCATGGTAGCCATCGGCGCGGCGGCCGGTGATGTGCAGGAACAGGTTCAGCTTGGCCGGGGCCGGCCACCAGGACCAGCCATCGGCGTCAATCTGCGCGGTCATGGCGCGTCGGCGCCCCACTGGTCGACCAGCAGGCGCACCTTGGCGTCCTCGCGGCTGGCCTCGATGCGCCGCGGCAGGGCCGGGCTTCCTTCCTGGGCCGGATACCAGTCCAGGTACTGGATCAGCCAACCGGCCTGCTGCATGCGCCGCGGGCGGCCCTCGGCATCGCGCTCCACGCTGCTTTCGCCGGAACCGCGCAGCACCAGGCCACGGGTCCAGTCGGACAGTTCATTTACCGGAATATCCCAGCCGGTGGCATCCAGCAGCAGCTGGCGGGCGTCATCACCGGCGCGCGGGCCATCACCGAGCCCTTCCAGGCGTGCCCCGCCCTGTACCGAATCCCCCTGCAGGGTCCAGCTCTGGCGGGTGACCGGCGCACTCAGCTGGATGCGGTACTCGCTGCCCTGCTGGACCCAGTCGATGCGGCCGCTGCCACCGTTCTTTCCCTTGCTGACCGCGACCCGGCCCTGGAAGCTGTAATCGGGCTGCGCGCGCAGGGCCTGCACGCGGGCCTCCTCGGCGCGCTCGGCGGCCGGCGACACGGTATAGACCACGTCCGGAGCCGGCGTCTTCTGCGTGCCCACGCTGGTACAGGCGCTCACCGCCAGGGTCACGGCCACCAGCAGCAGCGGCCGGATCATGGAAACACTCATGGATTGAATTTCTCGCGGGCGCGCAGCAGCGCGCGGTTTTCAGGGTCGAGCTTGGCCGCTTCCTCGAAGAAGTGGCGGGCCTCGTCGTGCTTGCCGAGCACCCACAGCACCTCGCCCACGTGGGCGGCGATCTCCGGGTCGCGGGACAGCGTCCAGGCCCGGCGCAGCTGCACCAGGGCTTCGTCGTTGCGGCCCAGGCGATACAGCACCCAGCCGTAGCTGTCGACGATGGCCGGGTTGTCCGGCTCGGCCACGCGCGCGCGGTCGATCAGTTCCAGGGCTTCCTGATAGCGCTTGGTGCGGTCGGCCAGGGTGTAGCCCAGCGCGTTCAGCGCCGGCACGTTCTCCGGATCGGTCACCAGCACCTTGCGCAGGTCGGCCTCGGCGCGGGCGATGTCATCGCGCCGCTCCCAGGCCAGGGCGCGGGCGTACAGCAGGCCGTTCTCGTCCGGATAGGCGGCCAGGCCACGGGCCAGCGCATCCAGTTCGCCCGGCAGGTCGTCGGCGCGCTGGCGCAGCTCGGCTTCCAGCAGGTAGGCATCGCGGCGCACATCATCATCGACCATGGCATCGGACTGGATGGCATGCACCTCGTCCAGCGCCAGCGCCTGCCGGCCGGCCAGGCCCTGCGCATTGGCCGCGCGCAGGCGCGCCTCGTTCAGTTCGTCGCCGCCCGGCACGCTGTGGTACCAGTTCACCGCCTCGGGGTAGCGCTTGAGGTACTCGGCGATCTTGCCCAGCAGCAGGCGCTGCGCCGGGTCCGGCTTGGCGGCCTGCCGCGAGAGTTCGTTGTAGAGGCCCGACAGCGCGGCGGTGTCGCCCTGCTTTGCCAGCAGCGAGGCGCGCATGCCCCAGGTCTGCACGTTCTGCGGGCCGACGGCCAGCACCCGCTCGGCGGCGGCCGGCTGGCCCAGGCTGTCATAGGCGATGGCCACCGCGTTGCGCAGCTCCGGGTCCTGCCGGGTCTTCGGCTCGACCCCCTGCAGCAGCGCCAGCGCCTGCGCGGTCTGTCCGGCCTGCTGCAGCTGGCTGGCACGCAGCAGGGCTACCCGCGGCTCGTCCGGGAAGCGCTTGACCACTTCGTCGATCATGCGCCGGGCCAGCTCGGGCTTTTCCATGCGCAGGGCCAGCCGGCCGAATTCCTGCCAGGCCTCGATCTTCGGCGGAATGGCATTGGCATCGACCAGCTCGCCCAGCACCTGCGCCGGCACGGCTGGGTCGCGGCCACCGCCCATCAGGGCGGCCAGCGCGAACTTCCAGCCGCGATCGTCGGGGTCGGCCAGCAGGGCCTGCAGCTCGGTGCGCGCGGCCTTCACGTTGCCCTGGCGCATGGCCAGCGCACCGGCGGCACTGCGCATGGACAGCGAGCTGGGCGCGCGCTTCTCCCACAGGGCCAGGCCCTTGGCGGCGCTGGCGTCATCGTTGGCCAGCATGGAGATGCGGGTGGCCCGTTCGGCCAGCCCTGCATCGCCGGCGGTCTGCTCGGCCGCCTGCAGGTACCAGTGCGCGGCGTCGGCCAGCTTGCCGGCCTGCAGGGCGAATTCCCCGGCCATCACCGGTTCCAGGGCCAGTTCTTCGCTGGCCGGGCCCCGTGCGGGAGCCTTGGCCGGCGCCGCCACCAGCACCTGGCTGAAGGCCAGGGACAGCAGCAGAACACTGGGGATGCGAATCAATGCGGGCATCGTCGGCATCGGGGCCTTAAAATGTCGTCCAATGGCCAGCAGCTTATCGCAAGCAACTGAACAATGACCCTGTGGGTGCTCGGACTGAATCACCAGACCGCACCGGTAGAGCTGCGCGAACGCGCGGCCTTCGCCGGTGACGCGCTGCCGCGCGCGCTCGGTTCGCTGCGCGATACCCCGCAGATCGCCGAGGCGGTCCTGCTTTCCACCTGCAACCGCACCGAGCTGTACGCGGTGGCCGATTCGCCGCAGGCGCTGGACCAGTGGCTGCACAGCCAGGCCGGCGACCTGCAGGGCTACCTGTACCAGCATGCCGACGCCGATGCGGTGCGCCACCTGTTCCGGGTCGCCACCGGGCTCGATTCGATGGTGCTGGGCGAGCCGCAGATCCTGGGACAGGTGAAGGATGCCTGGTCCACCGCGCGCGACCACGGCCTGCTCGGCCAACGCCTGGACCGGCTGTTCCAGCAGACCTTCTCGGTGGCCAAGCGTGCGCGCACCGATACCCAGGTGGGCGCCAATCCAGTCTCGGTCGCCTCGGCCGCGGTGCGCCTGGCGCAGAACGCGTTCGCCCGCCTGGACGATTCCACGGTGCTGCTGGTCGGCGCCGGCGAGACCATCGAGCTGGCTGCACGGCACCTGAGCGAAGGCAAGGTGCGCCGCCTGCTGATCGCCAACCGTACCCTGGCCCATGCGCAGGAACTGGCCACCCGCCACGGCGGCGTGGCGCTGCCGCTGACCGAGCTGGAACGCCACCTGGCCGAGGCCGACGTGGTGTTCTCGGCCACCGCCGCGCGCGAGCCGGTCATCCACCGCGAGATGGTGGCCAAGGCCCTGCGCGCGCGCCGGCACAAGCCGATGCTGCTGTTCGACCTGGCCGTGCCGCGCGACATCGAGGCCGAGGTCGGCACGCTCAACGATGCCTTCCTGTACACCGTGGACGACCTTGAGCGCGCGGTGGAAGACAACCGCCGCGGCCGTCGCGAGGCGGCCGCCGAGGCCGAGGCGATCATCGACCTGCAGGTCTCGCGCTTCGTCGAAACCCTGCAGGCCAGCGCCCACCAGGCGCCCCTGCGGCAGCTGCGCGCCTTCGGCGAGGCCACCCGCGCCGAGCTGCTGGAGCGTGCGCGACAGCAGCTGGCCAACGGCAAGCCGGCCGACGAAGTGCTGGAACTGCTGGCCCATGGCCTGACCAACCGCCTGCTGCACCCGCCGACCGCCGCCCTGCGCGCGGCCGCGCTCAGTGGCGACGCCGACCTGACCCGCGCCGCCGAGCGCCTGTTCCCGGCCACGCCGGGCTACCGCCACCCACCCGTGAGACCCGATGACGCCGACCCTGCGCCGTAAGCTGGAAGCGCTGGCCGAGCGCCGCGAAGAACTGGAACGCCTGCTCGCCGAACCCGACGTGGTCGCCGACAACAACCGTTTCCGCGATCTTTCGCGCGAATTCGCCCAACTTGAACCGGTCGCCACCGCCCTGGCCGACGAAGCCCGTGCCAAGGCCGACCTCGCCGCCGCCGAAGGCATGCGCGCCGACCCCGACCTGCGCGAGCTGGCCGACGAGGAGATCGCTGCCGCCCAGGCCCGCCTGCAGGAGCTGGAACAGGAACTGGCCCTGCTGCTGGTGCCGCGCGACCCGCGCGACGAGGGCAACCTGTTCCTGGAAGTGCGTGCCGGTACCGGCGGCGACGAAGCGGCGATCTTCGCCGGCGACCTGTTCCGCATGTACGCCCGCTATGCCGAGCGCCAGGGCTGGAAGGTCGAGATCGAATCGGACAGCCCCGGCGAACACGGCGGCTACAAGGAAGTGGTGGCACGCGTGGTCGGTCGCGGTGCGTTCTCGCGCCTGAAGTTCGAATCGGGCACGCACCGCGTGCAGCGCGTGCCGGCCACCGAATCGCAGGGCCGCATCCACACCTCGGCGGCAACCGTGGCGATCATCCCCGAAGCCGACGAGGTCGATGACATCGTCATCAACCCGGCCGACCTCAGGGTGGATACCTACCGCTCGTCCGGCGCTGGTGGCCAGCACGTCAACAAGACCGAATCGGCCATCCGCATCACCCACGTGCCGACCGGCGTGGTGGTGGAATGCCAGACCGAGCGCAGCCAGCACGCGAACCGCGACAAGGCGATGAAGCGACTGAAGGCGCAGCTGCTGGATGCCGAGCGCCAGCGCCAGGACGCCGCGCAGGCCGAGTCGCGGCGTTTGCAGGTGGGCAGCGGCGACCGCAGCCAGCGCATCCGCACCTACAACTTCCCGCAGGGCAGGATCACCGACCACCGCGTGGAAGGGCTGACCCTGTACGACCTGCCCAACGTCCTGTCCGGCGACCTCGACGCCCTGCTGCAGCGCCTGAGCCACGAGCACCAGGTCGACGCGCTGGCCCAGCTGTCGGCGGGCTGAGCCGATGTCGGCCTGGCAGCAACGACAGCAACTGCAGCAGGCGCTGGCACGCCAGCCCGGTGATTTCATCGCCTGGGTGATGCTGGCCGACGTGGAACTTGAAGCCGGTGATATCGCCGCCGGCGAACAGGCCGCACGGCGCGCCCTGCAGCTGCGCCCGAACCATCCCGAAGCCCTGGCCCGGCTGGGCCGGGTGGCATGGATGGTCGGCGCCCACGCCGATGCGGCACGGCTGCTCGGCCAGGCCTCGGCGCTGGCACCGGAACACCCGGGCATCGCCCTGTGGCTGGGCCACGCGCTGGAAGATGCCGACGATGCCGAAGGTGCCGCCGCGGCCTATCGCCGCGCGCACACGCTGCTGCCCGGTGAACCGTATATCGCCGCCCAGCGCCTGGCCTGGCAGCGTCGCCTGTGTGACTGGCAGGACGTGGACGCGCTGGCCGCACAGGTGCGCGGCGCCGTTACCGCTGGCCAGGGCGTGGTCGAGCCGTTCGCCTTCCTCAGCGAGGACGCCAGCGCCGCCGAACAGCTGGCCTGCGCCCGCATGCGTGCCGCTGCGGTGGCTGCAGCCGTGCGCCCGCTGCCGAAGGTGCCGGTGCGTGCACGCGGCCCGCTGCGCGTTGGCTTCCTCTCCAATGGATTCGGTGCACACCCCACCGGGCTGCTGACCGTGGCCCTGCTGGAGCAGCTGCAGGCCGACCCGGCACTGCAGCTGCACCTGTTCGCGCTGAACCGCGATGATGGCAGCCGCATCCGCGAGCGCCTGCAGACCGCGGCGCGCCTGCACGACGTCGCCGGCCAACGCCATGCCGAGACCGCTGCACGGATCCGCGCGCAGGGCATCGACGTGCTGTTCGACCTGCGGGGCTGGGGCGGTGGCGGTGCGCCGGAGGTGCTGGCGATGCGCCCTGCCCCGCTGCAGCTGAACTGGCTGGCCTACCCCGGCACGTCCGGTGCACCGTGGCTGGATGCGGTGGTCGGCGATGCCTTCGCCCTGCCGCCGGCACTGGAACCGCATTACAGCGAACGCGTGCTGCGCCTGCCGCGCGCCTTCCAGCCCTCCGACAACACCCGCGTGCTGGAACCTGCACCGACGCGCGCCGACTGCGGCCTGCCCGCGCAGGGCGTGGTGTTCTGCTGCTTCAACAACAGCTACAAGCTCAACCCGCGCAGCATGGCCCGCGCCTTCGCGGTCCTGCAGGCGGTGCCGGGCAGCGTGCTGTGGCTGCTGGTCGGCCCGGGCCAGGCCGATGCACGCCTGCGCGCGGCGGCACAGGCCGCCGGCGTGGATCCGGCACGCCTGGTGTTCATGGCCAAGCTGCCGCACCCGCAGTACCTCGCCCGTTATGCGCTGGCCGACCTGTTCCTGGACACGCACCCGTACAACGCCCACACCACCGCCTCCGATGCGCTGTGGGCCGGCTGCCCGGTGCTGACCTGCCCCGGCGACACCTTCGCCGCGCGCGTGGCCGGCAGCCTCAACCACCACCTCGGCCTGGCACACATGAACGTGGCCGACGATGCCGCCTTCATCGCCACCGCCAGCGCGCTGGGCAACGACCCGACGGCCCTGGCCGCGCTGCGCGCTGAGCTGGCGCAGGCGCGCGACCGCAGCGGCATGTTCGACATGGCCGGCTTCGCCGCGGATCTGTCCGCGCTGCTGCAGGCTTTGGCGCGCGAGCACGGTTGGGCAGACGCGGCCGGGTAGAGTCGACCGTTGGTCGACTGCTCCGCGCGGGCCGCGAAAACCCACGCAGCGCGCGATGGTCGACCAACGGTCGACCCTACCCGGGGCCTTCCCACGACGCGGCCCTGCCGCCCCCCTCAGTCCTCGAGCGGAAAATCCTCGATCGGCCGCAGCACGTCGTAGTGCTCCACATGCAGTTTGCCCTTCAACTTCGGCAGATCCAGCACCGGCTCATCCACCCGCGTATCCGGCAGCCGGTCCAGCAGATTGCGCACCAGCGACAACCGCCCCAGCCGCTGGTCGTTGAAATCCACCAGCGTCCACGGCGCCGCATCGCGATGCGTTGCCCGCAGCATCGCCTCGCGCGCCTCGGTGTAGGCGCTGTACTTGCTGCGTGACTTCAGATCCACCGGCGACAGCTTCCAGCCCTTCAGCGGATCGCTGTGGCGCTCCTCGAAGCGCTTTTCCTGCTGCGCCTGGTCCACGCACAGCCAGTACTTGAACAGCAGGATGCCGTCATCCACCAGCAGCTGCTCGAACACCGGTGCCTGGTGCAGGAACTGCTGGTACTCGGCCTCGCTGCAGTAGCCCATCACCCGTTCCACGCCGGCGCGGTTGTACCAGCTGCGGTCCATCAGCACGATCTCGCCCGCCGCCGGCAGGTGGCTGGCGTAACGCTGGAAATACCACTGCGTCGACTCGCGGTCGGTCGGCTTCGGCAGTGCGACCACCCGGCATTGGCGCGGGTTGAGATGCTGGCTGATCGCCTGGATCGCGCCGCCCTTGCCGGCGGTATCGCGGCCCTCGAACAGCACCAGCAGGCGTTGCCCGCTGTGCTGTACCCAGCGCGCCATCGCGGTCAGTTCCAGCTGCAGCGGCTGCAGCAGTTCGTCGTACTCCTTGCGCTTGAGCTTGCCCATCGTTGCACCACGCTGGAAGGAAGCCCGAGCGTAGCGCAGCGGTTGCCCACACGGTGTTGACGCCGGGCAGAGCGGAGGAGAGTCGCCGTTGGCCAACGCTCGCGCGCAGCGCGGGTTCTTGCGGCCTGCTTGAGGAGCAGTCGACCAACGGTCGACTCTACCTTGCAGCAGCGATCTGCTGTTCGATGTCGGTGGCGGTGACCGGCCCCAGGAACGTGTGCGCGACCTTGCCATTCGGATCGATCAGGTGCGTCAGCGGCAGGCCGCGCGGAATCGCGAAGTCGGCCGGCGGGTCGAACGGATCGACCACCACGATCGGATAGGTCACCGGGTGCTTGGCCAGGAACGCCTGCATCTCCGGCGTCTCGATGTCCTCGTAGGCCAGGCCCACCACTTCGATGTTGCTGCGCATCGCGTGCAGCGCCGACAGCTCCGGCATCTCCTTGCGGCACGGTGCACACCAGGTCGCCCAGAAGTTCACCACCACCCACTTGCCACGGTGCGCGGCCAGGTCGTAGTCGCTGCCGTCGATGGCCTTCATCTTCAGGGTCGGGAACTCGGCCGTGGTGCGCTCGGCCGGGTTCTCATCCGCACCCTCCGCCGTCGCCGTCGCCGGAGCCGCGGGCGTCGGTGCCTGGGCGGGCGGTGCGCTGCTGGCCGGGGCCGGTTCCTGCGCGGGCTTGCAGGCGGCCAGGGCCAGCAACAGAGCCAGCGGCAGGGCCTTCAACAGGGGCGTGCGGATCATGGGGTATCTCCGTAATCAGGATAGATGTCGCTGACGCGGCGCTTGAGGCGCTCGCGCAGCGGCAGGCGAAGTTCGTCCAGGGCGGCCAACGCGGCCTGGCCCAGGCTGTCATCGCGGTACGGCAGATGCTGCTCGGACACCGGGATGCGCAGCTGGGTGCATTCGTAGAGGTCGCCCACGCTGACCTGGTCCAGGTCGCGCGCCAGCAGCCATTCGCCGCGTTCGTCGCGGCGCAGCAGGCCGATGTCCTGCAGGTTGCAGGCCAGGTCCTGCAGCAGCGAATCGGTCAGCATCGGCTCCAGCCGCAGGATCTCATCGTCGGCCAGGCCACGGCCCTTGCCGCGCGCGTAATGGAAGCGCCCGAGCAGGCGCAGCAGGCCATAGAACTCGAAGCCCTGCGGCAGGCGCAGTTCCACCGGCTGGTAGCGGAAGGCGGCCATGGACGAGGCCAGCGACGCACCCAGCAGCACCGCCACCCAGCACAGGTAGATCCACAGCAGCAGGATCGGCACGAAGGCGACCGTGCCATAGAGCTTCTGGTAGGACTGGAAGCTGCCCAGGTAGGCACCGATTCCCCACTTGATCAGTTCCAGCAGCACCGCCGCCAGCACCGCGCCGGGAATCGCATGCCGCCACTTCACCGTGTGGTGCGGCACCACGCGGAACATCAGCATGATGCAGACGAATTCAATCAGCACCGGTGCCAGCCGCAGCGAGATGTCGGCCAGCCAGCGACCTTCCTGGGTGCCGAACAGCGGCATCGCGAACACCCGTGCCGACACCGCCAGCGAAGCGGCCGCGAGCATCGCGCCGAGGGTCAGCACGGTCCAGTAGACGAGGAAGCGGGTCAGCTTGGGCCGTGTGCTGCCCACGCGCCAGATCTGGTTGAAGGTTTCCTCGACGCTGTTGAGGGTGATCAGCAGCGAGACGACCAGGGCAATGAAGCCGGCGGCGGTGAGCTGGCCGGCACTGGCCGAGAACTGCCGCAGGTAGCCTTCGGCCGCGCGCGCGGCGCTGGGCACGAAGTTGGAGAACACGTAGTCGCTGAGCTGGTCGCTCCAGCGGTCGAACACCGGGAACGCCGACAGCACCCCGAACACCACGATCGCCAGCGGCACCAGCGCGAACACGGTGGTGTAGGCCAGCGCCGCCGCTGCCTGGAACAGGCGGTCGTCGAGGAAGCGGCGCCAGAGGAAGCGGCCGAAGCTGGCGGCCCGTGCGCGATCCCGCGCGCGCTCCATCCACAGGTTGAGCGTATCCAGAGGTTCCATCGGCGCAAGGGTACCCGATGCGGAATCGATGCAGGATAGCCATACTGGCATCCACACGATGAGGAGACCTGCACGCGATGGGCGAGATTCTGGTGCTGTACTACAGCCGGGGCGGTTCGGTGGCACGGCTGGCGCGCCAGATCGCGCGGGGCATCGGCGAGGTGCCGGGCATGACCGCGCGCCTGCGCACGGTGCCGCCGGTGGCCGCGGTGACCCAGACCGCGCAGCCGCCGGTACCCGATGACGGCGCGCCCTACGTGAACGTGCAGGACCTGGCCGAGTGCCAGGGCGTGCTGCTGGGCAGCCCCACCCGCTTCGGCAACATGGCCGCGCCGGTGAAGCATTTCCTCGATGGCCTGGGCGCCGAGTGGGTCAATGGCACCCTCGCCGGCAAGCCGGCCGGGGTGTTCACCTCCACCGCCTCGATGCACGGCGGCCAGGAATCGACCCTGCTGTCGATGCAGGTGCCGCTGCTGCACCACGGCTGCCTGATCGTCGGCATCCCCTTCACCGAGCCGGCGCTGAGCCACACCACCAGCGGCGGTACGCCGTATGGCGCCAGCCACGTGGCCGGTGCCGCCGACGACCCGCAGCCGACCGACGACGAGGCCGTGCTGGCCCGCGCGCTGGGCCGTCGTGTGGCCGACATCGCACAGCGGCTGGCCCGATGAACACCGCGCCGCGCACGGTCCTGCTGCTCGCCCTGCTGGGGCTGGCAGCGCTGTACGTAGGCTGGTTCATCAATGACAAGCACTGGCTGGCCACCCAGCTGGTGTTCACCGCGCCGCCGCTGGCGCTGGCCATCGCCCTGCGCCTGGGCTGGCGCAAGGCCGGGTTCTGGGCCTCGGTCCTGGCCCTGGGCTGGTTCAGCCACGGGGTGATGAGCGCCTGGAGCCACCCCGAGACCCGCTGGCTGGCGCTGATCGAGATCGGCCTGGCCCTGCTGGTGATCTTCGCCGCCAGCCTGCCGGGGCTGCGCGCCCGCTTCAGCAAGCGACGCTGACGCTGCGGCCGCCGGGTCGTATCATCTGTGTTCCCGGCCCCGCGCCGCTGTACCTGTCCTGGTTTCGCGCATGCACATGATGGAAGAGCTCCTGGTCGTCACCACCGGTGGCACGATCGACAAGATCTACTTCGACGACAAGTCGGACTACCAGATCGGTGATCCGCAGATCGGCATGATCCTGCGGGAGCTGGGGGTGACCTTCCGCTTCAACGTCATTCCGATCCTGCGCAAGGATTCGCTGCACATCAACGATGACGACCGCGAGCTGATCCGCGCGACCATCGCCGCGCAGGCGACCCGCCACGTGCTGGTCACCCACGGCACCGATTCGATGGTGCAGACCGGCCAGGTGCTGGCGACGATCCCGGACAAGACCATCGTGATGACCGGTGCGCTGAGCCCGGCCCGCTTCCGTGGTTCGGATGCGGAGTTCAACATCGGCTGTGCGATCGGTGCAGTGCAGTCGCTGCCCACCGGCGTGTACATCGCGATGAACGGCCGCATCTTCGACCCGCAGCACGTGCGCAAGAACGTGGCGGCGAACCGCTTCGAGTCGGTCTGAAGAACCCGTAGTGCCAAAAAAACACCCCGGCCGAAGCCGGGGCGTGCCCTTGGAGAGGGACTTGGGCTCAGTACTGGGCGTTGAGGCTGACGCCCGAGAAGGTGCTGTACCCCTTCACCCGGACGTGCCAGGTGCCGGCGGCGGGGTTGTTGATGGTGCAGGTTTCGTTGTTGCCGCTCAGGTACGGGCGGCAGGTGTAGGTCGTGTCGGTCGGGGCGCTGCCCTGGCGCACGTACAGGTCGGCATCACCGCTGCCGCCACTGATCGCCACGCGCAGCTGTGAACGGCCGGCCGGCACCTGCACCGTGTAGCTGAGCGAGGCACCGCTGGCCGCGCCCAGGCCGGTCACCGGGACGTTGTTCTGCAGCACCGTGCCACCCGGGTTCGGGTTGGTGCCGCCGCCGGTGCCGTTGATGGCCGCGGTGACCGCCGCATCGGCATCGATGATGCCCGCGCCGCAGCCGCCCGAGCAGGCGCCCGGCAGTGCACGCGCAGTGCTCTTGATGATGCTTTCCACCTGCGCCGGGCTCAGCGGCGAGGGCGCCACCGACTGCATCAGCGCCACGACGCCGGCCACGTGCGGCGCAGCCATCGAAGTACCGTTGTAGGACGCGTAGGTCGCGCTGGCCGGCACCGTGGTGCCGGTGTTGAGGGTCGAGAGGATGTTAGCGCCCGGCGCGGAGATGTCGATGCCGGTGCCGTAGTTGGAGAAGCTGGCCTTGGCGCCGGCCGAGGTCACCGCAGCGACCGCCACGACGTTGGCGCAGTTGGCCGGTACCGAGGTGGAGACGTTGGACGACTCGTTGCCGGCGGCCACCACCACGGTGGTGCCACGGCCGACCGCGCCGTTGATGGCGTTCTGGTAGGTGGTCGAGCACGTGCCGCCGCCACCCAGCGACATGTTGATGACCTCGGCCGGGTTGGCATTGGCCGGCACGCCGCTGACCGTGCCACCCGAGGCCCAGGTGATGGCATCGACGATGTCGGAGGTATAGCCGCCGCATTTGCCGAGCACACGCACCGGCACGACCTTGGCGTTGAAGGCGGTACCGGCCACGCCGGTGCTGTTGTTGGTCACCGCGGCGATGGTGCCGGCCACGTGGGTACCGTGCCAGCTGGAGTCGGACGCGGGGTAGCCGGCGCCGCACTCGTTGGCGGCGTACCAGTCACCTTCGTCGTTCGGGTTGTTGTCGCGGCCACCGCCATCGCGTGCCATCGCGGCATCGCTGATGAAGTCGTAGCCGGGCAGGATGTTGGCGTTCAGGTCCGGGTGGCTGGTGATGCCGGTATCGATGACGGCCACGACCACGCCGGTGCCGGTGGCCTTGTCCCAGGCCGGGCGCACGTTGATCGAGGCACTGGAGGTGCCGAAGCCCCACTGCTCGCTGAGGCGGGCGTCGTTGGGGGTCAGCGTGGCACGCATGATCTGGTCGACTTCCACGTACTCGACGTTCGGATCAGCGGCGAGCTTGCGCATCAGCAGCTCGGATTCGGCCTGGTCCAGCGCGCGGTCGGAGCGCACCACACTCGGACCGGTGGCCAGGCGGCGGACCTGCTGCAGGCCGAGGGCGCGACCCTGGGCGCTGGGCAGGCCGGCGGCGGCGGTCTTCAGCGACGAGGCCAGTGCGGTGGTGTTGGCCACCAGCTGGTTGCCGTCCTTGAACTTGACGATGAACTGCTGGTGCACCGGCGCGGACTTCAACCCGCTGAGCTGGACATCGCCAGCGAAGGCCGGGGCGGCCAGCAGCAGGGAGGTGACGACGGAAGCACTGAGAACCACCCACGACTTGCGCAGGCGCGGTTGCGAAACCTGGGACATCGGAATTTCCCTTTCTAGTGGTGTGAATGCCGGAATCGGCAGAAGCACCGGCCCGAGCGCGCGATGGAGGTGTGCACGCATGGCTCGAAGTCCGGTCAGTCAGCGGATTCCCCTGCGACCCGCCGTACTGTTGACGCTAATGACCTGAAACGGACTCCACAAGATTTTCAGCGTCTTTTCAGTAACGTGAAATGTCTGATCTGAGACGTTTTGGGTGTAGGGTTTGTGAAGGTGAAGGAACTTTCACGTCACCTCGACAGACATGAACAGGACTTTGAGTGTCCACCCATGTCTTTGCCGACATCGGCAGGCAGCCTGCCGGAGATGGTTGCTGAAACGCAGAAAGCCCGTCGCGGGGACGGGCTTTCCGGGTATTGCAGTCGAGCATGGCTCGACTCTACAGGGAGCGTAAGACCTGGTGCGAGCGATCAGCCCAGCTTGACCAGCCAGTTGTGGCGGTCCGGCTGGCGGCCGTACTGGATGTCGGTCAGCTCCTTGCGCAGCGACATGGTCACTTCGCCGGCCGGGGCGTTGATGTCGCCCACCGAGAAGCCTTCGCCCTTGAGCTGGCCGATCGGGGTGACCACCGCGGCGGTACCGCAGGCGAACACTTCGGCAATGTCACCGGAGGCCACGCCGTTCTTCCACTCGTCGATGGTGACCTTGCGCTCTTCGACCTTCATGCCGCGGTCGCGGGCCAGCTGCAGGATGCTCTCGCGGGTGATGCCCTCGAGGATGCTGCCGGACAGTTCCGGGGTGACCAGGGTGCCGTCCTTGTAGACCAGGAAGACGTTCATGCCGCCCAGTTCTTCCAGGTACTTGCCTTCGACCGGGTCCAGGAACAGCACCTGCGAGCAGCCCTGTGCCTGCGCCTTCTGCTGCGGCAGCAGCGAGGCGGCGTAGTTGCCACCGCACTTGGCCGCGCCGGTGCCGCCCTTGGCGGCACGCGCGTATTCGGTGGACAGCCAGATCGACACCGGGGCGACGCCCTTGGCGAAGTACGGGCCGGCCGGGCTGGCGATGACGTAGTAGCCGGCCTTGTGCGCGCCGCGCACGCCGAGGAAGGCTTCGTCGCCGATCATGAACGGACGGAAGTACAGGCTGGACTCATCGGCCGACGGCACCCAGGCGCTGTCCAGCGCGATCAGCTGCTTCAGCGATTCGACGAAGATCTCCACCGGCAGTTCCGGCAGCGCCAGGCGCTGCGCCGAACGCTGCAGGCGGCGGCCGTTGGCATCCGGGCGGAAGGTCCAGATCGAACCATCGGCGTGGCGGTAGGCCTTGATGCCTTCGAAGATTTCCTGGCCGTAGTGCAGGACGGCCGCGGCCGGGTCCAGCTGCAGCGGACCATAGGCACGCACGTTGGCGTTGTGCCAGCCGGTGTCCTTGTCCCAGCGCACTTCCACCATGTGATCGGTGAAGTGCAGGCCGAAGCCCGGCTTCTCCAGGATCTGGGCGCGCTCTTCAGCGCTGCGCGGGTGGTCCGAACGGGTGACGGCGAAGCTGGGAATGGACTGGGACACCGGAGGATTCCTGTTCTGGTTGCGGGTAGTGCCGGACCCGCCATGCGGCGGGCCGTGGGTCAAAGCATGCCGGTTTCGAGCCGGGCGGCCTCGGACATCATGTGCTGGTTCCACGGCGGGTCGAACACCAGTTCGACGTCGGCCTGGGCCACGGTCGGGACCATCTCGAGCTTGCTGCGCACGTCGTCGACGAGGATGTCACCCATGCCGCAGCCGGGCGCGGTCAGGGTCATCTTCACGTCGATCTCGCGCTGGCCCTCGTCCAGATGCTTGATCTCGACTTCATAGACCAGGCCCAGTTCGACGATGTTGACCGGAATTTCCGGGTCGAAGCAGGTGCGAAGCTGCTGCCACACCAGCTGTTCCACCTGTTCATCGGTGGCATCGGCGGGCAGTTCCAGCGGCGCCGGGGCCTCCTTGCCGATGGCGTCGCCGTCCTTGCCGGCGATGCGGAACAGGTTGCCTTCGACGAACACCGAATAGCTGCCGCCCAACGCCTGGGTGATATAGCCATAGCTGCCGGCAGGCAGGGTCACGGTGTCGCCCTGCGGGACCATCACGGCCTCGCAATCGCGTTCGAAGTGGACAGGTTCGCTGCTACGGGAATACATGGGGACCGATATGGGGCCGCGGCCGAAGCCACGCAAGACGGCATTCTAGCCCAGCCGCCCTGCCCCCGCCGGTGCACTGCGACAAACCACAGTATCCTGTGGGTGTCCTTCAGGAAGCTTCGATGTCCTCCAATGCCGCGCGTGCCAGGACCGTCACCTGGCTTTGGCCCTTCATGCTGCTGCTGGGTCTGGTTGTCGCCCCGATGGTCTGGGTGCTGCTGGCCCTGATGACCGGCCGCCAGGTCGGCTGGATGGCGGTGCTGACCGCCCTGGAACTCACGTTCATGCTGCGCCTGGGCACGCTGGGCCCGGGCCGCCTGCGCATCGCGCTGGTGGTGCTGGGCACGGTGCTGGTGAGCGCGGTGGCCTACTGGTGCATCGCCAGCGCCTGGATGGGTGGCTCGATCGGCCTGAACCCGATGGATGCCGCGCTGCGGATGGGCCCGCACCTGGCCTGGACCCTGACCAGCCTGGCCAACGGCGCGGTTGAATGGATCTGGCTGGCCGTGGCCGTGGTCGTCGGCGCCTGGCTGGCGCGCTGATCCACATCACATGGGGTCGGATCCCTTTCCGCAGGAAAGGGATCCGACCCCGGCTTTCAATGCCCGCCGTCGAGCGCCTTCAGTTCGCTCACCAGCGAGGCCGCGGCTTCGGCGCCATCGCCGTACAGCATGCGGGTGTTGTCGGCGTAGAACAGCGCATTCTCGATGCCGGCAAAGCCGGTGCCCTTGCCGCGCTTGATCACCACCACGTTGCGGGCGTTGACCACGTCCAGCACCGGCATGCCGTAGATCGGGCTGGCCGGGTCGGTGCGTGCCACCGGGTTGACCACGTCGTTGGCACCGATCACCAGTACCACGTCGGTGTTGGCGAACTCGGGGTTGATGTCGTCCATGTCGGCGATCAGGTCGTAGGGCACACCCGCTTCGGCCAGCAGCACGTTCATGTGCCCGGGCATGCGACCCGCCACCGGGTGGATGGCGAACTTCACCTTCACCCCGCGCTGGCCCAGACGCTGCGCCAGCTCCCAGATCTTGTGCTGGGCCTGGGCCACGGCCATGCCGTAGCCGGGCACGATCACCACGCGCTCGGCGAAGGCCATCATCGCCGCCACGTCGGCCGCTTCGATCGGCTTCTGCGAGCCGGTGATCGCCTGCGCTTCGCCACCGGCGCCAGCGCCGAAGTTGGAGAACAGCACGTTGCTGATCGGCCGGTTCATCGCCTTGGCCATCAGCCGCGTCAGCAGGATGCCAGCCGCGCCGACCATCATGCCGGCGATGATCAGCGCCTCGTTGCCCAGCACGTAGCCTTCGAAGGACACGGCCAGGCCGGTGAAGGCGTTGTACAGCGAGATCACCACCGGCATGTCGGCGCCGCCGATGGGCAGGGTCATCAGCACGCCCAGGGCCAGCGCCAGCACGAAGAAAGCGACGATGGACCAGGTGCTGAGCGTGCTGGCAGCGATGATCGCCAGCACCACCACGGCCAGCGCCACCAGCAGGTTCAGCGCCTGCTGGCCGGGCCAGGTGACGCGCTTGTCCAGGCGCCCGTCGAGCTTGGCCCAGGCGATGACCGAACCGGACAGCGACACCGCGCCGATGGCCGCGCCGACCACCGCCAGCAGCAGCATGGTGGCCGAGGGCTGGCGCGCGGCCAGGTCGGCCAGCGCCTGCGCGCTCCAGTGGCTGGTATCGCGGTTGGCCAGGAAGGCATAGCGCAGCAGTTCCACCGCGCCGATGGCCGCGGCCGAGCCACCGCCCATGCCGTTGTAGAGCGCCACCATCTGCGGCATGTCGGTGATGGCGACCTTGCCGGCCGACCACCAGGCCAGGCCGGCGCCGAGCAGCAGGGCCACCAGGATCAGCGGCACGTTGTGCAGTTCGGGCAGGAAGAAGGTGGCCACCGTGGCCAGCAGCATGCCCAGCCCGGCCCAGCGGATGCCGCTGCGCGCGGTCAGCGGCGAGGCCATGCGCTGCAGGCCGAGCAGGAACAGGGTGGCGGCCACCAGGTAGCTGGCCTTGACCAGCCAATCGAGCAGTTCGACGGTGCTGATGTTCAAGCCTGCGGCTCCTTCGGTTCGTCCTTGCCACCCTTGGGTGCGCTCGGCTTGAACATTTCCAGCATGCGCGCGGTGACCACGTAGCCACCGGCGGCGTTGCCGGCGCCCAGCACCACGGCGAGGAAGCCCAGGGCCTTCTCCAGTGGTGTCTGCGCGTGGCCCAGCACCACCATCGCGCCGATCAGCACGATGCCGTGGATGAAGTTGGAACCCGACATCAGCGGGGTATGCAGGATGACCGGCACCCGCGAAATGATCACGTGGCCCGCGATTGCGGCCAGCATGAAGATGTACAGCGCCACGAACCCGTCACTCATCGGCAACGCCTCCCGCTCTGTCTTCGTCGCCCCATCATAACCACGGGCTGAACCCGACGCGTACTCCGGTCAACCAAAGCCGCGCTCACGCGTTGTCGATGGTGACCCCGAGCGAGGAACCGTACCCTGTGCTGGTGAGCAGCCCCCTCCCCCCGACCGCTGACGCCGATGCCCTGCCGGCATCGCTGGAAGCGTTCCTGGCCAGCGTCGGCCCGCGCGCCTTCCGCTTCGCCGAGGCCGGCCTGCGCCAGCGCGAGGATGCGCTGGACGCGGTACAGGATGCCCTGCTGCGCATGCTGGACTACGCCGAGAAGCCGGCCGCCGAATGGGCGCCGCTGTTCTGGAGCATCCTGCGCCGCCGGGTGATCGACCTGCAGCGCCGGCGCCGCTTCCGCCTGCCGTTCTGGCGCGACAACCACGATGCCGACGGTGCCGACATCGACTGGGCCGACCCCGGCCCGGACCCGGCGCAGGCGCATGAGCAGCGCCAGCAGTACCAGCAGCTGGTGCAGGCGCTGCGCACCCTGCCCGCCCGCCAGCGCGAAGCCTTCACCCTGCGCGTGCTGCAGGACCTGGACGGGGCCACCACCGCCCGCGCCATGGGCTGCAGCGAAGGCGCGGTAAAGACCCATCTGGCACGCGCCCGACAGGCGCTGCAGGATTACCTGGAGAACCACCCGTGAACCGCTCCCTGCCTTCCGATGACGCCCTGCGCAGCCTGCACGCGCAGTCGCTGCAGTCGCTGTCGCCGGCCACCCTGGCGCGCCTGCGCCAGGCCCGCCATGGCGCGCATGCGGCGCACCGGGGCCGCTGGCGCTGGTGGCTGGCCAGTGCCTGTTCGCTGGTGATGGCGCTGGGCATCGGCGTGCAGTTCACCGGCCCGGGCACGCACACCGGCCCGACGCCGGCACCGACGGTGGCCGCGGTGGAAGACAACAGCGCGCTGTACGACGAGAATCCCGACATGTACCTGTGGCTGGGCGACACCGACCTGGCGATGGAGTGAGAACCATGCTGCGACGCCCCACCCTGCCCCTGCTGTTCGCCCTGATCCTGCTGCCGGCCGCGCCGCTGCTGGCACAGACGACTGCGCCTGCGCCCGCCGCGAGCGCCGCGCTGCCGAACTGGGAACAGCTCAGCCCGGCCCAGCGCGAAGCGCTGCTGGCGCCGCTGCGTGACCGCTGGAACGGCGCCGATGCCGGCCAGCGCCAGCGCATGCTCTCGCACGGCCAGCGCTGGCAGTCGATGAGCCCGGAAGAACGCGACAAGGCCCGCCGCGGCCTGCGCCGCTTCGAGCACATGAGCCCGGAGCAGCGTGAGCAGGCGCGCGCGCTGTTCGGCCAGATGCGCACGCTGAGCCCGGCCCAGCGCGATGCACTGCGCGAGCGCTGGACGGACATGACGCCGGAACAGCGCAAGGAATGGGTGCGGGAGAATCCGCCGCCGGCGAAGGCGCGGTAAATGGGTAGCGCCGGGCCATGCCCGGCGGATCCTGTGCGGGCCGCTGCGCTCGCCGGGCATGGCCCGGCGCTACCGCTTCACGCCTGCCAGCGCGTCTTCGCCAGCAGTTCGTCTTCCCAGTCGAAGCCCAGCTGGCCGCCCTGCACGAACAGGGTGACGAAATTCAGCAGGTTGCGCGCGTACATCTCGCTGGCCTGGGTGGCGCCGCGGCTGGCCAGGTTCAATGGGCCATCGATGGCCACGCCCTGGTGGTCGATGCACTGGCCCGGCTGGGTCAGCGCGCAGTTGCCGCCGCTCTCGGCGGCCAGGTCGACGATCACGCTGCCCACCGCCATGCCCTCGACCATCGCCGCAGTGACGATGGTGGGTGCCGGCCGGCCCGGCACGGCCGCGGTGCAGATCACCACGTCCACACTGCGCAGGTGGTCGGCCAGGCGGCGCTGCTGCTCGGCGCGCTCCTCGTCGGTCAGCGCGCGCGCATAGCCGCCCTCGCCCGCTGCGCTCACCCCCAGGTCGAGGAAACGTGCGCCCAGCGACTGGATCTGTTCACGGGTTTCCGGGCGCACGTCGAAGCCTTCCACCTGCGCGCCGAGGCGGCGCACGGTGGCGATCGCCTGCAGGCCGGCCACGCCGGCACCGATCACCAGCACCTTGGCCGGGCGCACGGTACCAGCCGCAGTGGTCAGCATCGGGAAGAAGCGCGGCGCGCGCTCGGCGGCGATCAGCGCGGCCTTGTAGCCCGCCATGCCGGCCTGCGAACTGAGCACGTCCATGGCCTGCGCACGCGTGGTGCGCGGCAGCTGCTGCAGCGGGAACAACAGCAGGCGGTCGTCACCGGCCAGTGCCGCCAGCGATGGATCCGCAGCGGGGGTCAGCAGGCCGACCACGCTGGCGCCCGGCTTGAGCTGGGCCAGCACCGCCGCCGGTGGCGCCTGCACGCACAGCAGGATGTCGATCTCGTTCCAACGGCTGGCGTCGAAGACGCGCGCGCCGGCATCGTCATAGGCGGCATCGGGGAAGCCCGCAGCCAGTCCGGCGCCGGCTTCGTACCAGACGGTGATGCCCAAGGCCCCAAGCTTGCGCGCCGTTTCCGGCGTCAGTGCCACGCGCCGTTCGCCCGGCGCGGTCTCCTTCATCCCCAGCAACGCCACGGCCATGCAGGTCCCCGCTGATCGGTGAGTTTTCCCGATCCTAGCAGGCGGCCACCCCTCAGTGCAGGGTGGCGCTGCCCGGGTCCAGGCGGTCGATCACGCCTTGCATGGCGCTGTCGAAGGCGCCATCGTCGACGTGGGCGCGCAGGCGGCCCAGCCGCACCATCACTGCAAGTTCTTCCGGCGAGGCCACGCAGAAGCGCACGCCGCGGCGGTTGACGAACAGCAGGCGCGAGGAGATCGGGCTGATCCAGGACAGCTTGCCGGCCTGGACCTTGCCGTCCTTGTCGACGAAGTCCAGCCAGTTGCCGATTTCCATGCGGCGGAAGCGATCGGCGTCGGCATTGTCGAAATCATCGGTATCGACCTGCCCGGCCAGTTCCACGGCACTGGCTTCGGGCACCGGCGCGGTCGGCAGCGCGACCTGCGGCAGTTCCGGCAGCGCGCGCTGCAGTTCCGGCCGCGATTCGGCAATGCCCTGCAGGGTGCCATGCAGCACATCGATGGCGGCCGAGGCCGCATCACCGTGCACGCCGACACTGGCGAACACCTTGGCCAGCACCGGCTGCCAGGCCTGCAGCCACGGCTTGCCGATGATGTGCCGGCGTGCCTCGGCCACTTCCTCCAGCAGGCCATCGCCCAGGCTGAGTGCCTCGGCCACGGACGCGCCGTCCTCGCCCTCGCGCAGCAGCGCCAGGGTCAGGTGGTGCTGCCACGGCTGGCGCAGGAACTCGGCGATCGCCGGCGGCAGGGTGGCATCACCGATGCGGCGGTCCAGTTCGGCGCCGGCGCGGTTGCGGGCCATCTCCAGCTTTTCCTGGCCACGCTGCGTTTCAGCGGCGCGGCGCTCGGCGATTTCCACGCGGCGGCGATGCTGCAGCAGGAAATCGCGGAATTCTTCTTCCAGGGTCAGGAAGATCGCCAGGTTCTCGTTGAACTCGGCGACCAGGCGCTCGATGATCTCCTCGACCTTGGCCATCAGCATGCGCTCGGCCTGGCTTTCGCCGGTGTTGCCTTCGCAGGCCTCGGCCAGCGAATTGAGCAGCTTGCGGGCCGGGTGGGTCTTCTGCACGAACATGCGGCGGTCGAGCATGGCGACCTTGACGAAGGGCACCACCAGGCGGCCGATCAGCTCGCGCGAGCGGCCTTCCAGTTCGCGTTCGTCCAGCATCACGTCGAACAGCATGCCGACCAGGTCGATCGCATCCTCGTCCTGCGGGTCCAGCCGGGTCTGGCCGGGGTCCACGCCGAGGCGGGTGGCGTTGGACAGCACTTCGCTCTTCAGCCGCTGCGCCAGTGATTCGCCGTCCTCGCCGATGGCCGCGCGCAGGGTGGCGCTGGGCGTGGCCTGCAGCAGCGACAGCACCGACATCATCTCGCGCTGGCTGAGCGGGCGATGCTGGCCCACCGCCACCTGCGCGGCCGACGTGGCGTCCTCGCGGACATGCCGGGTCTGCTGCAGCAGTTCGTGCAGCGCCTCCAGCAGCATGCCCTGCTGGCCGGGATAGGCTTCGCCCGACCCGGCCGACCCGGCCGGCGCGCCGCCGGGCATGCCATGTTCGTCGGGCAGCTGCTGCATGTGGCCACGACGTTCGGACCAGCGCGCGGCAAACCGCTGCGCCCAGGCCGGTGCGGCCTGCTCCTCGTCGCTGAAATCGGTCTCGAAGCCCGACGTCTGGCGCTGCTCGACCAGGTCGTCCAGCCCGTGCGGGGCCTGCGGGGCCGGGGCCGCCGACAGCGGTCGCCGCGGGGCGCCCATCTGCGGCATCACACCGGCGGCCGCCAACTGCTCGTCCAGCTTCTCGTAGATGCGGCCCACCGGCGTGCGCATGTCGCGCTCGCACAGCTTGATCAGCACCAGGTGAACTTCCGGGGCCAGCTCGCACCCGGCGAAGGCCTGGTGGATGGCCACCCCCAGATGTTCGGGGCTGATCGGATCGAGGTCGGCGTCCAGTTCCAGGCCGCCGACCAGCCAGCCGAGGCGGCGGTCGAGGCGGGCCAGCACCGGCTTGAAATCGCGCAGCAGCACGGTGGCGAAGTTGCGCACCGCCAGCCGCGACTCCAGGACATGCTCGGGAATGAGGCTCAGGCTTTCCTCGGCCGGCCCGGACAGGGTGGCTTCGGCGGACAGCGGATGGCCGTCGGCCAGCGCGGCCCAGGCCCGGTCCAGGTGGGCGGCAAACGCCGCGGTGATCTCGTCCCGGCGCCGGCGCAGTTCGCGCATGGCATCCAGGAACAGCAACTGCGACGAGCCGGCATTGCCGGCTCGATCGAACAGGGCATCGTCAAACCGCGCCAGCGCCGCGCCGAAAGCCTGGCCCAGCGCGGGCAGGACAGCGTCCCGCGCACGCTTGAGCTGGGCCGGGTCACGACCCGACGATCCCATCTGAGTGGGCGCACTCATCATTCGGGAAGGCTCCCCACCTTCTCTGATACGACAGACATGATGGACATCGCGACGACCGGTACACCCCATGTACCGGATCGTCGATGGTAAGCCGGCCAGCCCGTCACGGACAGTGAAACAGTCCTCACTTCAAACCTCACGACCGGCGGCCCGGCAAGACGGATATCCTAAGCCGTGCGGGACCTGCGAGGCGAGGGGAAGGGCTCGCCGGATGCCCGGCAGTGGCATGACGTTCATCACAGTTTGATATTGAAAGGGCAAACACGACGCAGGCAGCGTCACCAACTGCCCCGACTATAATCTTCAGCCCGTGATGACCGGTTCAGACTCCATGCCCGACCCCGCAGCCCTGCTCGCCCTCGACGCCCGCCGTTCGGTGCCCTCGCGGCAGCTGGGCGAGCCCGGCCCGGACCCGGCCACCCTGCTGCGCATGCTGCAGTCGGCCGTCCGCGTGCCCGACCACGGCAAGCGCGTCCCGTTCCGTTTCCTGAAGATTGCCGGCGATGCCCGTCACACCCTGGGGGATTTCCTGGTCGAACGCAGCCGCCAGCGCGATCCGCAGGCCGGCGAGGCGGTGTTCGAGAAGGACCGCCAGCGCTTCAGCCACGCCCCGGTGGTGATCGTGGTGGTGGCCAGCCCGCGCCCGGACGCCAAGGTGCCCGAGCAGGAGCAGCTGATGACCGCCGGCTGTGTCTGCTTCGCCCTGCTGCAGGCCGCCCAGGCACTGGGCTTCGGCGCGCAGTGGCTGACCGCGTGGATGGCCTTCGACCCCGCCGTGCATGCCCACCTGGGCCTGGCCGAGGGCGAAGGCATCGCCGGCTTCATCCATATCGGCACCCCCAAGGCCGACGTGCCCGAGCGCGAGCGGCCGGACGCCGCGGCCCTGCTGCGGGACTGGACCGGCCAGTGAGCGCCGTGAATGCCGTGCCGCTGCCGCCGCCGCTGTACCTGGTGGATGCCAGCATCTATGTGTTCCGTGCCTGGCATTCGCTGCCGGACGAGTTCCAGGACAGCCAGGGCTGGCCGACCAATGCGGTGCACGGGTTCGCCCGCTTCCTGCTGGACCTGCTCGAGCGCGAGCGCCCCCGGCACATCGCCATCGCCTTCGACGAAGCGCTGGACAGCGGCTTCCGCCACCGCCTGTACGCGGCCTACAAGGCCAACCGCGACCCAGCGCCGGAAGCGCTGAAGCGCCAGTTCGTGCACTGCAAGGCGCTGTGCGCGGCGCTGGGCCTGGTGGTGCTGGCCCACCATGACTACGAGGCCGACGACCTGATCGGCAGCGCGCTGCACCAGCACCGGCACAGCCATCGCGGCCTGATCATTTCCGCCGACAAGGACCTGTCGCAGCTGCTGCTGGACCACGACGAACAGTGGGACTACGCACGCAACCAGCGCTGGGACGTGGCCGGAGTGAAGGCGCGGCACGGCGTGCACGCGCACCAGATCGCCGATTACCTGGCCCTGTGTGGTGATGCGGTGGACAACATTCCCGGGATCAGCGGTGTCGGCGCCAAGTCGGCGGCGGTGCTGCTGGCCCACTTCGGCAGCATGGACGCGCTGTACGAACGCCTGGACGAAGTGCCGTTCCTGCGCCTGCGCGGCGCCGCGCAGATGGCCGTGCGCCTGCGCGAGCAGCGCGACCACGCCCAGCTCTGGCGGCAGCTGACCACCATCGCGCTGGACGCGCCGCTGGAAGGCTGCCAGCCGGGCCTGCTGCGCCAGGCGGCGGACCCGGAGCTGCTGGGCGGCCTGTGCCAGGCGCTGCGCTTCGGCCCGCTGACCCGCCGCCGGCTGTTCAGCGCCGCAGGCGTCAACGATCCCGGTTCGGCCACCGCGGCCGGTCCCGACCATTCCCTCCCCTCCTCCAGCGAGCCCGCATGAGCCAGAGAAACACCGAAGCCCCGCGCGTCGTCTACGAAGGCAAGTACCAGCGCATGGTCGTGCGCGGCACGTGGGAGTACAGCGAACGCACCCATGCCGGTGGCCTGGCGGCGATCATCATCGCGGTCACCCCCGAGGACAAGGTGGTGTTCGTCGAACAGTTCCGCGTGCCGCTGCAGTCGGCCACCATCGAGATGCCGGCCGGCCTGGTCGGCGACATCACGGCGGGCGAGTCGATTGAAGCGTCGGCCGTGCGCGAGCTGGAAGAAGAAACCGGCTGGACCGCCGAGCACGCCGAAGTGCTGATGATCGGCCCGACGTCCTCCGGCGCCAGCAGCGAGCAGATCGCCTTCGTCCGTGCCACCGGCCTGCGCCGCATCGGCGAGGGCGGCGGCGATGACAGCGAAGACATCACCGTGCACGAGATTCCGCGCGCGCAGGCCGCCGCCTGGCTGGTGCAGAAGATGGGCGAAGGCTACGCGCTGGACGCCAAGCTCTGGGCCGGCCTGTGGATGATCGAGCACCACCTGGATGGACGCCCGCGTGGCTGATGCCGACCTGCACGTGGCGCCGGCCCTGCTCGGTGCCGACGATCCCGCGATCTACACGATCCACCGTGCGCAGGGTGCATCTCCCTTCCTGCTGCTGGCCGACCACGCCGGCCAGCAGATCCCGCGCGCGCTGCATGGCCTGGGCCTGGCGCAGGCCGAGCTGGACCGCCACATCGGCTGGGACATCGGCATCGCAGGCACCACCCGCGCACTGGCCGGGCTGCTGGATGCGTGGGCCATCGAACAGACCTATTCGCGGTTGCTGATCGACTGCAACCGGCCGCTGGCCTCGCCCACGCTGATCCCGGAAGTGAGCGACCACACCGTGGTGCCGGGCAATGCCGGGCTGTCGGCGGCGCAGCGGCAGCAGCGCATCGATGCCATCCACGCGCCGTACCACGCACGCATCGATGCCGAGCTGGACGCGCGCCGCGACGCCGGCCGCCCCACCCTGCTGGTGATGATGCACAGCTTCACCCCGGCGATGAACGGCGCGGCGCGGCCGTGGCACGCCGGCGTGCTGTACCACCAGGACACGCGCTTCGCCCCGGCACTGCTGCAGGCCCTGCGCGATGAAGGTGACCTGGTGGTGGGCGACAACCAACCGTATTCGGTGAGCAGCACCAGCGACTACGCGGTGCCGGTGCATGGCGAAGGCCGTGGCCTGGTGCATGTGGAGCTGGAGATCCGCCAGGACCTGATTGCCGATGTGGCCGGACAGCAGGCCTGGGCGGAACGGTTGGCGCGGATCTTCAGCGCGTTGCAGCCGGCGTTGCTGGCGGTTGGGTAATCGTCATCAACGCAACACGGGCGCGTCCATCCACGGGAACGGCTTGAACCCGTACACC
Organism: Stenotrophomonas sp. SAU14A_NAIMI4_5; assembly: GCF_003086795.1. Lineage (NCBI taxonomy): Bacteria > Pseudomonadati > Pseudomonadota > Gammaproteobacteria > Lysobacterales > Lysobacteraceae > Stenotrophomonas > Stenotrophomonas sp. SAU14A_NAIMI4_5. The sequence continues at coordinate 902,673 of NZ_CP026003.1, read as the reverse complement.
TGTACGGTCGCGCCGATCGCTTCGAACTGATCCTTGATGGCCTGCGCGCGGTTGCGATCCAGGGCTTCGCCCAGCAGCAACGGCAACGCACGGCAGCGTGCCAGCGCTTCACCCACCGACACCTCGTGCAGGTGCGCCACGGCCTGCGCGGTGGCCTTCAGCTGTTCGTCCACACACGCCAGCAGCTGCAGATCGAACGAGGCAAAGATGCCCGCGCCTACGCCGGCATCGCGCGCGGCGGCCTGGTCTGCGGCCGTGGCCTCACCCAGCGCCTCGTCGATGCCTTCGACCTGCTGGAACGCGTCGTACTCGTGGTAGTGCGCCAGCGCCTGCGCGTACTCGGCCAGCGTGGACAACGGGCGCTGCCGCTTCTGCACGTCGAGCACGTCGGCGAACGTGGCCGGCTCCAGGTAGGTGGACAGGCCCAGCGCGCGCGCCTCGGCCGGCACCTCGCTGTCATCGTCGAACGCGGTCTCCTCGTCGGGCGGCAACCAGAACCGCGCCTGCAGCAGGTCACCGTCGGTGGCATGCACCCAGCCGAAGGACGCGTACACGCCATGGTCGTCGTTGCAGGCGGCAAACGCGTGCAGGGTCTGTTGCAGGTCCAGCAGCTCGATCATGCGTTGTTGGCCTGGCCATCGAGGGATCCGCAGTCTACCGGTGCCGGGCGCAGGCCCAGCGCGATGATCACGCCGAACAGGGCGAACAGCGCGGCGCCGTACTCGGCACGCACCAGCCCGGCCAGCGCGCTGGGCGAACCTGCAACGCCGGCGCCGGCATTGGCCACCATCACCAGCACCGCAAGCCCCAGTGCACCGCCGATCTGCTGCGCGGTGGCGGCCATGCCCGAGGCCACGCCCTGCTGTGCAGCCGGCACGCCCTGCCCGGCCACGATCCACATCGAGGTCCAGGTCATGCCCTGGCCGATGCTCAGCACCACCACACCCGGCAGCAGCGGCCAGAAGTTCGAGGCGTGCGGGAGTGTTGCTGCGACCCAGGCGATGCCGACGGCGCCGGCCAGCTGGCCGAGCACCAGCACCTTGCGTGCACTCCAGCGCTTCAGCGCCCACTCGGCCAGCTGGATGCCGACCGTGCACACCGCCGTCGCCGGCAGGAACGCCAGGCCGGCCTGCAGCGGACTCCAGCCGTAGCCATCCTGGAAATACAGCGCCATGAAGTAGTACTGCACGCCGTAGCTGCTCATGAAGGCGAAGGTGAGGCCGAGCGCAGCGCGCAGGCCGGGCAGGCGCAGCAGCGCGAACTGCATCAACGGGTCGCGGCTGCGCTGTTCGATCTGCACGAAGGCCACCAGCAGCAGCGCCGACAGCAGCAGGCAGACCAGCGTTGCCGGCGCGGTCCAGCCCCACTCCGGTCCCTGCACGAGGGTGGTCACCAGCAGGCTGCCGCCGAGGGTGACGGTGATGCAGCCGGCCAGATCGAACGAGCGGCCCTGCGCGCGCGGGCCATCGGCCGGCAGCCATGCACCGGCGGCGACGGCGCAGGCGGTGGCCATCGGCACGATCACCGCCAGCACGGCCGGCCAGCCGAACGCCTGGGTCAGCACGCCACCGAGCAGGGTACCCAGCGCCAGGCCGACCGCGCTGGCCATGCTCCAGATCGCCAGCGCGCGGTTGCGCACCGGGCCCTCTGCGTACAGCGTGTTGATCAGCGCCAGCGTGGCCGGGAACAGCAGCGCGGCACCGATGCCCTGCGCGGCGCGCGCGATGATCAGCAGCGTGGCATTCGGTGCCAGCGCACCCAGCAGCGAGGCCAGCGCGAACAGCAGCATGCCCAGCCGGTAGAAGCGGCGGCGCCCGATCAGGTCGGCGGCGCGCCCGCCCAGCAGCAGGCTGCCACCGAAGGCCACGGTGTAGGCGCTGACCACCCACTGCAGCTGCTGCGCGTTGATCTGCAGCGCGCGGCCCATGTCATGCAGGGCGACGAAGATGATGGTGGCGTCCAGGGCGATGATCAGCTGAGCGGTGGCCAGCAGGGTCAGCGCCCAGCTTGCGTACTTGAGAGGGGGCATCGGCGGTGGTGGATCGGTGGGGGAACGCAGTCTCATTGATGCGGCGCTATCAATAAACCCTTGCCTGACCATATCTGTCATGATTTTCGGCATGAATGGACCCTCGTTGGACCTCAATGCCGTGCGCATGCTGGTGCAGGTGGCCGAGGCACGCAGCTTCACCGTCGCCGCCGGGCAGCTTGGCCTGAGCCAGTCCGGGCTGTCGCGCGCGATCGGCCGGCTGGAGGTTACGCTGGGGGTGAAGCTGCTGCAGCGGAACACCCGCAACGTGGCGCTGACCCCGGATGGCCGCCAGTTCGTCGACCAGGTCGCGCCGCTGCTGTGCGGCCTGGAGGATGCCGAGCGGCAGCTGGCTGACCGCCCGTGCACGCCTTCGGGCACGCTGAGGATCAGCGCCCCGTCGATGTTCGGGCGCAAGGTGCTGGTGCCGCTGCTGGGCCCGTTGCTGCAGCAGCACCCGCAGTTGCAGGTGGATGCGGTGCTCAGTGATCGCCTGGTCGATCTGGTCGAGGAAGGTTTCGATGCCGCGCTGCGCACCGGCGTGATTGCCGACCAGCGCATCGTTGCGCGGCCGCTGCGGCCGCTGCGCTGGGTGACCGTGGCCAGCCCGGCCTATCTGGCGCGTTGCGGCACGCCGGGGGGTATCGCCACGCTGCACGACCATGCCTGCCTGGCGGTACGCAACCTGCGCAGCGGACGCGTGGTGGACTGGCAGTTCCGGCAGGACGGCCAGCTGCACGACTTCACCCCGCCGACGCGGATGGTGTTCGACAGCGGCGACCCGCTGGTGGAAGCGGCCATCGCCGGCATCGGCATCGTGCAGGTGATGGATTTCGCGGTGGCCGATGCGTTGGCTGACGGACGCCTGCAGCGCGTACTGCAGCCGTTTGAAGGCCGCAGCCGCGAGCTGTCGCTGATCTACCCGCCATCGCGGCAGCATTCGCCGAAGCTGCAGGTGCTGGCCGACGCGCTGCTGGCCGGCGACTGGTAGATCCACGCCATGCGTGGATGGGGGCCACACCGGGGTCAGAGCCCTTTCCATGGGAAAGGGATCCGACCCCTCGCCGGCCAGCGGCCGGCACTACCGAGTGCAGTAGATCCACGCCGTGCGTGGATGGGGATCCGATCCCGTGGGCATCAGGCGAAGCTGTCGGTGGCGCGCACCAGCGCGTCCACGTTCTCCGCTTCAAATGCGGAGTGGCCCGAGGCCGGGGTGATCTCGAGCCTGGCCTTCGACCAGACCTTGGTCAGGTCCCAGGCGTTGGCCAGCGGGCACACCACGTCGTAGCGGCCGTGCACGATCACGCCCGGAATATCGGCGATGCGGTGCGCGTCGCGCAGCAGCTGGTCTTCCACTTCGAAGAAACCGCCGTTGACGAAGTAGTGGTTCTCGATGCGGGCAAAGGCCAGCGCGAAATGCGGGTCTTCGTGGCTGTTGATGAAGTCATCATCGACATGCAGGAAGCTGGTTGCGCCTTCCCACACCGCCCAGGCCTTGGCTGCTTCCAGGCGCGTGATTTCGTCTTCGCTGGTCAGGCGGCGGTGGAAGGCCGAGATCAGGTCGTGGCGCTCCACGGCCGGGATCGGCTTCAGGTAGTGCTCCCACGCATCCGGGAACAGGCGGTTGGCACCTTCCTGGTAGAACCATTCCAGTTCCCAGCGGCGCAGCATGAAGATGCCGCGCAGGACCAGCTCGGTCACGCGCTGCGGATGGGTTTCGGCGTAGGCCAGGGCCAGGGTCGAACCCCAGCTGCCGCCGAACACCTGCCAGCGGTCCACCTTCAGGTGTTCGCGCAGCTTTTCGATATCGGCAACGAGGTCCCAGGTGGTGTTGTCCACCAGGTCCGCATGCGGGGTGGAACGGCCGGCGCCACGCTGGTCGAACAGGATGATGCGGTACTTCGACGGGTCGTGGAACTGGCGCATCTTGTCGCTGCAGCCGCCGCCCGGACCACCGTGCAGCATCACCACCGGCTTTCCGTCCGGGTTGCCGCACTGTTCGAAGTACAGCGTGTGGCGGTCGTCGACCTTCAGGGTGCCGACGTCGTAGGGGGTGATGGCGGGATACAGCGTACGCATGCTTGCAGCTCCAGGGTGATGCCCTGCCGAGGCAGGAGAACCTCCATTCTAGGCCGGGCGCTGGCCCAGGGTGATGCGGTCGCGCTGCTCCAGGTCCTGCGCGGTCCGCACCTGCGCATAGCCGGCCTGCTCGAACAGCGCGCGGATCGCCTCGCTCTGGTCCCAGCCGTGCTCGATCAGCAGCCAGCCGCCGGGCAGCAGGTGCGCCTGGCCGCCGGCGACGATGCGGCGGATGTCATCCAGCCCATCCACGCCGGACGCCAGCGCGGTGGCCGGTTCGAAACGCAGGTCGCCCTGCTGCAGGTGCGGGTCATCGCTGGCGATGTACGGCGGGTTGCTGGCGATCAGATCGAAGCGCTGGCCCTGCAGCGGCCCATACCAGTCGTGCCCGCCTTCGGCGAAGCGCACGTTGCCCAGTTCATGGCGGGCGGCATTGCGCGCGGCCATCGCCAGCGCGCCGTAGCTGGCGTCGGTGGCCAGCACCTGGGCCTGCGGGCGCTCGCTGGCCAGGGCCAGGGCAATGGCGCCGCTGCCGGTGCCGAGGTCGGCCACCTGCAGGTTGCGATCGGCCGGCAGGCGCTCCAGCGCCAGCTCGACCAGCAGCTCGGTTTCCGGGCGCGGAATCAGGGTGAAGGGGTCGACCTCCAGGTCCAGCGTCCAGAAGCCGCGGCGGCCGGTCAGGTAGGCCACCGGTTCGCCGGCCACACGGCGCGCCAGCAGGACCTCGAAGGCCGCCAGATCGGTGGCGGGCAGCGGATCGGTGGCGTGGGCGAACAGCCAGCTGCGCGGCCGGTCCAGCACGTGCAGCAGCAGCAGTTCGGCCTCGTGGCGGGCGTCGATGCCGCCGAGGCGGGCGCTGGCGTCGGCTACGGCCTGGCGCAGGGTGGGTTCTGTTTTGAAGGACATGCCTCAATTGTAGAGTCGAGCTTGCTCGACTGCGCCGGCAGAGCAGTCGAGCAAGCTCGACTCTACGGAGCGACGCAACCGAGCGCGGGCTCGGCTCTACAAACGCGGGATTCGTTCAGGTCCGGCGGGGCGGCATAAGGAGGGGCTATCGGCCCATCTTCACGGCCCGCCAAGTTTTCCCTTTCCATACAATCACTTGCAGGATGGCGGCGACCGGACTCATGGCAGGCTCATCACACTTCAATAGACTCGACCTATCAAATAGATGAAATCAATGCATTGTTCTTATCACTGATGAATCGGTAACCTAGCTCCTGTCGATTCACCCACTCCCCTTCACCCAGAGGAAAAACGATGTCCCTCATCAACACCCAGATCCAGCCGTTCGAAGCCAACGCCTACCACAACGGCGAGTTCATCAAGGTTTCCGATGCCAGCCTGAAGGGCCAGTGGTCCGTCCTGATCTTCATGCCGGCCGCCTTCACCTTCAACTGCCCGACCGAGATTGAAGACGCCGCCGAGCATTACGCCGAGTTCAAGAAGGCCGGTGCCGAGGTCTACATCGTCACCACCGACACCCACTTCTCGCACAAGGTGTGGCACGAAACCTCGCCGGCCGTCGGCAAGGCCCAGTTCCCGCTGGTCGGCGACCCGACCCACAAGCTGACCCGCGCCTTCGGCGTGCACATTGAAGAAGAAGGCCTGGCCCTGCGCGGCACCTTCATCATCAACCCGGAAGGCGTGATCAAGACCCTGGAGATCCACTCCAACGAGATCGCCCGTGACGTGTCCGAGACCCTGCGCAAGCTGAAGGCTGCCCAGTTCACCGCCGCCAACCCGAACCAGGTCTGCCCGGCCAAGTGGAAGGAAGGCGAGAAGACCCTGACCCCGTCGCTGGACCTGGTCGGCAAGATCTAAAGCAGGACCGGCCTGCCGCGGCCCCACGCCGCGGTGCGCTCCTCATCCCCGTGCCGGCCCCACGCCGGCGTGGGGGTGAACCCAAGACAGCCGAGCAAGCAAGCCATCGCTCGCCAGCCCCTTCCACAGCTGTCTCTGCTGCCTTGGGTTCACCCCTACCCCCTCGCTGGTCCGCTACCTTTCACAGCGGTGCCACGCCCCCTGTTTGCCTGAAGCCAGGAGAAGACCATGTTGGACGCCAACCTGCAGTCGCAGCTGAAGACCTATCTGGAGCGCGTGACCCGCCCGATCCAGATCACCGCGCACGCCGATGACGGTGCCAAGTCGCAGGAAATGCTGGAACTGCTGCAGACCCTGGAAAGCCTGTCGGACAGGATCTCGCTGCAGGTCCTGCGCGACGGCCAGGGCCGCGTGCCGTCCTTCGACCTCGGCACCCCGGGCCAGGACATCCACCTGACCTTCGCCGGCCTGCCGATGGGCCACGAGTTCACCTCGCTGGTGCTGGCCCTGCTGCAGGTCGGCGGCCACCCGTCCAAGGCCACCGCCGAGCTGATCGAGCAGGTGCAGAACCTGGAAGGCGACTACCGCTTCGAGACCTACTTCTCGCTGTCCTGCCAGAACTGCCCGGACGTGGTGCAGGCGCTGAACCTGGCCGCCGTGCTCAACCCGCGCATCCAGCACGTGGCCATCGACGGCGCGCTGTTCCAGGACGAAGTGGAGAAGCGCGAGATCATGTCCGTGCCCACCGTGTACCTCAACGGTGAAGTGTTCGACCAGGGCCGCATGACCCTGGAACAGATCGTGGCCAAGCTGGATACCAACGCCGGCAAGCGCGACGCCGAGAAGATCGCCGCCAAGGACGCCTTCGACGTGCTGGTGGTCGGCGGTGGCCCGGCCGGTGCCGCAGCGGCCATCTACGCCGCGCGCAAGGGCATCCGCACCGGCATCGCTGCCGAGCGTTTCGGTGGCCAGGTGCTGGACACGATGGCGATCGAGAACTTCATTTCGGTGAAGGAGACCGAGGGCCCGAAGCTGGCCACCGCGCTGGAACAGCACGTGCGCGAGTACGAGGTGGACATCATGGACCTGCAGCGCGCCACCGCGCTGGTGCCGGCCGGCGAAGACGGCCTGGTGCAGGTGCAGCTGGAAAACGGTGCGGTGCTGAAGTCGCGCTCGGTCATCCTCTCCACCGGCGCACGCTGGCGGCAGATGAATGTGCCGGGTGAGGACCAGTACCGCAACAAGGGCGTGGCCTACTGCCCGCACTGCGACGGCCCGCTGTTCAAGGGCAAGCGCGTGGCGGTGATCGGCGGCGGCAACTCCGGCGTGGAAGCGGCCATCGATCTGGCCGGCATCGTGTCGCATGTGACCCTGCTGGAGTTCGATTCCAGCCTGCGCGCCGATGAAGTGCTGCAGAAGAAGCTGCGCAGCCTGGGCAATGTGACCGTGCTGACCAGCGCGCAGACCACCGAAGTGCTCGGCGATGGCAGCCGCGTCACCGGCCTGGTCTACAAGGACCGCGTCGGCGGCGATGCCCACCGGGTCGAACTGGAAGGCATCTTCGTGCAGATCGGCCTGCTGCCCAACACCGAATGGCTGAAGGACAGCGTGGCGCTGTCGCCGCGTGGCGAGATCGTCATCGATGACCGCGGGCAGACCAACCTGCCGGGCGTGTTCGCCGCAGGCGATTGCACCACGGTACCCTACAAGCAGATCATCATCGCCATGGGCGCCGGTTCCACCGCGGCACTGAGCGCCTTCGACCACCTGATCCGTTCGTCCGTGAGCAAGGGCAGCGGCGCGGTGGCCGAGGCGGCCTGATCATTCGTTCCCAGGGTATCGGGGGCACCATTGCCTGCTGGGTAAGCCGGTCCGTTACCCCTGGGGTCTTACGATGAATCTTCGCGATCTGAAATACCTGGTGGCCCTGGCCGATCACAAGCACTTCGGCCGGGCCGCCGCGTCCTGTTTCGTCAGCCAGCCCACGCTGTCCACCCAGATCCGCAAGCTGGAAGAGGAGCTGGGCGTACCGCTGGTGGAACGCGCACCGCGCAAGGTGATGCTGACCCCGGCCGGGCAGGAAGCGGCGATGCGCGCACGGGTGATCGTGTCCGAAGTGGAACAGCTGAAGGAAGCGGCGCGACGCAGCCGCGACCCGGAAGCCGGTACGGTGCGCCTGGGGATCTTCCCGACCCTGGGCCCCTACCTGCTGCCGCATGTGATCCCGCGCATCCGCGACCGCTTCCCCGAACTGGAACTGCTGCTGGTCGAGGAAAAGAGCGACGTGCTGCTGGAGCGCCTGCGCGAAGGCAAGCTGGACGCCGCGCTGCTGGCGCTGCCGGTGATCGACGACCAGCTGCATGCCGAATTCCTGTTCGAGGAACCGTTCCTGCTGGCCGTGTCCGGCCGCCATCCGCTGGCCCGCCGCGAACACCTGGACGTGCAGGAGCTGGCCACGCAGAAACTGCTGCTGCTGGAAGACGGCCACTGCCTGCGTGACCAGGCGCTGGAAGTCTGCCGCCTGTTCGGCGCCAACGAGAAATCCGAATTCCGCGCCACCAGCCTGGAAACGCTGCGGCAGATGGTCGCCGCCGACGTCGGCATCACCCTGCTGCCGAGCCTGTCGGTGCAGCCGCCGGTGCCGCGTTCGAACAACATCCGCCTGCTCGACTTCACCGGCGAAGGCCGCCCCAGCCGGCGCATCGCCATGGTCTGGCGGCGCAGCTCGGCCATGCACGGCTTCCTGCTGGAGCTGGCCGACCAGTTCAAGCGCCTGCCGCAGGCACTGTTCACCCTCGATGCCGAGGGCGTGCCGGCCGGCGCAGCACCGGACGTGTCCGGCCCGCTGCTGAACGGCTGATCCGGCAGCGCCGGCGCGCTGTTGCGGCGGGAGTCGATTCCGGCCGCATTTGTCCCCACAATACAGTCAGGCGGCGCCAGGTGGTGCCGCCTTTTGCATGGCTTTCAATCAAGGAGCACCACCATGAACACCGCCAGCGGCCTGCCGCCGTCCATCACTGTGTCGACCTTCGACATGGACCGCCTCGAGGCCATGCTTGATTCGCCCGCGCTGAGCCAGACGCCTGCCGCGCTCGCGCTTGCCGAAGAACTCAACCGGGCCACCGTGCTGGCGCCGGACCAGATTCCCGAAGGCATCGTCATGATGCATTCGCGCGTGGAGTGCGAAGATGAAGTGTCGGGCGAGACGCATGTCCTGACCCTGGTCTTCCCCCGCGAAGCCAATGTCGATGAAGGCAAGGTTTCCGTGCTGGCCCCGGTCGGCAGCGCCCTGCTTGGCCTGGCCATCGGCCAGAGCATCGATTGGAACGCGCCCGGCGGCCGCAAGCTGCGCCTGCGCGTGACTGCGGTCCACAACGACCGTCCCTGATTACCGCTGCGCACCGCGCGCGATTCGATTTCCCTGCACCAGGAGCCGTAATGAGTACCCCGTCCAAACTGTCCCAGCTGCGCGAACTGTCGGTGGTTGTCGCCGATACCGGTGACTACGACGCGATCAAGCGCCTGCAGCCGGTGGATTGCACCACCAACCCGACCCTGGTGAAGAAGGCGCTGGACCTGCCGGTCTATGCCGAGCTGATCGAGCGCGAACTGGCCTGGGGCCGCCAGCAGGGCGGTGACCGCGAAGCCGTGGTGCACGCCGTAGCCGACCGCCTGACCATCGGCGTCGGCGCGCTGCTGAGCACGCTGGTGCCGGGCCGCGTGTCCACCGAAGTGGACGCCGACCAGGCCCACGACACCGAGGCCACCGTGGCCAAGGCCCGCCAGTTCATCCAGATGTACGCCGATGCCGGCGTGCCGCGCGAGAAGATCCTGATCAAGATCGCCGCGACCTGGGAAGGCGTGGAAGCCGCGCGCATCCTGCAGGCCGAGGGCATCGACTGCAACCTGACCCTGATCTTCAACCCGACCCAGGCCCTGGCCTGCAGCGAAGCCGGCGCGTTCCTGATCTCGCCGTTCGTCGGCCGCATCCTGGACTGGTACGTGGCCAACGGCCAGACCCCGGCCAACATCGACGAAGACCCGGGCGTGAAGTTCGTGCGCGGCGTGTATGCCGAATTCAAGCGCCGCGGTTCGCCGACGGTGGTGATGGGTGCCTCGTTCCGTTCGACCGCGCAGATCGAAGCGCTGGCCGGCTGCGACCGCCTGACGATTTCGCCGGACCTGCTGGAGAAGCTGGACGCCGACCACGGCGAGCTGCCGCGCAAGCTGGTGGCCGGTGCGGCCGACGGCGTGGCGGTCACTCCGATCGACGCGGCGAAGTTCGCGGCGGACCTGGCGGCGGACCCGATGGCGACCGAGAAGCTGGCGACGGGTATCGATGCGTTTGCCAAGGATCTGCAGGCGCTGCGCGAGCGGATCCGCTCGGAACTGTGATTGCGGCGAACGGCTGAGCCCCTCGTGGCGGGCTGTTCGGCTGGGTAGAGTCGACCGTTGGTCGACTGACTGCAAGAGCAACAGCCGCGCTGGGTCTTGCGGTTGGCAGGGCGGGTGGGCCGTGCAGGGGACGCTGCAAGTACGTCCATGTAAGCTCGGTCGCCGCATCCATGCGGCTCACGTCCCTGCACGACCCACCCGCCCTGCCTTCGACAGTTTCCTGTGGCCGCCCGCCACGGAAGAAAGAAAGAAGAGCAAACGCGGGTCGCGCGCTTCGCTTGCTCGCAGCGGAGCATGGCTCCGCTCTACAAAGGCATTGCAGAACCAAAGAAAAAGGACGCGGCGAAAGCCGCGTCCTTTTTCTTTTCCATCAGTTCGTCAGAAACCCAATGCTCTTGCCCACCGTCACCGGGAAACTGTCGGGGGTGGGGCGGTGTGGGTTGGCAGGACCGTTGGCGCCATGGATGGCGCCATCGAGCCCCCAAGGATGGGTTTACGGCGTGTCCTGGCAACCCACACCGCCCCACCCAACCATCAGCAACCCAGAGCCGCTTTGTAGTTCAGCCGACTAACAGTCGGCTCTACCAGGCTGTGGCTTCTGCCCGCCGCAGGCGGACCTCCGCGCGTCAGCGCGGGGCCTCCACATCCAGCCCGATCGGGCAGCTCACGCCGGTGCCACCAATCCCGCAATACCCGTTCGGGTTCTTCGCCAGATACTGCTGGTGGTAATCCTCGGCGTAGTAGTACTCCGGTGCCGGATACACGATCTCGGTGGTGATCGGCCCGTAGCCGGACGCGTTCAGCTGCGCCTGGTAGGCCTCGCGGCTGGCCAGCGCCGCCGCGTACTGCGCCTCGTCGGTGGCGTGGATCGCCGAGCGGTACTGGGTGCCCGTGTCGTTGCCCTGGCGCATGCCCTGGGTCGGGTCGTGGCTTTCCCAGAACAGCTGCATCAGCCGCTCCAGGCTCACCACCGCCGGGTCGAACACCACCTGCACCACCTCGGTGTGGCCGGTCAGGCCCGAGCAGACCTCTTCATAGGTCGGGTTCGGGGTAACGCCACCGGCATAGCCGACCGAGGTGCTGTACACGCCCGGCTCGGTCCAGAACTTGCGCTCGGCGCCCCAGAAGCAACCCAGCGCGAAGCGGATCTGCTGCAGGCCGGCGAAGCGGTCCTTCAGCGGATGGCTGTTCACGAAGTGCTGGTTGCTGTGCAGCGGCAGCGGCTGGTCGCGGCCCGGCAGCGCCTCTTCCGGGCGCGGCAGGCGCTGCTTGAAGGCCCCGATGCCGAGGATGCCCTGGCTGATTCCCAACATGATGCGCTCCTACGCCGGCTGTCCGGCCCAATCGTCTGCGTCTGAAATGGGGTCGGACGGGCCCTGGCCCAAGTCCAACGCGGCGATGATCTCCTCGGCCTGCGGCCGCGCCACGTCGGGGATGCCGACCCGCAGCACGCCGAACAGCGGCAGCTCGCCCATGCCGCCCAGCAGCTGCTCGCCGAACACGAACGCGGGGATGCCGGCATCCTCCAGCGCGTGCTTGACCAGGTGGGCGTCGAACAGATTGTCGGCCTTGTACACGATGTGCATGGGCGGCTCCTCGGGACAGGGGTCCAGCATACGCCCGGGGGCTGAATGCCGGCGGTGAGTTCGCCGGCCAGCGGCCGGCGCTACCAGAAGATGGCGGTAGTGCCGGCCGCTGGCCGGCAACCGCAGACGCCACCGGGCAGCCCCGCCCCTGACGCGCTAAACTGTTGGTCTTTCTGCCTTTCTCTTTCGCCGACTCATGTCCGAGCACACCCCCGCCAGCCCCGAGACCCCCGCCGACAGCCACGAGAAGCGCGATTTCATCCGCCAGATCGTGCGCGAGGACCTGGCCAGCGGTAAGCACCAGGCGATCAAGACCCGCTTCCCGCCCGAGCCGAACGGCTACCTGCACATCGGCCATGCCAAGTCGATCTGCCTGAACTTCGGCCTGGCCGGTGAGTTCAGCGGCGTCTGCAACCTGCGCTTCGACGACACCAACCCGGCCAAGGAAGACCCCGAGTACGTGGCCGCCATCCAGGACGACGTGCGCTGGCTGGGTTTCAGCTGGAACGAGCTGCGCCACGCCTCGGATTACTTCCAGACCTATTACCTGGCCGCCGAGAAGCTGATCGAGCAGGGCAAGGCCTACGTCTGCGACCTGTCGGCCGAGGAAGTGCGCGCCTACCGCGGCACCCTCACCGAGCCGGGCCGTCCGTCGCCGTGGCGCGACCGCAGCGTCGAGGAAAACCTCGACCTGTTCCGCCGCATGCGTGCCGGTGAATTCCCGGACGGTGCGCGCACCGTGCGCGCCAAGATCGACATGGCCAGCGGCAACATCAACCTGCGCGATCCGGCCCTGTACCGCATCAAGCATGTCGAGCACCAGAACACCGGCAACGCGTGGCCGATCTACCCGATGTACGACTTCGCGCATGCACTGGGCGACTCCATCGAGGGCATCACCCACTCGCTGTGCACGCTGGAATTCGAAGACCACCGCCCGCTGTACGACTGGTGCGTGGACAACGTCGATTTCGCCCATGACGACGCGCTGACCCAGCCGCTGGTCGACGCCGGCCTGCCGCGCGAAGCCGCCAAGCCGCGCCAGATCGAGTTCTCGCGCCTGAACATCAACTACACGGTGATGAGCAAGCGCAAGCTGATGGCGCTGGTCACCGAACAGCTGGTGGACGGCTGGGAAGACCCGCGCATGCCGACCCTGCAGGGCCTGCGTCGCCGCGGCTACACCCCGGCAGCGATGCGCCTGTTCGCCGAGCGCGTGGGCATCAGCAAGCAGAATTCGCTGATCGATTTCAGCGTGCTCGAAGGCGCGCTGCGCGAGGACCTGGACAGTGCCGCCGCGCGCCGCATGGCCGTCATCGATCCGGTGAAGCTGGTGCTGACCAACCTCGACGAAGGCCACGAAGAGCAGCTGACCTTCAGCAACCACCCCAAGGACGAAAGCTTCGGCAGCCGCCAGGTGCCGTTCGCACGCGAACTGTGGATCGACCGCGAGGACTTCGCCGAAGTGCCGCCCAAGGGCTGGAAGCGCCTGGTGCCGGGCGGCGAAGTGCGCCTGCGTGGCGCCGGCATCATCCGCTGCGATGAAGTGATCAAGGATGCCGACGGCACCATCACCGAGCTGCGCGGCTGGCTGGATCCGGAATCGCGTCCGGGCATGGAAGGCGCCAACCGCAAGGTCAAGGGCACCATCCACTGGGTCAGCGCCGTGCACGCCGTGCCGGCCGAGATCCGCCTGTACGACCGCCTGTTCTCGGTGCCGAACCCGGACGACGAGTCGGAAGGCAAGACCTACCGCGACTACCTCAACCCGGAATCGCGCCGCACCGTCACCGGCTACGTCGAGCCGGCCGCGGCCAGCGCCACCCCTGAGCAGTCGTTCCAGTTCGAGCGCACCGGCTACTTCGTCGCCGACCGCCGCGACCACACCGAAGCCAAGCCGGTGTTCAACCGCAGCGTGACCCTGCGCGACACCTGGTCGGCCTGAGGACCTGCGCGGGCGCCGGGATGGCGCCCGCACACTGCCGACAATGATCACCGCCCTCTCCGCCCTGCTCTGGTTCACGTCGCAGCATCCGCTGCTGACGTTCTTTGCAGCGATGGTGCTGGCGGTGCTGGTCTCGTGGTGGCGGCGCGCTCCCGGCTACGCCATCGTGGTGTTCCCGCTG